>NZ_JBEYTJ010000014.1:0-195703 GCF_040642995.1 Nonomuraea sp. NPDC047529 | reverse complement strand
CGATCCGCGCTCCCGCGCCGGGCCGCTTCGGCGAGCATCGCCGGCCCCCGCGGCCGGCCGCCCTCGCCGTGCGCGCGGGCGACGAGCGGCTCTACGTCGCCGAACAGGGCGGCCGGCTGCGCGCCACCGACGGCGACGTCGTCGTGGACCTGTCGGGCGAGGTGAGCGGCGGCAACGAGCAGGGCCTGCTCGGCGTGGCCTTCCATCCCTCGGGCCGCTGGCTCTACCTCGACTGGACCGACGCGCGCGGCGCCACCCACGTCACCGAATGGGCCTTCGACGGCCGGCGCGCCACCGGCCGGCGCGACGTGCTCACCCAGGAGCAGCCCTACGCCAACCACAACGGCGGCCAGCTCGCCTTCGGCCCCGACGGCCACCTCTACGTCGGGCTCGGCGACGGCGGCAGCGCGGGCGACCCGCAGGGCAACGGCCAGGACCTCGGCACGCTGCTGGGCAAGATCCTGCGCATCGACCCGCGCGGCAGGCCGTACAAGGTGCCCGAGGACAACCCGTTCGTCGGCAAGGACGGCGCGCGGGCCGAGATCTGGGCCTACGGCCTGCGCAACCCCTGGCGGTTCGGCTTCGACCGGCGGACCGGCGACCTGTGGATCGGCGACGTCGGCCAGGACTCGGCGGAGGAGGTCGACCACCAGCCGGCCGCCTCCAAGGGCGGCGAGAACTACGGCTGGAACCTGCGCGAGGGCGAGCGGCCCTTCCGTGGCGGCACGGGCCGCGGCCTGACCGAGCCGGTCATCACCTACCCGCTGCACAAGGACGGCAACTGCTCGGTGATCGCCGGGTACGTCTACCGCGGCGCCGCGCTGTCCTGGCTGCGCGGCAGCTTCCTGTACGGGGACTTCTGCGCGGGCTGGGTCAGGGCCGCGCCCGCGGGCGAGCCGTCGAAGGCGGCCGAGATCGGCAGGGTCGAGCAGCTCTCGTCGTTCGGGGAGGGGCTCGACGGCGAGCTGTACGCGCTCAGCCTGCGGGGTCCGCTCTACCGGATCGAGCCTGCCTGACCCGCTCGATCAGCTCCTCGACCTGGTCGTTGAGCCGCGATCCGCGCGTCCATCCAGCGTAGTGGGTCAGGAACACCACCACCTCGCGCAGCTCGGTCTCGCTCAGGTCGCCCGCACGCAGCGCGACGTCGAGCTGCACGCCGGTCATGTCGTCGAGCCCCTGTCCGACGAGCAGCCCGAGCAGGAGCAGCCGGCGCTCCTTGACCGACAGGGCGGTCCTGGACCACAGGTCGGCGAACTGCCGCTCAGCCGTCATGCCGAAGGAGTCCACGGTCTCCGTCGCGGGTTCTTTCATGGTGCGCTCCGAGGCTCGGGATGGGCGTCCTCATATCCTTTGCTACTTCCTGTGGTGAACCAATGGGGGTTGCAGGAACGTTGTATCCCGGGCGACCGTAGAGTGTGGCGGCCTGGCGCATACCATGTTTTGTCGATCTGTAACAAGTAAAGCCAATCAATGGCCAAGATTTGGTCAAGATTTCTCAGCGCGCATCCGGCCTCATTCCGCATGAAAGCGGGCACAACAACTGCGTTGGTCCGTAAAGCGGAGGTAAGCCCTGGTGAAAAAGACACGGGCTTGGATCGCGCTCATGGTCGCGATCCTCATGCTGTCGGCCTGCGGGCAGCCGGATTTCACCTACGTACGGGACAGGGAAGGCACCACCTATTTCAAGGTGCCCGCCTCGTTCACCCAGCTCAACGCCTATCCGATCGAACTGTATCTGACGGGTGACCAACCCGGTTCGCTGGCGGCGGCGACACGCGCGCAGCGGGTCTGGTCCACGGCGTTCGACCAGTCGTCCGAGCCGTCGGTCAACCACCTGCTGAGCTCGTCCGACCCCTTCGTGTACGCCACCGTGCACAAACTCACCGAGCAGCAGCGCGACGCGATCTCGCTCAACCGGCTGCGCGACTTCGTCCTGCCGGTGACCGACACGATGCGCGAGCTGTACGAGCAGAAGGTCACGACCACCGGCCGGCCGCCGATGTTCGCGAACTTCGAGCTCCTCAGCGACGACGTGCTCATTCTGGACGACGGCGCCAAGGGCGTACGGGTGCGCTTCAACTACCAGATCGGCCTCGGCGTCCAGACGTTCGACCAGACCGCGATTCTCGACGAGAAGGGCGCGACGGTCTCGGTCATGCTCATCGGCTGCCAGGCGACCTGCTTCCGCGACCGCGGCGCCGAGTTCGACAAGATCGCGGGTTCTTTCAAGCTGCTCCGGGTGCCCGGATGAGGGAGCGCCAGTGACCACCACCATTCAGCACGAAGGGCTGCGCGCCCCCGGCAGCGGGCCCTCCGACCCGGACTCCGTGACCAGGAAGAAGATGCAGTTCTGGGACCGGAGCAAGTTCCTCGTCGCGCTGGTCCTGGCCTACCTGATCCTCACCTGGAAGGTGATGGCCGACTGGACGGGCGTGGTGACCTTCCCCGAGGCGGCACAGAAGATCGGCTACGAGTACCAGTGGATCTTCTGGCTGCTCGGCGCCGAGGCCGCGCGGCAACTGCACTTCCTGGTCAGCGAGCACTGGTCGGGCTACCACCGGTTCTGGAGCCAGAAGGTCTTCGGCGGGTTCGAACGGTGGACGCACCGGCGCTTCGACGACTGGAC
Organism: Nonomuraea sp. NPDC047529; assembly: GCF_040642995.1. Taxonomy (NCBI): domain Bacteria; kingdom Bacillati; phylum Actinomycetota; class Actinomycetes; order Streptosporangiales; family Streptosporangiaceae; genus Nonomuraea; species Nonomuraea sp. NPDC047529. The sequence continues at coordinate 193,077 of NZ_JBEYTJ010000014.1, read as the reverse complement.
CAGGTACCGCATCTCCAGAGCCCTGAAGATCGCCTTCTTCGTCACGCTGACCGCGCTCGTGGCGGGGGCGGTGCTGGACGTCAGCCCGTTCGTCGCCCTGTTGCAGGCGCCGACGCTGATCTGGCAGGCGCTGCCGTTCCTGATGCAGATCGTCTTCCTGTTCTTCTTCGTCATCATCCAGTTCGTCGGCCTGTTCTGGTTCCTGTCCAGGGGCGGCGTGGAGACGTACTTCCCCGACGACATCAAGACCCGCTTCGCCGACGTCTGGGGCCAGGACCACGTGGTCGAGCGGGTGCAGGAGAACATCGTCTTCCTGGAGCGGCCCGACGAGATCGAGCGACGCGGCGGATACGTGCCCAGCGGCCTGCTGCTGTGGGGCCCGCCCGGCACCGGCAAGACCCTGATGGCCGAGGCCGTGGCCGGCGAGACCGGCAAGCCGTACGTGTTCGTGGATCCGGGAGCCTTCACGAACATGTTCATGGGCATCGGCATCCTGAAGGTCAAGGGCCTGTTCAGGAAGCTGCGCAAGCTGGCGCTGCGGTACGGCGGCGTGATCGTCTTCTTCGACGAGGCCGACTCGCTCGGCAAGCGCGGCAAGCTGGCCCAGCAGGGGCCTCCCGGGCAGGGCGGCTTCTCGGCGCACTCCGGCTGCCACGGACTGACGTACCTGTCGGAGGAGACCCGTTCGGTGCTGGCCTTCAAGGGGCGGCGCGAGGCCGACGACCCGCCGGGCACCTGGCGCGAGCGCTTCTTCGCCGGCGGCGGCATGATGAACAGCGGCGACCCCGGCACCCTCCAGGCGCTGCTCACCGAGTTGTCCGGGCTCAAGAAGCCGCGTGGCTTCTTCAACCGGCTGGTCAGGCGGCTGCTCGGGATGCGGCCCAAGCCGCCGCCCAAATACCGCATCCTCGTCATGATGGCCACCAACCGGCCCGACGCGCTGGACGAGGCGCTGCTGCGGCCGGGCCGCATCGACCGCATCTACAAGGTCGGCTACCCGTCCAAGGCCGGACGGGTCCGGACGTACCAGGGCTACTTCGACAAGGTCGAGCACGAGCTCACCGAGGAGCAGGTCGACAAGCTGGCCACGATCACGCCGTACGCGACCGGGGCCACGATCAAGGACCTGGTCAACGAGTCGCTGATCACCGCCATCCGCGACGGGCGGGAGGTCATCACCTGGTCGGACGTGCTGCGCGCCAAGCGGCTCAAGCAGCTCGGCCCCCCCGAGGACGTCGAGTACATCGAGCGCGAGCGGCACGCGGTGGCCGTGCACGAGGCGTGCCACGCGGTGGTGGCGTACGTGACCCGGTTCCACCTGGAGATCGACATCGCCACCATCGAGAAGGGCGCCGACTACCTGGGCATGGTCGCCTCGATCAAGCCCGAGGACCAGTTCACCCGCTGGAAGTCCGAGTACGAGGCCGACATCATGGTCTCCCTGGCCTCGCTGGCCGGCGAGCGCATGTTCTTCGGCGAGGACAACTCCTCCGGCGTCTCCGGCGACCTGCACGCGGCCACGTTCCTCACCGCGCTGATGGAGTCGTACTGGGGGATGGGGTCCGGCGTCACCTCGCTGCCCGCGCTCCAGGAGCTGGACATCCACGGCGGCAAGTCCGTGCGCGGCCGGGGCGGCGCGGGCGGCGGCATCGGCATCACCGAGCGCGAGCCGGTGCGCGCCCAGCCCGACCTGACGCCCGACGTGCTGGGCGAGCGGATCGAGTTCAACCTGGTGCGGCTGCTGGAGAAGACCGAGCGGCTGCTGGAGGAGCACCGCAGGGAGGTGCTGTGCCTGGCACACGCGCTGGAGACGCACAAGACGCTCAATGGCGACGACGTGGTGGCCGTCATCCGCAGGGAGCCCGGACCGCTCGTCAACGGCACGATCTACGCCTCCGACGAGCTCTACGAGCAGCTTGAGGACTACCACCACGACGCGGCCAGGGCGCACAAGGAGCACAGCCGCATCGATCGCGAGCTGCCCGGCCCGGTGGAGGAGCGGGCCGAGCCACGGGCGGCGGCCTTCGCCGCTCCGGCGGCGGGCGCCGGCACGGCGGTGGCGCAGGTGATCACGGCGGAGGTCACCCGGCTCGACCAGGGGGTGGCGCAGGCCGTGGACCGGCCCGAGTTCGTGCCCTGGTCGCCCGGCCCGAGACCCGCCGCGGTCCCGGTGGCGGGTGTGGCGTCGGCCGCGGTTCCGGGCACGGTTCCGGGCACGGTTCCATTGGTGGGCTCCCCGGTGGCGGTCCCCGAGCCCCGGCGGCGGCGGCGTGCCGGGCGGGTCTGGCTGGTCGTGGCCAGCCTGCTCGGCCTGATCGCGCTGGCCCTCATCGCGGGGCTCGCGGTGACCGGCACAGTGTTCGGCACAGCGCCTATCACAGGGTCCGGCACAGCGCCGGGCGCGGGCGTCGCGGCGGCTCCCGCGCTCGCCTCGCCGGCCCTGCTGCTCCTGCTGTTCGTCGTGGTCGTCGGGGTGATCGTGGGCTCCGGGCTGGCGTTCGTGGCGGTCAGGGGCGTACGGACGGCGCAGGCCAAGGTGGAACGCGAGCGCGACGAGGCCCACCGGCGGGCCCAGCTCCTGGCCGCGGCCATGGACCCGGACACGGCCATGCGACTGCTCGGCTACGACGGCAACGGCAACGGCGCCCGCGCCGACGGGTGATCGCCCGGTCACCTAGAGTAGGGAGGCATGAGCAAGGACGGCGTCGTGCGCAGCCTGGTCCCCGCCCGGATGGACCGCCTGCCGTGGGCGCCGTTCCACACCCGCCTGGTGATCGCGCTCGGCGTGGCCTGGGTGCTCGACGGGCTGGAGATCACCATCGCCAGCAACGTCGGGGCGTTCCTGCAGCGCCCCTACACGCTCGGCTTCACCTCCACGCAGGTGGGCCTGTCGGCCACCGTTTATCTGATGGGCGAGGTGGTCGGCGCGCTCTACTTCGGCTGGCTGTCCGACCGGCTCGGCCGCAGGAAGCTGTTCATCCTCACCCTCGGCATCTACCTGGTCGCCAGCGGCCTGACCGCGCTGTCGTGGGACCTGTGGAGCTTCCTGCTGCTGCGTTTCGTGGCCGGGGCGGGCATCGGCGGCGAGTACGCGGCCGTCAACTCCGCCATCGACGAGATGATCCCCTCCCACTACCGGGGCCACGTCGACCTGGCCATCAACGGCACGTACTGGCTGGGGTCGCTGCTGGCGACCTCGGCCACGTTCCTGCTGCTGCACCCGGGCGGGCCGCTGGACCCCGACTGGGCCTGGCGGCTGGGGTTCGTGGTCGGGCCGGTGATCGGCCTGGCCATCTGGCGGCTGCGCAGGCACCTGCCGGAGAGCCCGCGCTGGCTGATGACGCACGGCCGCGAGGAGGAGGCCGAGGAGGTCGTCGGCCGCATCGAGCGGGAGGTCGAGCGGGAGGACCGGGTCAGGCTGGAGCCGGTGCCGCAGGACCAGGCGCTGGAGGTCGTCCCCGAGCACCACGCGCCGCTGTCGCAGGTCGCCAGGACGTTGTTCCGCACCTACCCGCAGCGTTCGGTGCTGGGGGCGACGCTGATGATCTGCCAGTCGTTCCTCTACAACGCCATCTTCTTCACGTACGCGCTGGTGCTGACGCACTTCTACGGCGTCCCGGCGGGTTCGGTGCCGCAGTACATGTTCGCCTTCGCGGCCGGGAACCTGCTCGGGCCGCTGCTGCTGGGGAGGCTGTTCGACACGGTCGGGCGCAGGCAGATGATCTCGGGCACGTACATCGCCTCAGGGCTGCTGCTGGCGGTGACCGGGTGGCTTTTCAAGGAGGGGCTGCTGACGGCGGTCACGCAGACCGTGCTCTGGTCGGTGATCTTCTTCATCGCCTCGGCGGCGGCCAGCTCGGCGTACCTGACCGTGAGCGAGATCTTCCCGATCGAGCTGCGGGCCCAGGCCATCGCGATCTTCTTCGCGCTCGGGCAGGTCGCGGGGGCGTTCGGCCCGACCGTCTTCGCCTCGCTCATCGGCGACCAGCACAACCCCGACCCGACCAGGCTGTTCTACGGCTACTGCTTCGGCGCGGCGATGATGGTGGCGGCGGGGCTGGTGGAGATCGCGTTCGGGGTGAAGGCGGAGCGCACCCCGCTGGAGCACATCGCGGCGCCGCTGACCTCCCGTCAGGTCACCCAGACGTAGAGGAGTCGTGCTCGGCGTGCGCCCGGGCCACCAGGGCCGCCAGCGACTCGTCCCGGGCGGCGTGGGCCCGCTGGCGGTCCGGCAGCTCGGCCAGCCGCGCCTCGGCCGCGAGCAGGTCGCGGTAGACCTCCTCGCGCCGCGCCGGGTCCTTCTCCACGTCGAGGTAGTCCTGGGCGTGCCGGCGCACGGCCGACAGCACGTTCTGCGCCCGGCCGCGGGGGCTGGCCAGCGAGGCGGCCACGGTGACGAGCAGCACGCCGACGATCACCGACAGGGACAGCCCGGTGCTGATCTCGGTCACGTTCACCGGCTCGCCGTCGTTGACGAACGGCACGTTGTTCTCGTGCAGCGCGTGCAGCCCCAGCTTGACGCCGATGAAGGCCAGGATGACCGCCAGCCCGTAGGCGAGGTAGATGAGCCGGTCGAGCAGGCCGTCGATGAGGAAGTAGAGCTGGCGCAGCCCCAGCAGGGAGAAGGCGGTGGCGGTGAAGACCAGGTAGACGTTCTGGGTGAGGCCGAAGATGGCCGGGATGGAGTCGAGCGCGAACAGCACGTCGGTGCCGGCCAGGGCGACCATGACCAGCAACATCGGCGTCATCACCCGCCTGCCGTCCCGCACCGTGAACAGCCGGTCGCCGTCGTAGGTGTCGGAGGCGCGGAACACCCTGCGGGCCAGGCGGACCATGAAGTTGTCGGTGTGGCCCTCGCTGCCCTCGGGCCGCAGCAGGTTGCCCGCGGTGAGCAGCAGGATCAGGCTGAAGACGTAGAACACCCAGGCGAACGTCTCGATCATCGCGGCCCCGATGAGGATGAACCCGGTCCGGGCGATCAGCGAGAACACGATCCCGAACAGCAGGGCCTTCTGCTGGTCGGCGCGCGGCACCCGGAAGCTCGCCATGATGACGAGGAAGACGAACAGGTTGTCGACCGACAGCGCCTTCTCGGTCACGTACCCGGCGAAGTACTCCGCGCCCGGCTCGGCGCCGCCGAACGCCCACACGCCCACGCCGAACAGCAGCGCGATTCCGACGTACAGGCTCGACCAGACGGCCGCCTCGCGCAGCGTGGGGACGTGCGCCCGCCGTACGTGGAAGAAGAAGTCGAACAGCAGCAGGCCGGCGATCCCCAGGATCGTCAGCCACCACACGGGCGCGGACACGTCCACGACGGCTCCTCGGGTTAGAGGCCGATCTCCAGGCGGCCGACGGCCTCGGCCAGTTCCTCCTCCTCGTAGGCGAAGTGCGAGGCGAGGGCCTGCGAGAGCCGTTCGACGCCGGCCCGCACGCGGTCGATCCTGGCCGGGTCGGCGATCAGCTCCGCGCACGCCCGGTCCAGGCGGGCCAGCAGTTCGGCGATGACCTCGTGCTCCTGCTCCAGCTTCTTGACCACCGACTCCAGGGCGGGGTCGTGCTCGGTGAGGGCCGGGAAGGTCCGGTCGTTCTCGATCTCGTGGTGCACGGTCAGCAGGCGGCGGAAGGTCGCGCAGAACACGCCGAGCGTCCAGTGGTTCTGGCGCACCGCGAGCCGGCCGCCGTCCGGGTGGGGGGCCGCCGTCTCGGCCGCGACCTGCTCGACGGCGTCCCTGACCTGGCGGAGCTGGGCGCGGTAGCCGTCGTGCACGTCCACCAGGCGGCGGCAGGGGCGGGCCTGGCCGGGCGGCAGGGGGCCGGGGGCGCGTTCCGCCGTCCTCGGGCGGCCGGCCTCGTCCAGGTCGGGGATCAGCACCGGCCGCCGGACCGGTTCCGGCGCGGGCCGGCCGCGTTCCCCGGCCACGGCCTCCCGCACGGCGGGCGCGACCTCCTCGGCGAACACCCGCAGGTCCCGCTCGGCCTCCACCCCCGGGGCCAGCACGAACCCGCTCATGCCCGCCTCGAACACCAGCTCCGTGAGCTGCTCGGCCCACAGGGCGGCCGGGCCGTCGAGGAAGCCCGCACCACGCAGCGGCGACAGGCTGCCGCAGAGGTTGTAGACCTTGCGGATCGAGGCCGGGTCGCGTCCGGCGTTCTCGGCGGCCGTGTCGATGATCTTGGCCTGCGCGGTCACGGCGTCGGGCGGGCTGTGGAAGGAGGAGGTCAGCCAGCCGTCGGCCGTCCGTCCGGTCAGCTCCAGCATCCGCCGCCTGGTCGCGCCGATCCAGATCCCGATCGGGTGCGGCGGGAACGGGCCGGGCCGCGCGCCCTCCAGGCGGTGGTGGGCGCCGGAGAAGGTCACCGGGTCGCCCGGCGTCCACAGCGCCCTTATGACGGTGATCGCCTCGGCCAGCGCGTCGATCGACTCGCCGGGGGAGAGGCGGCGCCCGCCCATGGCGGCGATGGCGTCCCAGAGCGCGCCCGCGCCGAGGCCCAGCTCCACCCGGCCGCCGCTGAGGACGTCGAGCGAGGCGGCGGCCCTGGCCAGCACGGCGGGCGGGCGCAGCGGCAGGTTGGCCACGTCGGGCACCAGCCGGACGCGCTCGGTGCGCTGCGCGATCGAGGCCAGCAGGGTCCAGGAGTCGAGGAAGCCCGCCTGGTAGGGGTGGTCCTGGACGCCGACCAGGTCCAGGCCCAGCCGGTCGGCCAGCTCCGCGTGGCGCATCACCCGGTCGGCGCCCGCCGCCTCGGGCGCGAGGAACGCGCCGAACCAGACATCCTCCATGATCATCATCCCCCGGCCTCGATCGTCGTACGGCCGCCGTCCCCCGGACGGCCGACCTGCCCCAGCTAACCGCCCTTATTGGATTTACCCCCTAATAAGGACACGGTTGGCGGCACGATTAACACGGCGTTCACATTCGGGCAAAAACCGGGAAATGGCCGTCCATAAGACTCGGCGTGGCTGAGAGAAATCCCGAAAGGAACACCGTGAGCTACAAGGCTGAGTACATCTGGATCGACGGCACCGAGCCCACGGCTCTGCTGCGCTCTAAGACGAAGATCCTGGCCGACGGTGCCGAGCCTCCGGTCTGGGGCTTCGACGGCTCCAGCACCAACCAGGCCCAGGGCCACGCCTCCGACCGCGTGCTCCGCCCGGTGTTCACCTGCCCCGACCCGATCCGCGGCGGCGACAACGTGCTCGTCCTCTGCGAGGTCGAGGAGATCGACGGGCAGGCCCACTCCAGCAACACCCGCGCTCTGCTCCGCCCGATCGCCGAGCGGTACGCCGACCAGGAGTCCTGGTTCGGCATCGAGCAGGAGTACACCTTCTTCAAGGGCAGCCGCCCGCTCGGCTTCCCCGAGGGCGGCTTCCCCGCCCCGCAGGGCCACTACTACTGCGGTGTGGGCGCCGAGGCCGTGTTCGGCCGCGACATCGTCGAGCTGCACCTCGACCGCTGCCTGACGGCCGGCCTGGCCGTCTCCGGCATCAACGCCGAGGTCATGCCCGGCCAGTGGGAGTTCCAGATCGGCCCGGCCGGCCCCCTTGAGGTCTCCGACCACATGTGGGTCGCCCGCTACCTGCTCTACCGGACGGCCGAGGAGTTCGGCGTCGAGGCCACCCTCGACGCCAAGCCCGCCCGCGGCGACTGGAACGGCGCCGGCGCGCACACCAACTTCTCCACCAAGGCCATGCGCGAGAGCTACGACGCCATCATCACCGCCTGCGAGTCGCTCGGCGAGGGCGACAAGCCCATGGAGCACGTCTCCCAGTACGGCGCCGACATCGAGCTGCGCCTGACCGGCCACCACGAGACCGCCCCGTGGAACAAGTACACCTACGGCGTGTCCAACCGCGGCGCGTCCGTACGCATCCCGTGGCAGGTCGAGGTGGACAAGAAGGGCTACATCGAGGACCGCCGCCCGAACGCCAACGTCGACCCGTACGTGGTCACCCGCCTGCTGGTGAACACCTGCTGCGCGGCCCTGGAGAAGGCCGGGCAGGTCTGATCCGCCCGTACGCGTGACAGCCGCCCCCGGCGCCCGGGGGCGGCTTCGCCTTTCTCAGATCCGGAACTCCAGATCCGGGACGATCTCCGCCACGTCCATCTGCGCCTTCTGCAGACGGCCCGAGAAGTCCCAGTTCATCGCCTGCCAGCGGGTGAACTGGTCGAGCACCCACACGCCCGACTGGCGGCTGCCGTTGCCCGACTTGCCGTTGCCGCCGAAGGGCAGGTGGGCCTCGGCGCCGGAGGTGGAGTTGTTGACGCTGACCATGCCCGCCGAGATGCCCTCGCGGAAGCGGAAGGCGTGCTTGGGGTTGGTCGTGTAGATCGAGCTCGACAGGCCGTAACCGGGGCGGTTGGCCAGCTCGACGGCCTCGTCCAGGGTGGTGAAGGTGGTGACGCCGACGAGCGGGCCGAACGTCTCCTCCAGGAACAGCCGGTCGCCGGGGCGCACGCCGTCGACGATGACCGGGTGGTAGTACAGGCCGCCGTCGCCGTCGAAGTCGCCGCGCGGGTTGTCCTTGGTGATCTTTCCGGTGCGGCCCGAGACGACCTCGTGGTGCGGCTGGATCCAGGTCAGGTACTCCTCGTACCGGTCGGCGAACTTCTGGTCGAGCAGCGGGCCGGCCAGCACGTCCTGCTCGGGGTCGCCGATCCTGGCCTCCCCGGCCGCCCGCGCGAACCGTTCGACGAACTCGTCGTGCACGCTCTCGTGCACGATGACCGTGCCGAGGCTGGTGCAGCGCTGGCCGGCGGTGCCGAAGCCGGAGAACAGCGCGCCCTCGACGGCCAGGTCGAGGTCGGCGTCCGGCATGATCACCATCGGGTTCTTGCCGCCGAGCTCCAGGCACGCCGACTGCAGGTGGCGTCCGGCCAGCTCGCCGACCTTCCTGCCGACCTCGCTCGACCCGGTGAAGCCGACCTTGTGCACGCTGCCCTCCTCCAGGGCCAGCTCCAGCCCCGCGAAGGTCTGGGCGCCGTCGGCGAAGACCACGTTGAGCACCCCGTCGGGCAGCCCCGAGGCGGCGAACAGCCGGTACATGGCCTCGGCGGAGGCGGCGGCGTACTCGGCGGGCTTCCACACCACGGCGTTGCCGCACAGCAGCGCGGGCACGAGGTACCAGGAGGGCACGGCCACGGGGAAGTTGCCCGCCGTGATCACCGCGGCCACCCCGACCGGGTTGCGGAAGGTGAACAGGTTCTTGTCCGGCATCTCCGAGGGGACGGTCTGACCGTAGAGCCTGCGGCCCTCGCCCAGGAAGAAGTCGCAGGTGTCGACGATCTCCCGCACCTCGCCCAGCGCCTCGGCGTACGGCTTGCCGATCTCCCGGGTGACCAGACGGGCCAGGCTCTCGGCGTTGGCCTCGACCAGCCGCCCGATGGAGGCGATCACCCGTCCGCGCACCGGCGCCGGCACCTTGGCCCACTCGCGCTGGGCCTCCTTGGCGGTGCGGCAGGCGGCGGCGAACGCGGCGGCGTCGGCCAGGCCGACCCGGGCCACGACCTCGCCGGGGCGGGCGGGGTTGGTCGACTCGTACACGCTCTCGCCGGTGGTGTCCTTCCCACCCACGATTGAAACGATCTGACGGCTCACCGGTGGCCTCCTCGTAGTTCCTCCGGACAGACAATCATCTCGCCGGAAAAAACCCAAGAATCCCGTCAGCGTACGGGCCGGCCGAGCACCTCGCGGATCACGTGCCGGGCGTTGGCCGCCATGGCCGGGTTGGTGTCCTTGTAGTAGGGGAGCTGGATGAGCGCCATGGACAGGGCCCGGCCGCGCCCGCGGGCCCAGGTGGCGTCGTCGACGCCGAGCGCGGCGCGGAAGACCTCGCGCGCGGCGGGCGGCAGCAGGTTCCAGGCCGGGATCAGGTCGCAGGCCGGGTCGCCCGCGCCGAGCGTGCCCCAGTCGATGACCCCGCTCAGCCGCCCGTCGCGGACCAGCAGGTTGCCCGGCATCAGGTCGGCGTGCACCCAGACGGGCCCGCCCTGCCATCCGGGCGCGCTCAGCGCCTCCTTCCAGGCCGCCGTGGCCGCGGCGGTGTCGATCAGGCCGTCGAGCTCGCCGATCGCGGCCCGGGCCGCGTCGTCGAGACGGGCCAGCGGGCCGCCCCGGTAGGCGTCGGGGGCGCCGGCGGGATCGACCTCGCGCAGCGCGGCGACGAACGCCGCCAGGTCGGCGGCCAGCGCCTCGGCGTCGGAGAGCGCGCCCGCCTCCGGGTTCTCGCCGTCGAGCCACCGGCACACCGACCACGGCCAGGGGAAACCCTCTCCCGGCGAGCCCTGGCCGAGCACCGAGGGGATCGGGACGGGCAGCGCGGGGGCCAGCAGCGGCAGCCACCGCCGCTCCTTGGCGACGTCGCCGACGCCGTTCCCGACGCGCGGCAGGCGGACGGCCAGGTCGTCGCCGAGCCGGAAGACCGCGTTGACGGTGCCGGAGGAGGGGAAGCGGCGCAGCGGGAGGCCGGCCCAGCGCGGGAACTGCGCGGCCAGCAGCCGCCGCACGAGGGCCTCGTCGATGTCGGCCTCGTCCGCGTGCATCCTGCCGCCCATGCGCTCCCCCTCGGTCCGTACGGTCCGTGCGGACCGTGCGGCCCATGTCAGCGGGCCGGGGGCGGGCGCGTCAAACCGTTTTCGCCGCCTCCGCCCTCACCAGGACCGGGTCGGCACCGGGCCGCCGTCACCCAGTTCGTGCCGGGCCGCGCCGGCCAGCCGGCCGGCCAGGTCGGCCAGCGCCCGCGCGACGGCCAGCTCGTCCCCGACCACCGGCATGGACGGGTCGGCGGGGTTGCGGCGGGCGTGGCCCGCGCCCTCGGCCGTCGTGCCGTCCGGGGTGGTCAGGACCGCCCGTGCCGAGGTGTCGTCGCCGTCCTCGGCGAGTCGGATCCGCACGGTCCACTCCTTGGCTTCCATCTCTCGCCTCCTCCGCCGTACGGCTGCCCGGACGTACGGCGGTAAAGTAAACCGGATGGCCCGGCTACGGGCGGCGAGGACGGCGCCACCGGTCGTCGGCGCGCAGCCAGGCGGCGTCCCAGTCGGCGTACCTGCGCCGGTCCAGCAGCCGGCGCAGCCCCGCGACCGCCCCCAGCACCAGCAGGCACGCCAGCACCTGGACGAACGCCGCCAGGCCCACGCCGCGCAGGACCACGTCGGTGTGGCGGGCCGGCGGCGTCGTCGGGTCGCCCTCGGGGTCGATCCACAGGGGCACGGTCTGGCCCGCCCGCGTACCGGCCGGGACCTGGACCTGCCCGGTCCTGACCGAGCCCGCCGGAGTGGTCCAGCTCGCCGGCACCGTGGAGGTCGCCGCCTCGCCGAACCCCGGCCGCACGGGCCGCGGCTCCCGCAGCACCGTCGCGGTCACCTGCTGGCGGTGGCCGGGGCCCACGCGGGCGTCGCGCAGGCCGCCCTCGTAGGCGACCCGGCCGGCCAGCACCGCCGGCCAGACGCTGAGCAGGACCAGGAGCACCGCCACTGCCAGCCCGGCGCTCTCCAGCCGGTCGGAGCGGCGGCGCAACGGGTTGCGGTCCGGCCGGTGCCTGCGGATCCGCAGCATCGCGGCGTTCATGACGGCCCTCATCGCGCACCTCCCACGGTCACCTTCCTCCTTCCCGCAGAAACGGCGGGTAGCCCGCCAGGAAGCGGGCTGCCGCGCCGCTCAGCTCCAGGGCGCCGTCGGGTACCAGATGAGGTCGCGGCGGGCCAGGATCCGGACGTCCCAGTACAGAAGGGTGAAGACCCCGGCCACGACCAGCGCCGCGCCGGTGATGAGGGCCAGGCGGGCCGGGGTCGCGGTCAGCCAGCGGTGCGCGCGGCCCCCGGTGGCCAGGGCGAGCAGCATGAACAGGACCGCCATGACGACGATGTTGCCGGCCGACTGGAGCATGAAGGCCAGCGCGCCGTACAGGGGGTTGTGGCTCTCGGCGGCGTCCCTGAAGAGCTGGCGGAACAGCGGGAACGGGCGGCCGATCAGGAAGCCGCCGATCAGCGCGCCCATGACGGCCATGCGGGCGCTCGGGTGGCGGGACAGCGGGTCGGGCAGGTAGCCGAGCGCGGCCAGGCCCAGGTAGAGGAAGGCCAGCCCGATCAGCCCGAACGTGACCATCGCCTGGACCAGGCCGGGGGACAGGGTGCCCGGCGCGGGTCTGGCCGTGGCGAACTGCGGCATGGAGGTGCCGACGATGCCCACCACGACGCCGTACGCGCCGGACACGGTCAGCGCGCCGGCCGCCAGCCAGCCGAGCGGGCGCAGCGTCCCGCGGATCCGGGCGCCGACCGACGGCCTGGCCCCGACCAGGGGCGCGACCGCGCCGAGCGCGGCGATGTTGCACGCGGTGAACGAGCCCGCCAGGCCGGAGGCGAAGGCGAACACGATGCCGGAGAGCGTCCCGGCGATGGGGGTGGCGTCGGCGTCGTGGCCGAGCATCGTGTCGGCGACCGTCGAGCCGATCGTCTGGTCCACGAACTCGGCCGACCACACGACGGTCAGCAGGAATCCGGCGAGGGCGCTGAGCAGCAGCACGAGCCCGCGGCGGCGGGCGGGCGCGGGTTCGACGGCGGGGGTGGCGGCGAGGGGCAGGGTCATGGTGGTTCCCCTTCTCGTCCAGCAGGAGGCGGCGCCCGCACGCGGGCGGGCGCCGGGCGTCCTGGGGGGTGAACGCGTACGCCGTGCAAGTTCTGTGACGTTCTGTGACGACGGCCTGGACGGTGATCAGAGCAGGGCGCCAGGCCGGCATGGCCGGTTGATGGGAACTCCGAACGGGATATTGCCACGTTTAGCACGAAATTCCGGGTAGTTAAAGCGGCCCCCACCGACCGCCGGGCGTCACAGCCTCCTGACCCTGACACCGTCCCCGTTGACCACCCGCTGCGTACGCCCGAGCTGGACGGTGAGCCCCGGCATCCCGGCCAGCGGGCTCACGTCGAGGTCGGCGGGCATGAGGAACAGATTCAGGTTGCGCAGCCCGGGCAGAGCGGCGAGGGGGGACAGGTCGGTGACGCCGGGGCACACGGCCAGGGTCAGGGAGGAGAGCCGCGTCTGCCCGCACAGCGGGGTGAGATCCGTCAGGGCGGGGCATTGGCGCAGGCGGAGGCGGGTCAGGGAGAAGCGGCCGAGTGCCGCGAGATCGAGCCCGCCGACCTCGTCGAGGGACACGTCGGCGACGGACGGGCAGGTCAGGGAGGCGGCGTCGAGGCAGGCGCCGGCTTCCGCGACGCCGTCCAGCCACAGCTTCTCCAGTCGCCGCATCCCGGCGAAGACCGTCCCGGGGATCGGCAGGCCGTCGCGCCGGAGGTGCAGTGACTCCAGCTGGTCCTGCCGGGCGAGCGGCGCGTGCCAGGCGTCCCGGTCGTCGTCGCGCAGGTCGAGGACGAGCTCCCTCAGGCGCGGCAGACGGTCGAGGAAGCCCGGATCGTCGAGCCGGACTCCCCAGAGCCGCATGGTGCGCAGACGCGGCGACCCGTCCAGGGGGCCGAGGTCCACGGCATGAGGCGTGGTGTAGAAGTGCAGGCCGAGCTCGGTCAGCCGGGGCAGCGACGCCACCCCGTCCAAGGAGCGGATCGGGGCGTCCTGCACGCTCAGCAGTTGCGTCTGGGGCATGTCGCGGAGGAATCGCAGGTCGGGGAGAGGGGTGGGCACGGTGACGAGCACCTCGGACGCCTTCAGGAGGGCGGCGCTGCGGAGATGGCGGGCGCTGGAGAAGGTGACGTCCTCCATGTCGGCCAGGACCCGCCGGGCGTAGACGTCGGCGTCGAAGTACTCCCAGCCCTGGCGGAGCTGCTCCCGCACCTGCCACCGCGGGTCGGACGCGTAGCCGGCCAGGCGGTCCAGGGCCTCCGGGCCGTTGATCAGGAACGTCGTGCGGACCGTCCACGCCGCGCGGCTCGCCGGCAGGCCCGTCAGGTCGCGGGGCAGGCGGCGCAGGATCTCCTCGCCCGCCGCCGCCAGCAGGGTCGCCTCCTCCTCCGTGCGCGGCGGGACCACCTGCGCCAGGCACGCCTCGAACCGGTCGCGCACCCCGGCCGGGATCTCCTGGACGGTCTCCAGGCACGCCGCCACCAGCAGCCGCAGCCTGCGGGCGTGCTTGCCGCCCTGGTCGGCGCGGTCCAGCAGGCCGCTCAGCAGCTCGCCGCGCAACCGGCCGTTCGCGTGCCCGGCGGCCATCACCACGACCTCGCGCCACTGGTCCAGGTGCGCCCGCTCGACCGCCGCCTCGACGTCCTCGTCCTCCACGAGCTGCCCGGCGGCCAGGTACTCCTGGACGGTCCGGTGCGCGAAGTCGATCCGGCCGGGCACCGGCTCGCGCAGCACGCCGCTCCGGCGTAACAGGTGTTCGAGCACGTCGGAGGCGGTGTGCGAGACGCGGGTCATCGAGCCGAGCTTCTGCTCGACCCGCCGCAGCGCGGTCGCCTTCGACAACTCGGAACGGCCCATCGACACCAGCCGCCAGGCCAGGTCGCGCAGGATCCACACCTTCTGGCCGGGGTCGAGGGACACGTCGTCGTCGATCCGCCGCTCGGCGTCGCGGCGTTCGAGCAGCAGGCCGAGCACGGCGTCGTAGAAGCCCATCCGGCTGCGCGGGAGCTGGGTGCGGCGGTCGAGGTTGAGCGCGCACAGCATGGCGGCCAGCAGCGGGGTCGAGGCGACCACGCCCAGGTGCGGATTGGACTCCATCCTGGCCAGCAGGGCGACCTCGTAGCCTTCCAGCTCGCCGGGGTCGCACGGCAGGCTCGGGCAGTCGCGTATCGCGACGTGCCACTGACGGATCAGCTCCCGCTGGTCGTCGGGCGTCATGGGCTCCAGCGTGGCCGCCGCGAACCCCTCGTCGGCCAGCCAGCGGGCGTCGGCGGCGGTCGGGCGGGAGGTCACCACGACGCGCAGCTCCGGAAAGGCCGCCAGCAGCCGCGACAGCCACTCCCGTACGGCCGGCCGGTGCCGTACGAGCAGCTCGTCCACGCCGTCGACCAGGAGCAGCCCGCGGCCGGACGCCAGCACGCGCTCCACCCAGCCGCGCGGCATGCGGCCGGCGACCTCCCGCGCGACGTCGTCGAGGAAGTCGGCGGGCGCGGGCAGCCGTCCTGACGAATGGCTCCTCAGCTTGATCATCAGGGGCACGCAGCCGTTCCAGGCGGCCAGGTCGCCCGAGAAGCCGCCGCGCGCGGCGGTGACCGCCAGCCAGCGCAGCAGCGTGCTCTTGCCCGAACCCGCGTCGCCGCGCAGCAGCGTGAGCCTGGAGCGGCCGAGCGCCGACTCGATGCGCTCGGTGCCGCGCTCGGCGGGGTGCCCGCCGGTGAGCGCGGCGACCGACAGCCGCTCCGGCGTGCGCGGGCCGCGTTCGCCGGAGGAGACGTTGAGGCTGATGTAGGCGACGCTCAGCGACGTGCGCGGACGGTAGGTCTCCACCCGGACGCCGAACAGCTCGACCTCGTCGAGGGTGCGGCTGGCGAAACCGAGGTAGAGGCGGGCGAACGCGGCGTCGTCCTGGGTGCCCTCGGGGGCCTCCAGCGTGCGTTGCGGCATCCTGGCGAGCAGGCGTTCGACGCCCTCGGCCAGGCTGCTGAGCCGGCCCAGCGTCTCGGTGGCGGCGCGCGGCAGGTACTGGGGGAGCTGACGCATGAGGCCGACCAGGCAGTCGACGGACTCGGCGAGCAGGACGGCGTACAGGCGGTCCTCGGCCTCCCCGAGGCGGGGTTCCGGAAGGGCCGCCAGGATGCGTCCGGCGAGTTTGGCGGGGTCGGCGTCCGACTCGAACAGGGCCTCGTCCGACAGGTCGGCGGCGCGCAGCGCGGCCACGGCCTCCAGCAGGACGGCGGCCCGCGCGGACTCGTCCAGCCCGCGGAACTCCTGCTCGACGAGCCGCGACAGCCGGCCCTCGACGGCCAGCGCGATGCCCTGGAGCTGGTTGTCGATCTTCCTTGGCGCCAGCCGGTCACGGAACCCGCTCTGGACGAGATCCTTCAGCTCACTCGTACGGTCCTTGCGCGCGGCCCGGGTGGCCAGCCATTCGCGCATGGCACGTTCAGCGATGCTCTTCCCAGCGGCGGTCAGGGCCGCCTCGATGCCCGGCATGCCTTCTATATAAGACGATCTTTCCGGTCACGCGGTGAAATCGGCGAAGTCGAACCCCGGCGACACGACGCAGCTCACCAGCACCGCCTCGTCCCCGGCCGGACGCGCGGACTGCCACACGCCGCCGGGCACGACCGCCTGCGGCACCTGCCCCCGCTCCACCAGTGGCCCCAGGACGACGTCCCGGTCGCCGACGGTCAGGCTCAGCGGGCCGCCCCGGTGCCACAGCCACACCTCGTCCGACCTCACCATGTGCGGGACGGACTCCTCGCCCGGCTGGAGCAGGAAGTAGATGCCGGTGGCGCTGGCGCGCGGGCCCGGGTAGCCGTCGGGCCGGATCGTGACGGGCGACCGCCAGGTCTCGCGGTACCAGCCGCCCTCCGGATGGGGGAGCAGGTCGAGCTCGGCGGCCACGGGCGGCCGGGCGACGAACGCGACGGGCGCGCCGGTGACGTCGCGCCGCAGGAAACGGGCGCCGTCGAGGACGGCCTGCCCGTCGAACGTCGCGGCCAGCGCCAGGGCGGCCGCCTCGTCGGCGACCTCGGTGGGCGCGCCGTCGGGAAAGATCCTCAGCTCCACATGGCCGATCTTACGAGGAACCGGGCGCGCGGGCTGACCACCTCGCCCACGCCTGTGTTCGTCGGCGCCCGTCGGCGGGGTGCTCGCCGCGCGAACTGTCGGTCGGCCTGGCTAGTCTGCGGCAGGTGATCGAACGGTGGAGCCGTGATCAGGTGCTCGCCCTCGCCCCCGACGCCTCCTCCCAGAAGGCGGCCCAGGGGGTGGCCGCGGCGGGCAAGTGGTCCTCGCGCGGCACGACGGGCAGCGTCCTCTACGGCGAGTGCAAGGGCAGCGGGTCCAAGCCCTACCTGGCGTGCGTCGACCTGAGCGAGCCCGCCTACCGGTGCAGCTGCCCCAGCCGCAAGTTCCCCTGCAAGCACGCGCTGGGCCTGCTGCTGCTGTGGTCGGCCGACGGCGTGCCCGCCGAGGAGGCCGCGCCGCAGTGGGTGACCGAGTGGCTCGACGGCCGCGCCGAGCGCGCCGCCAGGTCCGCGGCCCGCGTCGAGGCGTCCCGCGCCGATGCGGCCGGGGTGGCCGATGGCGAGGCGGCAGGGAAGGAACGGGTGGAGCGGGCCGAGCGGGCGGAGTCGGTGCGGCACGCGCGGGTGGGGGCCGGGCTGGCGGAGCTGGAGCGCTGGCTGGCCGACCAGATCCGCCAGGGCCTGGCCTCCTCCGCCGAGCACGACTGGGACGGCCTGGCCAAGCGCCTCATCGACGCCCAGGCCCCCGGCGTCGCCGGCCTGGTGTCCCGGCTGACCCAGGTGCGCGCCGAGGACGACTGGCCCGGCCGGCTCCTGGAGGAGTACGCGCTGGTCAACCTCCTCGCCGTCGCCTACCGCCGCCGCGCCGACCTCCCCGGGCCCCTGGCGCAGACCGTCCAGATCCGCACCGGTTTCCCCGTCACGAAGGAAGAGGTGCTGGCCGGGCCGGCGGTGCGCGACCACTGGCACGTGCTCGGCGGGCGCGACGACGAGCACGACCGGCTGACCGCCCGCCGCGTCTGGCTCAAGGGCCGGGCGACCGGCCGGGCGGCGCTGATCCTCTCCTTCGCCCCTCAGGGCCAGCCGCTCGACGCCTCCCTGGTCACGGGCACCACGATCGACGCCGACCTCGCCTTCTACCCGGGCGCCGCCCCCCTGCGCGCCCTCGTCGCCGCCCGCCACCCCGCCACGCCTCTCGCGGCCGGGGCCGCCGGGCGGGTCGGGGTGTCGGCCGACGAGGCGCTCGACGAGGTGGCGCGGGTGCTGGCCGAGGATCCCTGGACCGAGTCGTGGCCGGTCGTGCTGGCCGGCGTCGTCCCCGGCCGGGCGTCGGTCGGGGGGCTGCCGTTGCACCCCCGGGCCCGTGACCCCTGGCGGCTGATCGCCGTCTCGGGCGGCCACCCCGTCACGCTGGCCGCCGAATGGACCCCGCAGGGCCTGCGCCCGCTCACCACCTGGGACGACGAAGGAACGGCGGTGATCCTGTGACCTGGGACGACCTGGCCTCCACGGCCCTCGTGGGCACCGACCGCAGGCCGTACGGAGGAGACCTGCTGGCGGCCGCCGCCGTCGAGACGGCCCGGCGGCGCGCGGGCCGCCGCCCGGTCGGGTCCGCGCCGCCGGAGCCCGCCCCCGCCGAGGAACTGCCCGCCGTCGACCGGCGCGCGGCCGAGCGGCTGGTCCGCATCATGGGCGGCGAGTACGCCCGCCTGCTCCCCGAATGGCTGGCCGCGGCCGCCGCGACCGGCCGCCGGGTGCCCTGCGACGTGCTGCCCGACCTGCTCGAAAGAGGCAGGCGCGACCGCTCGATCCGGGCCCATCTGGGCGTCCTGGCCGGGCAGCGCGGCCGTTGGCTGGCCGGGCTCAACCCGGCGTGGGGCTACCTGCTGGAGGAGCCCACCGGCGAGACGTGGGAGCTGGGCGGCGCCGCCGACCGCCGCGCCCACCTGCGCGCCCTGCGCGCCGCCGACCCCGCCGGGGCCAGGGAGCTGCTGGAGAGCACGTGGGAGCGGGAGACGCCCGACGACCGGGCCGAGTTCGTCGAGCTGCTGGCCGACGGGCTCGGCATGGGCGACGAGCCGTTCCTCGAAGCGGCGCTCGACGACCGCCGCCGCGAGGTCCGCCAGGCCGCCGCCAACCTGCTGACCCGGCTGCCCGGCTCCCGCCTGTCCAGGCGCATGGCCGAGCGGGCGCGGGCCTGCGTGTCGATCTCCGGCTCGACCATCGCCGTCGAGGCGCCCCTGGAGTGCGACCGGGCGATGGAACGCGACGGCGTGCGTCCCAAGCCGCCGCGCGGCATCGGCGAGCGGGCCTGGTGGTTGCAGCAGATCCTGGCCCGCGCCCCGCTGGGCGTCTGGGGCCGGCCGCCGTCCGAGCTGCTCACGATGCGCGTCCCCGACTGGGACGCCGAGGTGAAGGCCGCCTGGGTGCGGGCCGCGGTGCTGCAGAAGGACCCGGAGTGGGCGCGCGCGATGTTCGGCTGGGACCCGATCGCCGACCTGCTCGAAGCGCTCCCGCCGGGCGAGCAGCAGGAGCTCGCCGCCGGCTTCGTCGTCGAGCACGACCTGGACAGCCAGTTGATCATGGTTCTCGGCGGCGTCTCGTCCCAGTGGGGGGAGGGGCTGGCGACGGCCGTCCTCCACAAGATCGTCAAGGTGGCGGCCGTCCAGCCGTGGAACCTCGGCGAGCTGGTCAAGCTGGCGGGCGAGCACATCGACCCCGCCCTGTTCCCGCTGGCCGAGAGCTACTCGCCGGTGGCGCCGATCCAGCAGGTCGCCGCCCTCCTGCGTTTCCGTGCCGACATGTACAAGGAGCTCGCATGACCGTCCTGCGTCCCCACGCCGAAGACCAGTACGCCGAGGAGCTGGCCTACCTGGCCAAGGACGACGACCGTCCCCGGCCCCCCGGCTGGAAGCTGTCGCCCTGGGCGGTGACCCGGTACGTCCTGGGCGACGGCGACCGCGTCACCCCCAAATACGTCGGCGCCCGCCGCATCGTCGAGGTCGCCGTGGCCACGCTCGCGACCGACCGCGCGCTGCTGCTGCTCGGCGTGCCAGGCACGGCCAAGACGTGGCTGTCGGAGCACCTGGCCGCCGCGGTCAGCGGCGACTCGACGCTGCTCGTCCAGGGCACCGCGGGCACCGCGGAGGAGGCCGTCAGGTACGGCTGGAACTACGCCAGGCTGCTGTCGGAGGGCCCGTCGTTCGAGGCGCTGACCCACTCGCCGGTGATGCGGGCCATGGCCGAGGGGCGGGTCGCCCGGGTCGAGGAGCTGACCCGCATGCCCTCCGACGTCCAGGACGCGCTGATCACCGTCCTGTCGGAGAAGACGCTGCCGATCCCCGAGCTCAACCGCGAGGTGCAGGCCGAGCGCGGCTTCAACGTCATCGCCACCGCCAACGACCGCGACCGGGGCGTCAACGAGCTGTCCAGCGCCCTGCGCCGCCGGTTCAACACCGTCGTGCTCCCCGTGCCCGCCGACGCCGAGGAGGAGGTGCACATCGTCGCCCGCCGCGTCACCGATCTGGGCCGTGCGCTGGAGCTGCCGGAGACCACCACCGGCCTGGCCGAGATCCGGCGCGTGGTGACCGTCTTCCGCGAGCTGCGCGCCGGCGTCACCGAGGACGGCCGCACCAAGGTCAAGTCGCCCAGCGGCACCCTGTCCACGGCCGAGGCGATCTCGGTGCTCACCAGCGGCATCGCACTGGCCGCCCACTTCGGCGACGGCGTGCTGCGGCCGTCCGACGTGGCGGCCGGGATCGTGGGCGCGGTGGTGCAGGAACCGGTCTCCGACCGGGTGGTGTGGCGCGAGTACCTGGAGACCGTGGTGCGCGAGCGTCCCGACTGGCGCGACTTCTACCGCGCCTGCCGCGAGGTGTCATGAGCACCGTGTCCGTCCTGGGCGTGCGCCATCACGGCCCCGGCTCGGCCCGCGCGCTCCGGCGTGAGCTCGAACGCCTGCGCCCCGACGCGATCCTCGTCGAGGGGCCGCCGGAGGCCGACGCGCTCGTGGCGCTCGCACCCGACCTGGAGCCGCCGATCGCGCTGCTCGCGCACGTGCCCGGCGCTCCGGCGAAGGCCGCGTTCTGGCCGTTCGCGGAGTTCTCCCCCGAATGGCAGGCGATCCTGTACGGCGTCGCCGCCGGCGTCCCGGTGCGTTTCTGCGACCTGCCCGCCGCCCACTCCCTGGCCGACGAGGCCGAGGGCGAGGAGGAGGCCGAGGCGGGGGGCGACGGGCTGCGTACCGACCCCATCGGCGCGCTGGCGGCCGCCGCCGGGCACGACGACCCCGAACGCTGGTGGGAGGACGTCGTCGAGCACCGCGGCGACACCCCCTTCGAGGCGATCGCCGAGGCCATGGCCGCCGTGCGCGAGGGGCACGAGCCGACCGGCCGGGAGGCCAGGCGCGAGGCGTACATGCGCAGGACGCTGCGCGCGGCGATCAAGGAGGGGTTCGGCACGATCGCGGTGGTCTGCGGCGCCTGGCACGTGCCCGCGCTGACCGGTCCGCTGCCCCCGGCCTCGGCCGACAACGCGCTGCTGCGCGGGATGCCGAAGGTGAAGGCCGAGCTGACCTGGGTGCCGTGGACGTACGGACGGCTGGCCTCCTGGAGCGGCTACGGCGCGGGCATCACCTCGCCGGGCTGGTACCACCACCTGTTCGCCGCCCCCGACCGGCCGGTCGAGCGCTGGCTCACCGAGGCCGCCGCCGTGCTGCGCGAGGAGGGCCTGCCGGTCTCGTCCGCGCACGTCATCGAGTCCGTGCGCCTGGCCGCGACCCTGGCGGGGCTGCGCGGCAGGCCGCTGGCCGGGCTGGGCGAGGTCACCGAGGCGGCCCGGGCGGTGCTGTGCGAGGGCGACGACCTGGCCGTCGAGCTGATCCAGCGGCGCATGGTCGTCGGCGACCGGCTGGGCCACGTCACCGACGGCACCCCGATGGTCCCGCTCCAGCGCGACCTGCGCGAGCAGCGGCGGCGGCTCAAGCTCCGGCCCGAGGCCCTCGACCGGGAGCTCGACCTCGACCTGCGCAAGCCGCTCGACCTGGAGCGCAGCCACCTGCTGCACCGGCTGCGGATGCTGGAGGTGGGCTGGGGCACGCCGGGCCAGGCGCGCGGCAAGGGCACGTTCAGGGAGTCGTGGACGCTGCAGTGGCGGCCCGAGCACGACCTCGCGCTCATCGAGCACGCCGCCCTCGGCACCACCGTCGCCGCCGCGGCCGCGCAGCGGGCCCGCGACCTGGCCGGGGCTACGTCGGCGGCGCTCGCCGACCTGACCGCGCTGGTGGAGCTGTGCCTGCTGGCCGACCTGCCGAAGGCGCTGCCCGGCGTGCTCGCCGCGCTGTCGGCCAAGGCGGCGCTGGACACCGACGTCACGCACCTGATGGCGGCGCTGCCCGCGATGGTGCGCGCCCACCGCTACGGCGACGTGCGCGGCACCTCGGCCGAAGGGCTGGCGGTGATCGTGCGCTCGATGCTCGACCGGATCTGCGTCGGGCTGCCGGTGGCGGTCACCGCGCTCGACGACGACGCGGCGGCCGGGCTGCTGAAGCACGTCGACGCCGTCCACGCCGCCGTCGCCCTCCTCACCGAACCTGCCGCCGAGGCCGCTGATGACGCGGCCGGTGAGGGGGCGTCGCCGGGCGGGCGGTGGCTGGGCACGTTGCGGGGCATCGCCGACCGGCCTGACCTGCACGGTCTCATCGAGGGCCGGCTCACCCGCCTCCTGCTCGACTGCGGCGAGCTCGACGACGCGGGCGACCGCATGTCCAGGGCCATGTCCCGGGGCCAGACCCCGGTCAGGGCGGCGGCCTGGGTCGAGGGCTTCCTGTCCGGTGGCGGCCTGCTCCTGGTGCACGACCCGCGCCTGCTGGGCCTGGTCGACGCCTGGCTGACCGCGCTGCCCGCCGACCAGTTCACCGACGTGCTGCCGCTGCTGCGCCGCACGTTCGGCGGGTTCGCCGCGCCGGAGCGGCGGGCCGTCGGCGAGCGGGTGAGCGCGGCGGGCCGCACGGGCGACCCCGGCGGCGCGGAGCCGGACGTGGACGAGCGGCGCGCGGCGGGAGCCGTGGCGACCGTGCTGGCGATCATCGGGAGAGACCGTGGATGAGCGCATGCGCAGGTGGCGGCTGGTGCTCGGGGGCGGCGACGCCGACGGCACCGGCCGCGCCCTGGAGGGTGCCGACGCGCAGATGGACGCGGCCCTGGCCGCCGTCTACGACCAGGACGGCCGCGAGGGGCAGAGCCGTCGCGAGGGCGGCCTCGGGGCGTCCGCGCCGCGGGTGGCCCGCTGGCTGGGCGACATCCGGACGTACTTCCCGTCCACGGTCGTCCAGGTCATGCAGAAGGACGCGATCGAGCGGCTGAACCTCACCAGGCTGCTGCTCGAACCGGAGATGCTGGAGGCCGTCGAGCCCGACGTGCACCTGGTCGGCACGCTGCTCGCGCTCAACCGGGTCATGCCCGCCCAGGCCCGCGAGTCGGCCAGGGCCGTGGTGCGCAAGGTGGTCCAGGAGCTCGAACGCCGCCTCGCCGACCGTACGCGGGCGGCGGTGACGGGCGCGCTCGACCGTTCCGCGCGTACGCACCGGCCCAAGCGGGTGGCCGACATCGACTGGGACCGCACGATCCGGGCGAACCTCAAGAACTACCTGCCGGAGCGGAACACGGTCGTCCCGTCGCGGCTGGTCGGCTACGCGCGCAGGCAGCGGTCGGTGCAGCGCGAGGTGGTGCTCTGCATCGACCAGAGCGGTTCGATGGCGGCCTCGGTGGTGTATTCGAGCGTGTTCGGGGCGGTCCTGGCCTCGATGCGGTCGCTGAAGACGTCGCTCGTGGTGTTCGACACGGCGGTGGTCGACCTGACCGAGCAGTTGCACGACCCGGTCGAGCTGCTGTTCGGCACCCAGCTCGGCGGCGGCACCGACATCAACAGGGCCATCGCCTACTCCCAGGGGCTCATCACCCGTCCGGCCGACTCGATCTTCGTCCTGATCAGCGACCTGTACGAGGGCGGTGTGCGCGAGGAGATGCTGCGCCGGGTGGCGGCGATGACGCAGGCCGGCGTGCAGGTGATCGTGCTGCTCGCGCTCTCCGACGAGGGCGCGCCCTTCTACGACCACGAGAACGCCGCCGCGCTGGCCGCGATGGGCGTGCCCGCCTTCGCCTGCACCCCCGACGCCTTCCCCGACCTGATGGCCGCCGCCGTCGAACGCCGCGACCTCACCCGGTGGGCCGAGCGTCACGCCGGCGGCTGAGAAAGGCCGAGGCCGCGGCTCCACCCCCGCAGGGGAGCCGCGGCCGGGTCAGCGCTCAGTGGCCGGCCTGTTCGGGGCGGGCCTTGCGCGGCATGAGGAACGACAGGGCGAAGGTGATCGCCAGCAGCCCGATCTCGACCCAGACGGTCACCTGCATGGCCGAGCCGAAGCTCCACTGATCCTTGAGCAGGTTGAAGAAGAGCGTGCCGAGGACGGCGGTGCCGAGCGCGCCGCCGAGCTGCTGGACGGCGGTCATCGTGCCCGAGGCCGACCCCGACTCGTGCGGCTCGACCCCGGCCAGCACGATGTCGAAGAACGGCGCCATGGTCAGGCCCATGCCGATGCCGACCAGCGCCAGCCCGGGGGCGAGCTGCCAGACGCCGACGTCGGTGCCGGCCAGGTGGATGGTCACCCCGAGCACGGCCGCGCCGGCGGCCATGACGACCACGCCGATCTGCAGCAGGCCGCGGCCCAGCTTCTCCTGGAGCCCGGACATGGCCAGGCCGAAGCCGATCACGCCGCCGACCGCCTGGGGAAGGCTGGCCAGGCCGGCCTTGAGCGGGCTGAAGTGCAGGCCGGCCTGCATGTAGATGCTGAAGACCAGGCTGAGGCCGATCATGCCGGAGAAGAACGCCAGGCCGGCCACCAGGCCGCCGGAGAAGGCCCGCTTGCGGAAGAGGCTGGGGGTGACCAGCGGGTCCTTGCCGGAGGCGGCGCGGCGCGACTCGTACCTGCCGAACAGGGCGAAGACGACCAGCGAGGCGGCCATCGAGACGAACGTCCAGGCGGGCCAGCCGAGCTCGCGGCCCTGGATCAGCGGGTAGATCAGCAGGAATCCGGCGACCGAGACCAGGCCGACGCCGACCAGGTCGAGCCTGGTGGCGTTCGAGAGGCGGTACTCGGGCAGGAAGCGGATGCCGGCCAGCGCGGCGGCCAGGCCGAGCGGCAGGTTGATCAGGAAGATCATGCGCCAGCCGGTGCCGAAGAAGTCGGCGTCGACCAGCCAGCCGGCCAGCACGGGGCCGCCGACCGACGAGATCGTCATGACGGGCCCGAACATGCCGAACGCCTTGCCCATCTCCTGCGGCGGGAACATCTCCTTGATCAGGCCGAGGCCCTGGGGCAACATCACGGCGCCGAACAGGCCCTGCAGCACCCGGCTGGCGATCAGCATCTCGGGGCTGCCCGCCACGCCGCACAGCAGCGAGGCGGCGGTGAAGCCGAAGGCGCCGATGAGGAACATGCGCTTGCGGCCGAACAGGTCACCGAGCCGCCCGCCGGTGACCAGGCCGACGGCCATGGCCAGCGTGTAGCCGGCGCCGAGCCACTGCACGAGGCTGTCGCTGCCGCCCAGGTCGGCGCGGATGGTGGGGGCGGCGATCGTGGTGATCAACGCGTCGAGCAGGTCCATCACCTCGGCGGCGAGGATCACGAAAAGGGCGGCCCAGCGCCACCGGTAGGGCGCGACGGCCTCCGTGGCCTGCGCCGAGTTGGTCACTGTCATCGGGGGAACTCCTTAAGAACGCTGTTCTTGATACGAACACTGTTCGTTACGAACACCGTTTTAGTAGCGAACAGCGTTCGTGTCAAGTACAGTGTTCGCCATGGGGAGCAAGGAAGAAGCCGTGCCGGTGCCGCCGTGGCGCAAGTCCCGCAAGCCCGCGCCGATCAGGCGGCAGCTCAGCCAGGACCTCATCGTCGAGACCGGGCTGCGCGTCCTCGACGCCGAAGGGCTCGACGCGCTGAGCATGAGACGCGTCGCCCAGGAGCTCGACACCGGCCCCGCCTCCTTGTACGCGCACGTCGCGAACAAGGAGGAGCTGCTCGAACTCGTCTACGACCGCGTCCTCGGCGAGATCCGGCTGCCCGAGCGCGACCCCGGCCGGTGGAAGGACCAGCTCAGGGCGTACGCGCTGGAGGTCTACCGGGTGCTGAACAAGCACGCCGAGGTCGCCAGGGCGGCCCTGGCGAACATCCCCACGGGCGAGAACTCGCTGCGCACCGGCGAGTTCGTGTACGGGCTGATGGTGGAGGCCGGGATGCCGCCGCGCGAGGCCGCCCTGTGCCTCGACCGCCTGTCCCTCTACCTCATCGGCGACGCCTACGAGGGCTCGGTGCACATCAGCCGGCTGCGCGCCTCGGACATGTCCACGCCGGAGGAGTACTTCACCGCGTTCGCGACCCAGATCGCCGACTACTACCGCGCCCTGCCGCGCGACCGCTTCCCGTACCTGGTCGAGCACATCGACGACCTGATCGCCGCCGACGGCGAGGAACGTTTCCGCTACGGCCTCGAACTGCTCCTCGACGGCATCGAGTCCCGCATGCCTTAGGCCCAATTGCCTAGGCCCCGCGCCCGATGTGCCGACGCGCGGTTCCCCCTACTTTTACGGTCATGACAACGACTGTTGAACCGATCGAAGACGTCGCCCCGGCCCCGGCCGGCGTGCTGTCCGCGCAGTACCGGGCGCTCAGCGTCGGCCTGGTCGCGCTCGTCATGCTGGTGGCCTTCGAGGCGATGGCGGTGGCGACCGCGATGCCCATCGTGGCCGGCGACCTGGGCGGCATGGCCCTGTACAACCTGGCCTTCAGCGCCACTCTGGCGGCCAGCGTGATCGCGACCGTGCTCGGCGGCCGGTGGAGCGACGTGCGGGGGCCGGTGCAGCCGATCGCCGTCGGCGTGGCCACCTTCGTGGCCGGGCTCCTGGTGGCCGGGTTCGCACCGACGATGGAGGTGCTGGTCGCGGGCCGTTTCGTGCAGGGGCTCGGCGCCGGGTTGATCCAGGTCTCCCTGTACGTGCTGGTCGCCCGGGTCTTCCCGGGGGCCATGCATCCCAAGGTGTTCGCCTTGTTCTCGGCCGCCTGGGTGGTGCCCTCCATGATCGGCCCGGCCATCGCCGGGTTCGTCGTGGAGAACGTGAGCTGGCGGTGGATCTTCCTCGGCGTCTCCGCCCTGGTCATCCCCTCGGCCCTGCTGTTGTGGCGCGGCACCGCCGGCCGTTCGGCCGAGCGCGGCTCCGCCGAACCCGCCCCCGGCCTCGGCCGCAAGCTCGTCTGGGCCATGCTGACCGCCGTCGCCGCCGCCCTCATCCAGTACGGCAGCGCCCTGGAGCTGGCCGGCCTGCCGCTGCTCGTGGCCGGCATCGTGCTGCTGATCGTGGCCCTGCCCAAGCTGCTGCTGCCCGGCTCGCTGCGCGCCGCCCGCGGCCTGCCGACCGCTCCCGTGCTGCGCGGCCTGGCCTACGGCTCGCTCATGGCAGCCGAGGTGCTCATCCCGCTCATGCTGATCCACGAGCGCGGCCTGACCGCCACCGGCGCGGGCGTCGTCCTCACGGTCGGCGCACTCGGCTGGTCCACCGGCTCCTGGATCAAGGGCCGCGGCACGATCAGCCACATGACCGCCATCCGCGGCGGCGCCGCGATGATCGCCGTCGGCATCACGCTGGTGTCGCTCGTGCTCGTCGACTCCCTGCCCATCGCGGTCGCCTACGTCGCCATGGCCATCTCCGGCCTCGGCATCGGCGCGCTGCACCCCACGGTGTCCGTGCTGGTGCTGGAGATGTCCAAGGAGGGCGAGGAGGGGCAGAACAGCGCGGCCGTGGGCGTCGGTGAGTCGGTGTTCACCGTGGTCGCCGTCGCGGTCAGCGGCGCCCTGTTCACCGCCACCGGCGAGAACTACGCAGTGGGGCTCGGATTCACCGTCGTGCTCGCCGTCCTGGCCTTCGTGCTGGCCCCCCGTTTTGTGCAGTCCGCCAAGGCAGGCACTATGGAAGGGACCGCGTCATAGTGATGAGAACGTCAAAGTGCTGAGAACGCTGCCAAACGCATCGGCGTGGACGGCCTTCACCAGGCGCGACGACTCTCTCGTCATGGCTAAAGGGGGGTTCTCATGCCGCGAGTGCGGGAGCTGGAGGTCTTCCGGCTGGTCCTGCCGTACGGCGCGAGGACGGAGAGCCTGCTCGTCAAGCTCACCGACCACGGCGGCATGACCGGCTGGGGCGAGGCCGTCTCACCCGAGCCCAAAGCCTGGTCGCGGCTGGAGGAGTCACTGGCCGCGCTGCTGATCGGCGTCGACTGGGAGCACCCCGACGCCGTGCCGAGCGGCGACCCGGCCGTCGACATGGCCTGCTGGGACCTGTGGACCAGGATGCGCGGCGTGCCGCTCGCGCACGCCATCGGCGGCACCCGAACCTCGGTGATGGCCACCGTGCGGCTGGCGCCCGACCCGTCCGTCGAGAGCCTGGTCGCCCGTGTCAACCAGCAGGTCTGCGCCGGTTACGGGCACGTCACCCTCGACATCAGGCCCGGCTGGGACGTCGAGCCCGTACGCGCGGTGCGGCAGGCCTACCCCGCGCTGACCCTGGCCGTCGACGGCGGCAACGCCTACTCCGACCTCGGCCAGCTCGTCGCCCTCGACTCCTACGGCCTTGAGGTCATCGAGCGGCCCTTCCCGCTCGGCGACGTCCACGCGCACGCCGCGCTGCAGGACGACGTGTCCGCCTCGGTCGCCGTCGAGGTGCGCTCGACCGCGGAGCTGGACGACTACCTGACCCTGCGCGCCGCCAGGGTCCTCCTGCTGCGGCCCACCGCCTTCCCGTCGCTCTCGGAGGCCCGCCGGGCGCACGACCGCGCCGCCGCCGCGGGCTGGGACATCCAGTGCACGGGCGGTCAGGGAGCGGGCCTGGCCAGGGCGGCCACGGTGGCGGTCGCGAGCCTGCCGGGCTGCACGCTGCCGTGCGACGTCACCCAGCCGCCCAAGCAGAACCAGATCGTCACGCCGCTGGTCGGCGCGAACGCGGGCGTCATCGCCGTCCCGCTCACCCAGCCCGGCCTGGGCCACACGATCGACGAGAGCCGCCTGAGCCGCCTCGCCAAGGAGTCGTTCCACGCATGACCGCCCCTGACCCCGCCGCCGACTCCGACCTCGACCCCGACGCCGACGCCCGGCGGCTGGCCGCCCGGTCGCTCGCGGACGGCGATCCGACCGGCTGGTTCGAGCGCCTCTACGCCGAGTCGGCGACCGGCGACGCGATCGTGCCGTGGGACACGCGTACCCCGCACTTCCTGCTCGTGGAGTGGGCCGCCGACCGGAAGCCCGGCGACGGGCGGGCGCTCGTGGTGGGCGCGGGCCTGGGCGACGACGCCGAGCACGTGGCCGCCCTCGGTTACGCGACGGTCGCCTTCGACGTCAGCGAGTCGGCCGTGCGCCTGGCCCGCGAGCGTTTCCCGGACAGTGCCGTCGAGTACGTCACCGCCGACCTGCTCGACCCGCCCGCCGCCTGGCGGCACGCCTTCGACCTGGTCGTGGAGATCATGACGGTGCAGGCCCTGCCCGAGGCGCTGCACGCCCCCGCCACCGAGAGCGTCGCCGCGTTCGTCCGTCCCGGGGGCACGCTGCTGGTGATCGCGTCGGGCCGCGAGCACGGCGGCCCGGTCGGCGGCCCGCCGTGGCCGCTGACGCCTTCGGAGATCGCGGCGTTCGCGACCGGCGGGCTGACGGCGGAGCGGATCGAGGACCTGCGCGACGGCGGTCGCCACCGCTGGCGCGCCACCTTCCGCCGCCCCCGCTGACCCGCGTCCTGAGCGTCCGGCGGGAAGCTCAGGACACCTCGTACAGCGTCTCCATCGCCAGCCGCTCGCGTTCGGCCAGGTCGTACAGCAGCGACCCGGCCTCGTCGAGCGGCTGCTGCCGGCCCGTCTCCCCGGACTGGGCCAGCAGGTCCGCCACCTGGCTCCACTTGGGCGCCAGCGCCATGTACGCCTGGCAGGCCGTCTCCAGGGCCTTGCCGGGCGCGATCGTCTGGGCCTCGGCCAGGAACTCGGTGTAGAGGTTGCGGAAGAACGCGCCGCCGGTGCCGCCCCGCTCCATGAGGTTGGCCGTACGCGTGAGCTGCGCGGTCGGCCCGCGTTCCAGCCAGGTGGGGACGAGCGCGGCGGCCTGCTCGATGCCCCGGTAGCCGACGTTCCTCATCGCCGGGTTGAGGAAGGCGGCGGCGGTGGACCGGACGGCCTCCTTGATGGCGTACGGCAGGTCGGGCTCGGCGCACGGCCCCACCGTGTACGACAGGTTGTGCGCCGTCATCGGCCCGGTCGCCGCGCGGGCGCGTTCGAGCGAGTCGAGCGGCACCCGGTTGCGCGTGCCCTGCTGGGCGGTGTCAACGAGGTGGGCGTGGCCCTCGTCGTAGCCGACCATCGCGACGTAGTGGCCGCCGAAGTGGTAGGGCGTCCTGATGTAGTCGAGGTGGTAGCAGTCGAGCCGGAGCCCGACGGGGGTGCCCTCGTCGAGGTGGCGGCGTACGTTCGACCAGGCCGTGATGGGGGAGGACGTCTCCTGCGTGTCCAACGTGAACCCGAGCGCCGAGGCCAGCTTCTCGGTGATCGCGTGCGGCTTGACCCGGCCGCCGATCAGCGGGACGTCCAGCGAGCCGCTGTCCCAGTAGACGAAGCTCAGCCCCTCGCCCAGCCCGAACAGCATCGACTCAGACAACTCCACGCCCGCGTGCCGCAGCAGGGTGCCGGCGGTGGTCGTCTCGCAGTGACGCCCTTCAAAGGGCGGGACCAGATCGATGAGCACAAGCCAAGTGTGCCGGATGACCTGCGGATTCACCCGTCGGCGGCTCCGGCGCGCCCGGAAAACCGGTGGATGCCCCCCGAGGTGCTCACGCGATGATGGGCGCATGACCACGTTGATCGAACGCCCTGCCCGCACCGGCGCGGAACGGCTGCCCGGCGGCCGGCTTCTGGGCTGGGCCGAATGGGGGCCGGCGGACGGGACGCCGGTCCTGCTCTCCCCGGGGGCCGCCACGAGCCGCCGGCTCGGCATGGGCGCGGCGGCGCCCGGCGACCTCGGCGTGCGCCTGATCTCCCTCGACCGGCCCGGACTGGGCGCCTCCACCCCCGCGCCGGGCCGCACGTTCGCGGACTTCGCCGCCGACGTGGAGGTCTTCGCCGGGCGTCTGGGCCTCGGGCGTCCCGCCATGGTCGGCAACTCGCAGGGCGCGCCGTTCGCGCTGGCCTGCGCCGCCGCCGGCGTGGTCGGCGCGCTGGCCCTGGTCTCCGCCGCCGACGAGGTGGCCGCCCCGCGCTTCGCCGACGCGCTGCCCGACGAGCTGCGGCGGCTGACGGAGCTGTCCACGCACGACCCGCAGGCCGCCGAGCAGGTCTTCGCGGGCTTCACCCCGCAGGCCATGTGGGACCTGGTGATGGGCGGCAGCCCCGCCTGCGACCTGGCCGTCTACCAGGGCCCGGAGTTCGCCGACGGGTACCGCGAGGCGCTGGGGGAGGCGTTCGCGCAGGGGCCGGCCGGTTACGCCCGCGACACCGTCCTGGCGATGGGCCGCTGGGGCATCGACCTGTCGTCGATCACGGTGCCGGTCGACGTCTGGTACGGCGAGCATGACGCCACCCACTCGCCCGACCAGGGGGAGGGGCTGACCGCCCGCATCCCGGGAGCCGTGCGGCACGTCGTGCCCGGCGTCGGCGGCGCCCTGCTGTGGACGCACCCCCACCGGATCCTGCGCGCCCTCCTGGAACGCCTTCCGGCCTCAGCCGCCCGTTGAGCCCTGACCGAAGGTGATCACCATGTACCGGCCGTTGGAGTAGCTGACCACGGGCCGCCCGAGCAGCTCGCCCACCTTGCGGGCGACCCCCTGGAACACCTCCACCAGCTCCGGGGTGTCGGCGCTCACCCTGAACCGCCCGTTCTCGGCGAGCTGCTGGGCCACCAGGGGGACGAAGCCGGCCTCGGCCCGCGCTCTCTCGTCGGCGTCGAGAGGGGTGTGCCGGATGGCGGGTGACGTGCCGAGGGGGTGGGACATCGCGAATCTCCTCCAGATTTGCCGGTCCGTCCAGGATGCCATCGGTGACCGGGGCTCCGGAGCGTCTCGCGCGGACTCAGCCCGCCCCGCACCCCTCGGTGAGCCCCTTCGTCGGCGGCCCGGACTTCCCCGGTTCGGCGGACTTGCCGGGCTTGGGGGAGGACGTGCCGTCCGACGCCGACGGGGTCGCCGAGGCCGCGACGGCGGACGTGGCCGCGGTCGAGTCGCGGACGGCCTTGGCGGTCAGCTCGCGGATCTTGTCCCAGTCGGGGTAACCGGTGCTGATCAGCGGCGGCACGAACTGCAGGCTCGTCACCTTCGCGTTCTTGACCTTGAGCGCCAGCGGCACCAGGTTCGTCAGCATCGAGCGCGGGATGTCGGTCCTGATCAGCTCCTTGGCGGCCAGCGCGATCCGGTTGAACCGGGCCAGCACGGTCGCCGGGTCGGCCTGGCCCAGCAGCGCGCCGAGCACGCAGCGCTGCCGCCGCATCCTGGTGTAGTCGTCGCTGAACGTGCGCGAGCGGGCGTACCACATCGCGTCGGCGCCCTTGAGCTTCCTGGTGCCGGCCTTGACCAGGCCCTCGTTGTACTTGCCGAACACGACGTCCTGCTCGACGGTGATGGTGATGCCGCCGATGGCGTCGATGAGACGGGCGAAGCCCCACATGTTGACCAGGGCGTACCAGTCGATCTCCAGGCCGAGGGTGTAGCCGATGGTCTCCATGAGCACCTGCGGGCCCTGGTGCCGGCGGCCGCCGAAGATCTCCGGGTGGGCGTCGGCGTACTCCCAGACGCTGTTGAGCAGGTCGCTGCGGCCGCCGCCGGGGTCGGCCGGCAGGCGGAAGCCGCCGGGGAACCGCTGGGCCATGGGCGTGCCGGGGCGGAAGCGCACGTTCTCCAGGTTGCGCGGCAGGCTGACCAGCACGGTGTTGCCGGACTTCACGTCGATGCTGGCCACGTTCATGCTGTCGGTGCGCACGCCGGTGCGGTTGTCGTCGGCGTCGCCGCCGAGGAGCAGGAGGTTGACCCGCTCCCGCCCGGTCCACGGGTCCTCCGGCGGCTTCTGCCCGGCCTGGACGGGGGACTCGACCGGCTCGGGGCCGGTGAAGATGTCGCCGAGGGTCTTCTGGTAGGTCCACACGTTGTTCGCGACAACCCCGAACGGCACCACCACCACGACGGCGAGCAGCCCGGCCAGCGTGCCGGCCAGGATCTGGCCGCTCTGCGGCAGCCGTCCGGGACGCAGCACCACGAAGGAGTGCACGATCACGACGAACCAGGCGACGCCCAGCGACACGGCCCCGACGACGATCGCGGTCAGCCACGAGTCCTGGGTCAGCGAACCCAGCAGGTTGTCGGTCGTCAGCGCCACCGCCAGCAGTGCAAACAGCCCGGCGACGTAGCACGAGAGCAGGATCAGGCCGGTCCGGCGCCGGCCGGCGCGCAGATGGGCGGCCCCGGGCGCCAGCGCCGAGAGCGCCAGCCAGCCGAGGACCGCTGCCGCGCTCACCGGTCTCCTGCCCTGCATGCCATCCTGCACGCCATCCCCGTTTCCCCGAAGTCCACCGTAACCCGCAGGCACGAACAGCGCGGGCAGCCTACGCATTGGATGCGAAATATGTCTTTATCGGAGGGTGAACATCGGTAACCGAATAAGATTCGGGTCATGGCCTTCTCCGAGATCGAGTACCACGTGGCCGATCGCGTCGCCACCATCACACTGTCTCGCCCCGAGCGGCTCAACGCGTTCACCTTGACCATGCGCGCCGAGCTGATCAGCGCGTTCGACCTCGCCGACGCCGACGACGACGTGCGCGCGGTGGTGGTCACGGGGGCCGGACGCGCCTTCTGCGCCGGGGCCGACCTGAGCGGCGGCGGCGACACCTTCGACCACCGGGCGCCCGGCCATGGGGAGAAGGCCGAGCTGGTCGACGGCGCGCCGCGCGACGGCGGCGGCACGGTCGCGCTGCGGATCGCCGCCTCGCTCAAGCCCGTCATCGCCGCGATCAACGGCCCGGCGGTGGGCGTGGGCGTCACGATGACACTGCCCATGGACGTGCGGCTGGCCGCCGAGAGTGCCAGGTTCGGGTTCGTGTTCGCCCGGCGCGGCATCGTCACCGAGGCGGCGTCGAGCTGGTTCCTGCCCCGGGTGGTCGGCATCTCCCGGGCCATGGAGTGGGCCGTGACCGGCCGGATCTTCCCCGCCGCCGAGGCGCTGGAGGGCCGCCTGGTGTCACGGGTGCTGCCCGACGACGAGCTGCTGCCCGCCGCGTACGCGCTGGGCCGCGAGATCGCCGGCAACACCTCGGCCGTCTCCGTCGCCGTCGTGCGCAGGCTGATGTGGTCGGGCCTGTCGGCGGCCTCGCCGTGGGAGGCGCACGCGGCCGACTCCAGGCTCATGGCCGAACTCGGCGGCGCGGCCGACACGGTGGAGGGGGTGACGGCGTTCCTGGAGAAGCGCCAGGCCGACTTCCCGATGAAGGTAAGCACCAACCTTCCGCCCGGCATCCCCTCATGGCCGGACAATCCATATTCTGTCTGATATGTACGAGATCACCGTTCTCCCCATGCAGCCCGACTTCGAGGGCGAGGTCGTCGCGACCCTGATTGCCAGGAAGGCCGGTTCGCGCAGGGCGGTGCTCTACGTCCACGGGTTCACCGACTACTTCTTCCAGGACCATCTGGCCGACTACTACGTCCAGCGCGGCATCGACTTCTACGCCCTCGACCTGCGCAAGTACGGCCGCTCACTGCTCCCGCACCAGACCAGGGGGCTGATCAGGAGCATCACCGACTACTTCCCCGAGATCGACGAGGCAGTCCGCCTCATCCGCCGCGACCACGACGAGCTGACCGTCAACGCCCACTCCACCGGCGGCCTGATCGCCGCGCTGTGGGCCGACCGCGTCCGCGGCCGGGGGCTGGTGCAGGGGCTCGTGCTCAACAGCCCGTTCCTCGACCTCAACGTGCCCGCCCCGCTCCGGCTGGCCGCCGACCTGCTCAAAACCCCGATGTCCTACGTCCGCCGCCCGCTGCCCCTGGGCATCAGCACCGCCTACGGCCAGAGCCTGCACCGCACCGAGCAGGGCGAATGGGACTACGACCTGGAGCTCAAGCCGCTGGTCGGGTTCTCCGTGCACGGCATGTGGCTGGCCGCCGTCCGGCGGGCCCAGCGGCGGCTGCACCGGGGACTGGCGGTGGACGTGCCGGTGCTCGTCCTGGCCTCCTCGACCGGCCTGCGGGTCCGCGACTTCGTGCCCGAGGCGCGCTCGGCCGACATCGTGCTCGACCCCGCCCACATGGCCCGCTGGGCCACCTCGATCGGCCCCCACGTCACCTGCGTGCGGATCCAGGACGGCCTGCACGACCTGGTGCTGTCGGCCGAGCCCGCGCGCAAGCAGGTCTTCGCCGAGCTGGACCGCTGGATGAACGCCTACCAGGGGAACGCGAACAGGCCGTAGTAGGCCGCCGCCACCAGCAGCAGCCCGGTGCCGCCGAGCACGCCGCCGATCGCCACGTACTGCCACCGGGTCGGCTGCATGCCCTCGCGCAGCGCCGACACGTACGCGGCCACCGCCGTGACCTCCTGGACCAGCATGAGCACGGCCAGCACGCGGACCACCAGCCAGCCCGCCAGCACGGCCGGCCAGGCGCCCGCCTGGTTCACCGAGAACAGCACCAGCAGCGTGATGAACGCCACGACCGACGCCAGCAGGCCGAGGCCCGTCCACGCCATCCTGCGCAGCCTGCGCCGGATCGGCGGCCACAACCGGGCGTTGGTCTCCACGGGCGGCCTGCCGTGGCCGCGCAGCCGGACGACCATCGCCGCCACCGGGCCCGCCACGTACCCGACGGCGGCCAGGCAGATGGTCAGCCCGAGCATCGTGCCGCCGGCGTACCAGGGGGCCGCGGGCACGTCGCTGGCCTCGAACCGCTGGACCGGCGTGCTGCCCGCCATGTGCACGGACGGCCTGGCGGTGGCGGGCAGGCCGGTGATCCAGTTGGCCAGGGTCTCCAGGTAACCCCTGGTGAACGGGCCGCCGTTGACCCGCATCGCGTGGTCGCCCTGGTCCATGAAACGGATCGTGTACCGGTCGTTGCCCGCCTCGGTGAGCGCCGTGACCAGCGCCCTGGTGGACTCCACGAAGGGGATCGAGGGGTCGGTCGTGCCGTAGAACGCCAGGACCGGCTGCCTGACCTGCCGTAAGGCGGGCATCGCGTCGTAGCGCAGGAAGTTGAAGCCGACGCCGCCCATCGCCCTGGTCAGCAGGTCACGGGCGCCGATGGGGGCGTGCAGCCGTACCAGCTGCTCGTTCAGGGCCCAGGCGACCTGCCGCAGCGGCGAGACGTTCGGCGAGGAGACGAGCACCGTGAAGCCCACCGCCGCGCTCTTGGCCGCCGCGATCGGGACGACCCAGCCGCCCTCGCTGACCCCCCACAGCCCGACGCGCGCGGCGTCCACCTCCGGCCGGGTGCGCAGGTACTCCACCATGCGCAGCGCGTCGTCGGCGAGCAGGCCGAAATCGCGTTCCCGGAAGTCGTAGCCGACCGTGCGCTTGTCGAACGCGATCGTCGCCACGCCCGCCCTGGCCAGGAACTCCGCCTGCGGCGTGAACTCCGTCCGCGACCCGTTGCCCGATCCCGACACGAACACCATCGCCGGGTGCGGGCCGGGCGTGAGCGGCACGCGTAAGGTGCCCTCCAGACGCTGGCCCTCGGCCGGCAGCGAGATCTCCTCCCGCCGCACGGGGTCGGCGGAGACCACCGGGCGCAGCTCGTCCGCCGGTTGCGCCGGGATCGCCGCGAACGCCGGGTCCGCCTTCAGGGGCGGCGGGTCGAACGCGGGCGGCAGCACGTAACCGACTGACGCAAGAGCCACCAGCACCAGGCCGGCGGCGACGCTCAAGGTGCCACGGCCAGTGCGCATCGGCCTCCCCATGTGCGTTGGTTTGCCCGCCGATCATCCAGCCTACTCCCGGCTTCTGTGACGGGAGGGGCCGCATTTGTCGGTGAGAGATGTTAGCTTCCTGCGACATGCGGATCCTGCACACCTCCGACTGGCACCTCGGGCGCTCCTTCCATCGGGAGAGCCTGCTCGGGGCGCAGGCCGCGTTCGTGGACCACCTGGTCGAGACGGTGCGCGCCGAGCGCGTCGACGTCGTGGCCGTCTCCGGCGACGTCTACGACCGCGCCCTGCCGCCGGTCGACGCGGTGGCCCTGCTCTCCGACGCGCTCGCCCGCCTGCGCGCCGCCGGGGCGCGGGTGGTCCTGATCAGCGGCAACCACGACTCGGCGCTGCGGCTGGGGTTCGGGTCGGCGCTGTTCGAGTCCTCGGGGGTGCACGTCCGCACCGAGCCCGACCGGTCGTGGGAGCCGGTGCTGGTCGGCGACGTCGCCTTCTACGGCATCCCCTACCTGGAACCGGAGCTGGTGCGCGCCCCCTGGCAGCTGCCCGACCGCGGCCACACCGCCGCGCTCTCCCACGCGATGAGCCGCGTCCGCGCCGACGCCGTA
This sequence comes from Nonomuraea sp. NPDC047529, assembly GCF_040642995.1. Classification (NCBI taxonomy): domain Bacteria; kingdom Bacillati; phylum Actinomycetota; class Actinomycetes; order Streptosporangiales; family Streptosporangiaceae; genus Nonomuraea; species Nonomuraea sp. NPDC047529. The sequence continues at coordinate 155,890 of NZ_JBEYTJ010000014.1, read as the reverse complement.
CGCCATCGGGCCGCCGTCGTGCTGGCCCACTGCTTCGTGACCGGCGGGCAGGCCAGCGACAGCGAGCGCGACATCAGCGTGGGCGGCGTCTCCCACGTGCCCCTGTCGGCCTTCGACGGCGTCGACTACGTCGCGCTCGGCCACCTGCACGGCCGCCAGCGCATGTCCGAGACCGTCCGCTACTCCGGCTCCCCGCTGGCCTACTCCTTCTCCGAGACCGGCCACGTCAAGGGCTGCTGGCTGGTCACACTCGGGTCGGGCGCGGAGTTCGTGCCCGCGCCCGTGCCCCGGCCGGTCGGGCGGCTCCGAGGCGACCTCGACGACCTGCTCACGCAGCCCGCCTTCGCCTCCTACGAAGACCACTGGCTGCAGATCACCCTGACCGACGCCGTCCGTCCCAAGCAGGCCATGGACCGGCTGCGCGCCCGCTTCCCGCACGCCCTCGCGCTGTCCTTCGAGCCGGTGGGCGCCGCGCCGGCCGCCGGGCCGGTGAAGGTCAGCGGGCGGCCCGAGGCGGAGGTCGCCCTCGACTTCGTCCGCGAGGTGCGCGGCGAGCCCGCCGCGCCCGAGGAGGAAGACCTGCTCAGACGGGCGATCGAGGCGTCGCGGGTGAAGGAGGTGATGGCGTAGATGCGACCCCACCGGCTCTCCCTCACGGCCTTCGGCTCCTTCCCCGGCACCGAGACGGTCGACTTCGACGCCCTGACCGAGGCCGGCCTGTTCCTCATCCACGGGCCCACCGGGGCGGGCAAGACCACGATCCTCGACGCGCTCTGCTTCGCCCTCTACGGCGTCGTGCCCGGCCAGCGCAACAGCGCCCGCAGCCTGCGCTGCGACCACGCGCCCGCCGGCACCGGGCCGTCGGTGACGCTGGAGGTCTCGATCCGGGGCCGGTCGCTGCGCATCCGGCGGTCGCCGTCCTGGCAGCGTCCCAAGCTGCGCGGCGCCGGGTTCACCGAGGAGAAGGCCAAGGTCGTCGTCGAGGAGCGCCACGGGTCGGCCTGGCAGGGGCTCACGACCCGGCTCGACGAGGCGGGCGACCTGGTGGGCGGGCTGCTCGGGATGAACGCCGAGCAGTTCTGCCAGGTGGTGATGCTGCCGCAGGGCGACTTCGCCAAGTTCCTGCGCGCCGACGGCGACGACCGCTCCCGGCTGCTGGAGCGGCTGTTCACCGTCAAGGTGTTCACCCAGGCCGAGTCATGGCTGGCCGAGCTGCGGCGGGCCACGGGGCGGGAGGAGCAGGAGCTGGGGCGGGAGGTGGCCTTCGCCGTCAAGCGCCTGGAAGAGGCCGCCGGGCCCGCCCTCTTCGACGTGCTCGCCGTCGGCGGGCCGCCGTCGGCGGACGACGATCCGCTCGCGTGGGCGGGCGCGCTGCTCGACGCGGCGCGGGCCGTCGTCCACCGGTGCGAGGAGCGGCACGCCGCCGCGGGCGAGGCCGCGCGGGCGGCGCGGTCGCGGTTCGAGCAGGCCGCCGCCCTCGCCGAACGCCGGCGCCGCCACGCCGAGGCCCTGACCCTGCGCCGCACCCTCGACGAGCGCGCCGACGAACGCGCCGACCTCCAGGCCGTCCTCGACGACGCCGTCCGCGCCGACCGGGTGCTCCCGCTGGTCACGGCCGCCGGGCAGCGCGCCGAGGCCGCAGCCAAGGCCCGCGCCATGGTCGCCGACGCCCTGGCCCGCGCCCGCCACCTCCTCACCCCACCGGCCCGGCGCGACGGCGGGCCCGCGGGCGGCGGGGGGCCGTCGGTGGAGGAGCTGGAGAGCCTGGAACGGGAGCGGCGGGCCGAGCCGGCCCGGTTGTCCGAGCTGCTCACCGAGGAGGCCCGGCTGTCGGTCGTCCGGCGCGACCTGCTGCGGGTGGAGCAGGAGCTGGCCGAGCTGGTCGGAGCCGACGAGGCCGTGGCCGCGCGGCTCGGCGTCCTGCCGGGGCTGATCGAGGAGGCCGAGGGCAGGCTCGCCGGCGCGCGGGTGGCCGCGGCGCGCATCCCGGCGGCCCAGGCCGTACGCGACGCCGCCGCCGACCTGATCGACGTCGACCGCGAGCTCACCGCCCTGGCCGGCGAGCTCGAAACGCTGGCGCGGCGCGAGGCCGAGGTGTCGGCCGCCGAGGCCGAGCTCCCCGCCCGGCTGGCCGAGGCGAGCGCCGCCCTGGCCGAGGTGCGCGCCGAGGCGGCGGCCGTCCCCGCCGCCGCCGCGCAGCTCGACGCCGCCCGTTCCGCCCTGGAGGCCGCGCACCGCCGCGACGCCCTGGCCGCCGAGCTGGAGTCGGCCGCCGCCGCCCACCAGGCCCTGGTCGACCGCGCCCAGGAGACCCGCGAACGCTGGCTCGACCTGCGCCAGGCCAGGATCGACGGCATGGCGGCGGAGCTGGCCCGCGACCTGGCCGACGGGCGTCCGTGCGCGGTCTGCGGCTCCGAGCACCACCCCATGCCCGCCTCACCGGCCCCCAGCGCCCCCTCGCCCGAGGACGAGCACGCCGCCGAGACCGCCCACGAGTCGGCCGCGGCCGACCGGGAGGCCGCCGAGCGCGTTCTGGCCTCGATCGAGTCCCGGCTCGCCGACGCCTCGGAGGCCACCGAGGGGCTGTCCGCCGACTCCGCCTCCGAACGCGTGCTCGCGGCCGAGCGGGAGCTGGCCCGGCTGCGGTCGGTCGCCGACCGGGAGCCCGTCCTCGCCGACGCGCTCGACCGCCTCGAAGGCGAGCGCGACCACGTCAGAGACCAGGCCAGGGAGATCGCCGAGGCGCTCGCCGCCCACCACGCCCATCGCACCCGGCTCACCGCCGAGCGCACTCGTCTGCACACCCGGCTCGCCCAGACCCTCCACCCTTCCCAGCCGGACGGCCCCCTCGCGGCGGACGGGCCCGGGACGGCCGACGCCGACACGGGTTCCGAGGTCGACGGGGTGCGGGTGCTGAGGGCAGCCGAGGAGGAGCTGCGGCGGCTGGCGGCGGTGGCGGCCAGGGAACCGGGTGCGGCGGCCGAGGTGGCCGCGCTCGGCCGCGAACGTGCCGAGCTCGAGGAACAGGGTCGGCGCGTCACGGCGCGGCTGGCGGCCGGACGTACCAGGCAGGAGGAGTTGAGCGGCGACGCCGGGCGGCTGACGGCACGGCTCGACGCGGCCCGGGGCGGAGACCCGACCCTGACGGCCCGCCTGTCCAGGCTCCACGACGAGGCCGAGCTGTTGCGGGAGGCGCTGGAGGCCACCAGGGCGTCGGTCGCGGCGGCCGGCGAACTCGACTCCGCCGTCGAGGCGGCCGAGCGGGCGGCGGCCGAGGCCGGGTTCGCCGACGCGCGGGAGGCGGAGGAGGCGTACCGGAGCCCGGCCGAGCGGGAGGGCAGGGCGGAGCTGCTGCGGCGGCTGGACGACCAGCACGCCGCCGTCACCGCCCTGCTGGCCGACCCCGAGCTGGTCGCCGCCGCCGCCGAGCCCGAGCCGGACCTGGCGGCGGCCGGGGCCGAGCGGGACACGGCGGAGGAGGCGTACACGCGGCTGGCCAGCGAGCGCGACCGGGCGGTGGCCAGGGCCGGACGCCTCGCCGAGCTGCGCGAGGAGCTGGCGGCGCGCATCGAGCGGTGGCGCCCCGCGGCCGAGCGGCACCGGCTGGCCGAACGCATGGCGGCGCTGGCCTCGGGCACGTCCGGCGACAACCAGTGGAACATGAGCCTGACGTCGTTCGTGCTGGGGGAGCGGCTCAGGCAGGTCGTCGACGCCGCCAACGAACGCCTCGACCACATGTCGTCCGGCCGCTACCTGCTCCGGCACGACCTGCGCAAGACCGCCGGATCGCGGGCGCGTTCGGGCGGCGGGCTGGGCCTGAAGGTGGCCGACGCCTGGACCGGCGTCGACCGCGACCCGGCGACCCTGTCGGGCGGCGAGAGCTTCATCACCTCGCTCGCGCTCGCGCTCGGCCTGGCCGACGTGGTCACGGCCGAGGCGGGCGGCGCGGAGGTCGGCACGCTGTTCGTGGACGAGGGCTTCGGCACCCTCGACGAGGACACCCTCGACGACGTGCTCGACATCCTCGACGGGCTGCGCGACGGCGGCCGCGCGGTCGGCATCGTCAGCCACGTCGGCGAGCTGCGCACGCGCATCCCCGTGCAGCTCAAGGTGGGCAAGACCCGCAGAGGCTCGACACTGGTCAGCTAGCCGGCGGCGCGGTCGAGGCGCGCACGATCAGCTCGTACGGGAACAGCCGCCGCTCCGGCCGGGCCGCGGCCCCCGACAGCAGCAGCCGCCCGGCCGCCTCCCCGATCTCCTGCTTGGCCTGCCGGATCGTGGTGAGCCCCGCCTCCTCGGCCGCGCTGTCGGAGAACCCGACGACCGACAACTCGCCCGGCACGTCGAGGCCCAGGTCGGCGGCGGCGTCGAGAACGCCGAGGGCGAGCACGTCGGTGTTGGTCAGGATCGCCGTGGGGCGGGGGTCCAGCCGCAGCAGCGCGTGGCCGGCCTTCCTGCCCGCCTCCCGCGAGTTCCTGGCGACCTCGTAGCAGGGCACGTCGTCCCAGTCGAGGCCGGCCTGCTCGCAGGCGGCCTGGTAGCCGCCGCGCCGGGCGCGCATCGCCGCGAACACCGCGCCCTCCTGGCGGGCGCGGTCGGCCCAGCCGGTGTGGCCGTCGTCGTGCAGGCCGACCATCGCCACCGCGACCCGCCGGTGCCCGAGGCCGAGCACGTGCGCGGCGGCGGCGGCCCCGGCGGCGGGCTCGTCGATGCCGACGAAGGGGTGGCCGGGCACGTACGGCTCGTCCACCACGACGACGGGCAGCTTCCTGGCCAGCACCTCGGCCAGCGCCGGATGGCCGTCGGGCAGCGAGACCACGCAGAACGCGTCGACCACCGCGTCACGCACGGTGTCGCTGCGCCGGTCGCCGTGCGGCAGCGGCAGGATGAGCAGGCCGACGCCCGCCTCCTCGGCCGCCGTGGCGAGCCCCCGGAAGAACCCGAGCGCGTACGGGTCGGCGAAGGCGTAGGCCAGCGTCTCGCTGAACAGCAGGCCGAGCGCGCCGGCGCGGCCGAGCCGGAGCGAGCGCGCCGTCGGGTTGGGGCCCGCGTAGCCGAGTTCGTCGGCCACCTCCAGGATGCGCCGCCGCAGCCCGTCGCTGAGCTGGTCGGGCCGGGAGAAGGCGTACGACACGGTGGCGCGGGACACGCCGAGCCTGTCGGCGATCGTCTGCAGGGTGACCCTTGCCATCGTCCAACCGTATCGAACGGCCTTGCCGGTGCGTTCTTAATTGATTAAGGTCTTAATTGATTAAGGAGGAGAGACATGGATGCCATGCAGGTTCTCGCGCACCGGACGGCGATGGGGTTCCGCGACTCGCTCGACGCGGCCCTGCCGGGGGCGCCGCGCAGACCGGATCCGGAACGGGTCGCCGTACGGGCCCGGCTCGCACACTCGCTACGCCGCACCGCCGACCGCCTCGACCCCACCTGCCCACCCGCCCGATACGGCGAGGCGTGACGCCCTGCTCGTGCATCCCGGGCAGCCCCGATATGCCCACCCACCAGTCGCCCCGCCGCCCCGCCCCGCCTCCGCTGGGGTAGCTGGGGAGGCGGGCGTCAGGTTGGGGCGGGCCGGGAGCTGGTTCGGGCGTCGCGAGGAAGGGGGGGCCGGTCCGGGGCGTCAGGGGAGGGTGGTGATCAGGTCGGGGATGGTGGTGGGGTCGTGGAAGAGGGTGGCGCCCAGGCCGGTGAGGCGCGAGGGCGGCGTCAGGCCGCCCGCGAACGCCAGGCACCGCATCCCCGCGCTCATCGCCGCCCGCACGCCGAACGGGCTGTCCTCGATCACCACGCACCCCTCGGGGGCCGCGCCCATCGTAGCCGCCGCATGCAGGAACAGGTCGGGGGCGGGCTTGCCGCGGGCCACGTCCTCGGCGCTGAAGACGCGGCCGTCGAAGTGCCGGGCGAGGCCGGTCAGCTCCAGGCTCTTGCGGACGTTGGCGTGCCGGCCGTTGGAGGCCACGCACTTGGGGATGTCCAGGCGGTCGAGGGCGGACTCGATGCCCTCGATCGCGCACAGTTCGGCCGCCATCGCGGCCAGGTACTCCTGGGTGATCTGGTCGCGCCAGCCCGGGGGCGTCTCGCCGACCTGCTCGTCCCAGTATTCGTTGCTGCAGCCGACGAAGCGCTCGGCGTACTCGGTCTCGTCGATCGTCCAGCCCAGGCGGCGCAGGGCGGCGGTGCCCACACGTACCGAGATGCGCTCGCTGTCGACGAGCACCCCGTCACAGTCGAAGATGACCAGTTCGACGGCCAAGGTGTGAACCTCCCAAAAAGTGACGTTTGCGGTCGAATCTATCGGGCGGCTGTGTGACATTGCGCAGGTGGTAGCGTCGTTGTACCGCTTGACAAGATGTCAGTCCGGATAGTGAGAAGCAATGTGAAGACCTCCCCCCGGGCCGCGGCGCCCAGCACGACCAGGATCGCCATGGCCAGCCTCATGGGCACCGCGATCGAGTTCTACGACTTCTACATCTACGGGACCGCCGCCGCGCTGGTGCTCAACACCGCGTTCTTCCCCGGCATGGACCCGGTGGCCGGCCGCCTGGCCGCGTTCTCGACGTTCGCGGTGGCGTTCGTCTCGCGCCCGCTCGGGTCGGCGGTGTTCGGCCACTGGGGCGACCGCGTGGGGCGCAAGTCGATGCTGGTCGTCTCGCTGCTGGTGATGGGCCTGTCGACGGTGGCGATCGGCCTCCTGCCCGGCTACGCCGCCATCGGCGTGGCCGCGCCCGTGCTGCTGGTGCTGCTGCGGTTCACCCAGGGCATCGGCCTGGGCGGCGAGTGGGGCGGCGCGGCGCTGCTGGCCACCGAGCACGCCCCGCCCGGCAAGCGCGGTCTGTACGCGATGTTCCCCCAGCTCGGCCCGTCGGCCGGGTTCATCGTGGCCAACGGGCTGTTCCTGATCCTCGGTGAGACGCTGACCGACGAGCAGTTCGGCGACTGGGGATGGCGGCTGCCGTTCGTGGCCAGCCTGCTCCTCGTCGTCGTCGGCCTCTACGTGCGCCTGAGGATCTCCGAGACGCCGGTCTTCCGGGCCGCCATGGACGAGCGCCGCATCGCCAAGGTGCCGTTCGCCGGCCTGATGCGCCACCAGTGGCGGCGGGTGTTGCTCGCCGCCGGCGCGATGACCGTCGCCTACACGCTCTTCTACACCGCCACCACCTACTGCCTGTCCTACGGCACCGCCACCCTCGGCATCCCGAAGACGACCATGCTGAGCCTGACCATGATCGGCGTGCTGTTCATGGGTGCGGGCACGGTCGTCTCGGCGGTGGTCAGCGACCGGCTGGGCCGCCGCCGCACCCTCCTCGCCGGCACGGCCGCCGCCGTCGCGTGGGGCCTGGTGATGTTCCCGCTGATGGAGACCGGGTCGGTCGTCCTGGCCGGGCTGGCGCTGGCCGGCGCGCTCGGGCTGATGGGGTTGATCTTCGGGCCGATGGGGGCGTATCTGCCCGAGCTGTTCAGGACGGAGTTCCGCTACAGCGGCGCCTCGGTCGCCTACAGCCTCGGCGGCGTCCTGGGCGGCGCGGTGCCGCCGCTGGTCGCCACCAGCCTGCAGACGAGCGCCCTCGGCGTCATGGGCGTCGGCCTGTACGTCTCGGCGATGGCCCTGCTGAGCCTGCTGTGCCTGCTCGCCCTGCCGGAGACCGGCGGCACATCACTCAAATAACCCTATTTTTCCGGTCACATTCGCCGGGGCTGTCTCGTCCTCCTGATGCAGAACCTGATGAAGGAGGAGCGGGCGATGAGCAAGCACATTCTGATCGTCGGCGGTGGATATGTCGGGATGTACACGGCCCTCGGGCTGCGGCGGCTGATCCGGTCGGGCGAGGTGACGGTCACCGTGGTCGATCCGCGGGGGTACATGACGTACCAGCCGTTCCTGGCCGAGGCGGTCGGCGGGACGATCGAGCCCCGCCACGTCGTCGCCCCGCTCAACCGGGTGCTCAAGGGCGCGCAGGTGCTCACGGGCCGCGTCACCCGCGTGTTCCACGAGAACCGCACCGCGCGGTTCCAGCCGGTCCAGGGGCCGGCCAGGACGCTCACGTACGACATCCTCGTGATGGCGGCCGGGTCGATCACCCGCGCGCTGCCCATCCCCGGGCTGGCCGAGCACGCGGTCGGGTTCAAGAGCCTCGGCGAGGCCGTGCACCTGCGCAACCACGTCCTGACCCAGCTCGCCGCGGCCGCCTCGACCGACGACCCGCAGGTGCGGCGCAGGGCGCTGACGTTCGTGGTGGTCGGCGGCGGGTTCTCGGGCGCCGAGGCGCTGGCCGAGATGCAGGGGCTGGCCGACGAGGCGCTGCGCTACCACGACGGGATCGCGCCCGCCGAGCTGAGCTGGACACTGGTCGAGGCGACCGGCGGCATCCTGCCCGAACTCCACCCCGACCTCGGCCGCTGGACCGTGGACGCGCTGCGCGCCCGGGGCGTGGACGTGCGGCTGGAGACCCGGCTGGCCTCGGCCGAGGGCGGCGTGGCGACATTGTCGGACGGCACGTCGCTGGAGGCCGGGACGCTGGTGTGGGCGGCCGGCGGCCGGCCCAGCCCGCTCGCCGCCGGCAGCGGGCTGCCCGTGGACGCCGCCGGACGGTTGCAGGCCACCGAATACCTCACGGTGGCGGGCCTGGAGGACGCGTTCACGGCCGGCGACGGCGCGGCGGTGCCCGACCTGACCAGTCCGGGACGGTTCACCGCGCCCAACGCCCAGCACGCGGTGCGCCAGGCCAAGCTGCTGGCCCGCAACCTGGTGGCATACGTCAGGGGGCGGAAGCTGAAGGCGTACCGGCACGCGTACCTGGGGTCGGTGGCCGGGCTCGGTCATCACCAGGGCGTGGCCCAGGTGTACTCGATCAGGCTGACCGGGTTCCTGGGTTGGCTGGCGCACCGGGCCTACCACCTGGCGTGGGTGCCGACGTTCAACCACAAGGCGCGGGTGCTGGCCGACTGGGGGCTGTCGATGGTGTTCCGGCGGGAGGCGGTGCAGCTCGCCGCCATCGAGCACGCGGAGGAGGACTTCCGCCAGGCCCTGGCCCCGGACGACCTCGACCGCGCCGCCTGACCCACCCGCCCCCGCGCACCTGCCCCGCGGGCCTGCTAGACCGCGTGCTCGACCGGCTGACCCCGGTCGACGTACGCGGCCAGCGAGCGCACCCGCTCGGCGTGCTGGTCATGGCCCACGATCACCGGCGGCTCGTTGTACGGCATCGCGTCCGACGACCGCCGCAGCTTGACGTACTGGCCGCAGGCGTCGATCGCGTACGGCTCCATGTCGTCCTGCAACGCCCCGATCACCGTGATCCCGTACGTCTCGCCGATCCGCCGGAACAGCGCGACCGCCTCCCTGCGGTGCTCCTTGCCCAGGTTGCGGCCCAGCTCGTCGAGCACCAGGCACAGATGGCCGCCGCCGGAGGAGGCGATGGCCGCCGCGCACACCAGCTTGACGGCCTTCTCGTCCATGAGCGCGGTGTTGGCCCGCCGGTTGTACGGCACGAACCCCTGCCCCTCGCCCCGCCGCCACTTCGGCGTCACCCGCCACTGCCAGCGCTGCTCGGGGTCGGCGGGTGCGGGCGGCACCGGGAACTCCAGCGTCGCGCCGTAGCCGCCGTAGGAGGTGTCGAGCTTCTCGAACTCCTCGGCCACCCGCGTCAGCCGCGCCTTGATCGCCGCCGTCAGCGCCGCCCGGTGCACGGCCGTCGACTGCGCCGCCTCCTCCGCGCCCCGGGCCGCCGCCGCCAGGTCGCGCTGCCGGGAGACGACCTGCGCCTCGATCTGCCGCCGCTGGTGCTTCTCGTACTCCTCCTGGCCGCGCAGGTAGGAGGCCAGCGCCCCGCACACCGCCGCGAACGTCGCCTGCTCGCGCGCCGTGCTGCCGCCCCGCTCGGACAGCAGGAACGCCAGCTCCTCCGGGATCTCCGCGTCCTCCTCGGGGAAGGTGTCGCGCAGCGCCTGGTCGAAGTGGCGCTCGGCGATCCGCCACCACTCCTCGGCCGCCCGCGCACGCTCCTCCTCGGCCAGCGCCGCGATCCACTCGCGGGCCGTCTCCACCGTGCCGCCCCAGTCGGCGGCCAGCGCGTCGAGCCTGAGCGCCTCGCGCTCGCCCGTGACCTTGGCCTCCTGCTCGCGGGCCTGCACCCGCTCGCTCTCGTGCCGCTGCCGCCGCCCGTCGAGCCGCTCGATCTCCATGTCCCGGGTACGGGCCCGGAAGTCGAGCGCGCCCGCCTGCCGCTCGGCCTCGGCCACCTTCGGCGCCAGCTCCTCGATCGCCGCGTTGAGCCCGACGAGCCGCTCACGCCGCTCAGCGAGCCGGTCTTCCAGCTCCGCCAGCCGCACCCCGGCCCGCGCGCCCTCCAGCCGCCGCTGCGCCTCGGCGACGGCCTCCTCGGCCTCGCGCACCACCGCCGCGGCGCTCTCCTGCGCGTCCTCGGCCCGGTTGAGCCGCTGCCCGGCGGCCTTGATCCGGGCCTCCCGCCCGGTCGCCACCCCGTCGAACGCCCCCACCACGCTCACCCCGGCCGCGCTGACCAGCACGGACCCCGGCAGGCCGGCCAGGGCGCGGGCCGCCTCGCCGAGCCGCGCGGCGTCGACGATGACGGCGTGCTCGTGCGGCCAGCCGCGCAGGCCACCGCCGGGAAGGGCGGCGTCGCGGGCCTGCTCGGCCACGTCGAGAGCGTCGAGCAGGCCGGTCGCCCCGACGCCCGCCGCCGACAGGGCGTCGAGCTGGGCCGCGGCCGGGCCGCCCTCCGCGTCGTCGAGCGCCGCCCGCGCCGAGGCCACCTCCTGGTCGGCCACGCCGAGCGCCTTGAGCGCCTGGTTGAGCCGGAGCCCGGCCTCCCGCAGCTCGCCCTCGGCGGCGGGCACGTCGCGCCCGTCGGCGAACCTGCGCGTCTCCTCCAGGGCCGGGATCGCGGCCCGCAGCTCGTCGGCGGAGTTCTCGGCCACCGCGCGGTCGGCGTCGAGCTTGGTGGTACGGGCCTGCAGGGCGGCCAGCTCCTTGCGGGCCTGGGACACCTGGCGGTCGAGGGTATCCTCGCGCAGCGTGGTGATCTCGGCCTTGACCAGCGCGATCGCCTCGGCCGCCGACTCGCCGGCCGCGCGGTGGCGTCCGAGGTCGGCGGCCAGCAGCTCGTCCTTGGCGGCGGCGTCGGCGAGCTTGCGCGCCTGCCTGCCGCGCCAGCAGCGCAACGCCTCGGCCAGGCGCACCCGGGCCTGGTCGCGCCGGTCGAACGTGCCGAGCAGCGCCTTCGACTCCACCTCGAACTCGGCCAGCCGGTCGGCCGCCTGCGCCGCCCGCACCCGCTTGGCGTGCTCGTCGCGGCGGGCCTCGCGCTCCTGCTCCAGCTCGGCGTCGAGGCCGGTGAGCGCGGCGATGGCCTCGAAGACGCGCTCGGGGGAGATCTCGTTGAGCGGCTGGGAGAGCAGGTTGGTGGCGACCTTGCTGCGCACGGACGTGGACAGGAACGACACGCACCTGACCCGGTCGCCGTAGAGCACCTTGGTCAGGTCGCGGGCCACGACGTCGCGCTTGCCGGCGGACCTGGGCAGCGACGCCCAGATCTCGTCGGCCCGCGCCACCCGCTCGGCCTCGGACGGCGAGGCGGCCAGGTGGACGCCCTCCCGCCAGCGGATCTCCAGGTGGGGGGCCTCTTGGTTGACCTTGAGCCACACGGTGATCGCCCCGCCGGAGGTGTCGGGCACCTCGAACAGCTCCGCGCTGTCCTCCGCGCTGTCCTCCTCGCCCTCCTCGCCCTCCTCGGTCAGGGTGAGGTCCTGCCCGGCGACCTGCTCGACCGGAGCCGGGGCGGGTGGTGGGGAGAAGGAGTCCATGCCGGGCGGGCCGAAGACGCCCACGATGTAGCCGTGGTCGGCGCTCGCCCACTGCCGGGCGCCCGCGCCGCTGGCCAGCTCGGCGTTGAAGAGCAGCTCGGAGACCGCCTTGGCGCCCGAGGCGAACCGCCACTGCTCGTCGCCGAGCAGCGCCGTGATCGAGGCGATGAACGACGACTTGCCCGCGCCGTTGGAGTCTTTGGGGCCCGCGCCCGCGACGACGATGAGCGTGCCGGGGACCGTGGGCACCGGATGGGTCGAGAGCCGTGAGATGTTGACCGCCTGCACGGCGATCAGCACCCGGTCTCCGACGACGTTCTCCATCTGCGACACCCGAACCCCCGTAACCCTTCCATCTGTCATGACGTTCACTGCGCCGACCTGCGGGCGCGTACGGCTGCCGCGAGCGGCGTGTGCGGGCCGGCGGCCAGGATCAGCTCCTCCTGCAACCGCCGCCTGGCCGCCGGCGTGAGCCGGTGGAACTGCGGCCCCGGGACGTAGCCGCCCGCCTCCTCGCCGGCCTTCACCTGGGCCAGCAGGCCGGCGTGCCGCAGCGTGCGCAGCGCCGACTCCAGCTCGCCGATCGGGACCTGGGTGTGGCGGCGCAGCTCGTCGACCGGGGTGGGGTGCGGCGACAGCCACGAGTCCTCCGGCAGCAGGCCCTCGGCCCTGGGGATCGCGACCGAGTGCACCAGCACCAGCGTCAGCACCGCACGCTCACTGACCCCGAGCCCCGCACTCCCGGCATCCGCCGACCTCTCGGCCTCTTCCTCGGGGGCGGGCGGATCTCCGGCCGGGGAGACGGGCGGGGGCTCGGGGGCCTGGGGCCGGGCCAGGGCGGCCGTGTGGGTGTCGTCGTAGCCCGAGGTCCAGCGTTCGCGGAGCTGGATGAGGGCGCGGCCGCGGCGGGCCAGCATCTCGCCCAGCGTGTGGCGCAGCGCCGGATCGCGCAGCGCGGCGAATCGGCCCTCCGGGACCGGATCGGCCGCGTGCTCGACCACCATGAACGCCGCCACCAGCTCGGCCCGCCGCCGCTCGTCGTAGGCCCCCAGCAGGTCGTCGAACTCCGCCAGGCCGGGCTCGGCCCGCCCACCGGCGCCGGGCAGGGGCAGGACCGCCGCGGCCACGATGTCGGCGTCGGCCACCACGGTGAGCTCCGGCCGCTCGGGCTCCGGCAGGCGGCGGACCAGCTCCTGCAACTGGGCGTGCGACTCCACCGGCCACAGCGCGCAGCGCGGCCCGAGCGTCACCACCCCGTCGTCGAGGACGATCCACGCCGAGTCGTGCAGCCGCCGCAGCGCGCCCCGCGCCCAGTTGCGCATCAGGTCGTCGGTACGCCCGATCAACGCCCGGTACGTGTCGAGCACCAGCTCGACGGGCGCCGGATCGCCCGGCCAGGGATCGACGGAAAGATCGTTCCAGCAGCACTTGAGCGTGGCCGCCAGCACCCGCCGCGTCTCACCGGCCCGCTCCACCGGCACGGCGGCGACCTGGTACTCCTCCAGCAGCGACGGTGTCACCCCGTCGGGCCACACCGGCAGCGCGTGCCCGGTGGAGTCGGGACGGGTCAGCCGGGTCATCCCGGCGGGCGCGGGCACCCCGGCCCCCAGCCGCAGCGGCCCGCCGGAGCGCGCCCGCGCGTGGGCGAGCGCCTGGCCCGCGGAAGAACCGGTGGACGTCATGAGGTGCGCTCCAGGTAGCCGTGGGAGAGCCACGCGGGCTCGCCGTCGGGATCGACGGTCAGGCCGTCGGACCAGGCCAGCCGGTAGGGCAGCTCGGGGCGCAGGTCGGCGGTGGTCAGGTCGGCGAGCAGGCGGCGGGCCGAGGGCCAGTCGGAGCCGATCACGTCGGCCAGCGCGACCCGCGAGGCCGTGCCGAGCAGCGACTCGGCCACCTGGGTGAGGCGCTCGACGGCGGCCCCGGGCGAGGAGTCGAGCGAGCCCTCCGGCCCGGGGTCGGGCAGTGCCGAACGCGGGGGAGTGGGCTGGACGGGCGCCGGCCGCGGCGCCTCGTCGACCGCCCGCGCGACGGCGGCCGGATCGTGCCACGGCGCGGGCGCGTCGAAGACGAACCCGTCGAGGACCGAGGCCAGGCGTTCCTTGGAGGCGGTCTGGGAGAACGTGCGCCACGTCTCGGTGGGCAGCAGCGTCAGGTTGCGGGTGGTACCCGCCGAGTCGGCCAGACGGCCGGCGGCGCGGCGCGAGGCGTCGCTGTAGGAGTAGATGGACGCGCGCAGGTCGGTGCAGACCCGGTCGAGCTCGGGCCAGCGGGTCAGGATCGTGCCGTGGAGGCCCTGGGCGCGCCGGGCGATCTCCTCGGTGCCCCACAGCTTGGGGGCCTGCTCGCGCAGCTCCTCGATCGTGCCCGTGGTCAGCGTGATCAGCTCCAGGGCCCACAGGCGGAACGCGCGGGCCAGGTTGACCGCGCTCTGCCGGGCCTCCTCCATCGTGGTGCGGGGGTCGGCGACGTTGAGGTCTTCCAGGGCGAGCAGGCGGTGCATCTCGGACTGGCCGCCGTCGTCCATCATGCGGCGGATGAACATCAGGCCGACCACGCTGGTGAACGAGGCGCGGTAGCGGAGCTGGTTGGGCTTGGGGAACACCTCGCGGATCGCGCCGAGCCCCTTGAGCACCCGCAGGCGGTTGTCGAACTGGTCGCTCGGGTAGGCCCGGCAGGCGAAGCGCATCTGCTCGTGCGTCAGCCACTCCTCGCCCGCCTCGGCGAACGCCGCGAACAGCGTCTCGGCGATGTCGACCAGGGCGGGGTCGTCGACCACCGCGCCGCTGTCACGGGCCAGCGCGGCGAACATGCGGCGGTAGGTCGACAGGACCGCCTCCTCGGAGAGGGCGGCGTCGAGGGTCAGGGGCTGTTCGGACACGCGCACTAAGGTACGGCTTCACACCGACAGACTCGGAACCCGACGCGGGCTACCAGTCGGTACGGGCGCAGATGGGACTCCTGCCCGCTAGGGTGATCCCCGGTAAAAGCGGGGCAAACTCTCTGTGATCGTACATACGGGGTGAGTGACGGTTGTCCATCCGTGTGCTCCGAGGTGACCGGGCGACGGCCTTGATAGCCGGGGGAGCGGCCGTGGTCCTGGTGGCCGCGGCGGCGTGGTTCGGCGTGGGCGTCTCCAGCGCCAATCCCAAGCTGGCCGACGTCGGCGCGTGGCTGTGGACCACGGCCCGGGGCAAGGTCGTGCACGTCAACGGCCTGTCCGGCGAGGTGGACGGCTACCTCGACGACAAGGCCGGCAAACGGCTGCGCGTCGTCCAGGACGGCACGAACGTGCTGCTCGTCGACGACCGCACCGGCTTCGTCAGCCGGGTCGAGCCCAGCCAGCTCACCGTCACCCAGACCCGTGACCTCGGCGCGGCCGGGATGCAGCTCGCCGTCTCCGGCGGCACCGCGTACGCCGTCGATCCGGCGGCGGGCCGCGTCCAGCGCATCGACCCGGTCACGCTGAACGCCGTGGGCGCGCCGATCACGCTGCCGGGACCGCTCGGCGCGGCCCGCATCGACGGCGGCGGCCGGCTGTGGGTGCCGGTGACCGCCAGGGGCGAGGTCGTGCCGGTGTCCGGCGGCGTCGCCGCGACCCCCGTCAAGGTGGGCGAACCGGGCGAGGAACTGGCCGTCACCATCGCCGGCGGCCTGCCCGTCGTGGTCAACACGCGGGCGGCCACCGCCGTCACCATCGGCTCGGACGGCGGCGTCGGCGAGATCGCCCTGCCCAAGGAGGTCGCGCGGGCGGCCAAGGGCGGCGTGCTCACCCCGGCCACGACCGAGGGCCCGCTCGTCCCGGTGCTGACGCCGGGCGGCTCGGGGCTGCTCGTCGTGATCGACACCTCCTCGAACGCCGTCCTCAGCACCAAGTTCGCGATCGACGACCCCGCGGGGCTCGGGGTGCCGCAGGTGCTGGGGGCGAAGGTGTACGTACCGGACAAGGGCCGGGGCGCGCTGATCGTCTGGGACAGCGCCGCCGGCGGGCAGCCCACCACGCTCCAGGTGGCGGACCGGCCGGGCCCGGTGGACGTGTTCGTCAAGGACGGCCTGCTCTGGGCCAACGACGAGAACGGCGACAAGGCCGTGGTCATCGACCCCGAGGGCCGCAAGCACGACGTGGACAAGGACGACTCCGACGTACCGGGGCCGACCAACACCCCCAAGCCCAAGCAGACCCCGCGCCCCGACCCCACGAACACCGATCCGCCGCCGCCGGACGACCCGCCCGAGACCAGCGAACCCGACCCGACCAGGACGAAGGACGCCGAACGGCCCCGCCGCCCGGCCAGGACGGCCCCGCCGACCCCCACCCCGACCCCGACGTCCACACCGACGCCCACCACCGGCACCGCGCCCGGCGCGCCCGGCGCGGTCACCGCGCGGTCGGGCCCCGGCCGGGTGATCGTCACCTTCAGCCCGTCCGCCGGCGGCGAGGTCGAGCGCTACACGCTCAAGGCGTCCGGCGAGGGACGGCCGGAACCGGAGTCGGTGGCCGGCGACGGGCCCTTCCAGTTCGAGTTCACCGGCGGGGACTGCGCGCGGGAGTACACCTTCGTCGTCGTCGCCCACTGGAAGGGCGGCGAGGTGGAGTCGGAGCAGAGCGCCGGGGCCAGGCCGTGCGTGGCGCCGGGCGCGCCGTCGAACTTCGCCGCCAAGCCCAGGAACCGGGGCGCCGAGCTGACCTGGAACGCCCCCGAGAACGGCGATCCGGACGTGACGTACCAGCTCAGCGGCGGGGCCGCGAACGACGCGATCAAGGGCACGTCGTTCACCGTGGACGGGCTGAAGAACAACGCGAAGTACTCCTTCAGGCTCAAGGCCGCGAACGCGGCCGGGGAGAGCCCCGACGTCGCCACCGCCGACGTGGACCTGGCCTATCCGAGGCGGCAGTACAAGAACGCCAACAACAACGTGGTGGACACGCTGGTCCGCCCCGCCGCGACGAAGACCGGCGAGGCGGGCCGCATCCCCAAGGGGCAGTACCTCACGATCACCGTCATCTGCCAGGTCAAGGGCCAGAGCGTGACCGAGGACGAGAGCAAGGAGACCAGCGTCGTCTGGAACAGGATCGAGTGGAACGGCGGTGTGGCCTACCTGAGCGAGACGCTCATGACCACGCCCCGCGGCTCGTTCCCGGCGCCACCGCTCTTCGAGTGCACCGACTGAGGAGGGGGACTCGGTTGACCCAGTACAACTACCAGGACCAGTTCGAGCAGACCGCCCACGCCCACCCGCAGCAACCCCCGCCGCAACAGTCCGCCGCCATGGCGGGCCAGTTCGCCCAGCGGTTCCAGCTCCTGGCCGGCAACATCGAACGCGTCATCCGCGGCAAGCACGAGGCCATTGAACTGGCCCTGATCTGCCTGTTCGCCGAGGGCCACCTGCTCATCGAGGACGTCCCCGGCACCGGCAAGACCACCCTGGCCCGCTCGATCGCCGCCAGCGTGGACGCCGAGTGGCGGCGCATCCAGTTCACCCCCGACCTGCTGCCCAGCGACATCACCGGCGTGTCCATCTTCAACCAGGCGCACCAGAGGTTCGAGTTCCACCAGGGGCCGGTGTTCGCCAACATCGTGCTCGCCGACGAGATCAACCGGGCCTCGCCCAAGACCCAGTCGGCCCTGCTGGAGGTCATGGAGGAGCGCCGCGTCACGGTGGACGCCGAGCCGCACCCGGTGCCGCGGCCGTTCCTGGTGGTGGCCACGCAGAACCCGGTGGACATGGACGGCACGTACCCGCTGCCCGAGGCCCAGCTCGACCGGTTCCTGATGAAGATCTCCGTCGGGTACCCCGACCACGTGTCGGAGGTCGAGGTGCTCAAGGGCGGGCCGACCGGGCCGCAGGTCGAACGGCTGCCGGTGGTGGCGCGGGCGACGGACGTGGCCGGGATGATCGACTTCGCCTCCCGCATCCACGTGGCCGACCCCGTCTACGACTACATCGTCGGGCTGTGCGGGGCCACCCGTACCAGCCCGCACCTGCGGCTGGGCGCGAGCCCGCGGGGCAGCCTCGCGCTGCTGCGCGCCGCCCGCGTCAAGGCGGCCGCCGCCGGACGGCACTACGTGGTGCCCGAGGACGTCAAGGCGCTGGCCGTCCCGGTGCTGGCCCACCGGCTGATCCTGACGCCCGAGGCCGAGCTGCGCGAGGTCGGCGCAGCGTCGGCGCTCGGCGAGATCCTCGCCGGGACGCCGGTGCCGCAGGCGGCGTAGATGCGGCTCACGGCCCTGTTCACCCCGCTCGGGTGGGCCACGCTCGCGGGCTCGGCGGCGCTCTACGCGGCGGGGTTCGCGCTGGGCTACCCCGAGCCGGTCGTGCTCGCCACCGGCGGCGTGCTCGCGCTGGCCGCCGCGCTCGCCTGGACGGCCCCCGCGCCCGACCTGGAGGTGCGACGCGAGGTGACGCCGCTCAAGGTGCCGCGGGGCGAGGCGGCGGTCGCCGTGCTGCACGTGGTCAACCGGGGCCGGCGCGGCCTGTCGGGGCTGCGCGTCCAGGACCGCGTCGGGGCGTCGGAGCACCTGATCGGCCTGCCGCGGCTGCCCAGGAACGCCGCGCGCACGGTGTCGTACCCGCTGCCCACCGACGTGCGCGGGGAGATCCCGGTCGGGCCGCTGCTGCTGGTCCGGGCCGACCCGTTCGGCCTCACGCGCCGGGTGCGCCGGTACGGCGACGCCGTCACCCTCCTCGTCCGCCCGCGCACCGTCGCGCTGCCCGTGCCGCCGTCCGGCAAGGCCCACCACCTGGAGGGGCCCACCAGCGACAACGCCCCCAGCGGCACGGTCACCTTCCACACCCTGCGCGAGTACGTCGTGGGCGACGACCTGCGGCACGTCCACTGGCGCTCCAGCGCCAGGACCGGCA
Organism: Nonomuraea sp. NPDC047529; assembly: GCF_040642995.1. Taxonomy (NCBI): domain Bacteria; kingdom Bacillati; phylum Actinomycetota; class Actinomycetes; order Streptosporangiales; family Streptosporangiaceae; genus Nonomuraea; species Nonomuraea sp. NPDC047529. Next base: position 137,203 of record NZ_JBEYTJ010000014.1, on the reverse strand, counting down.
CGCTGATGGTCCGCCAGCTCATCGACGCGAGCCTGCCCACCACGACCGTCGTCCTGGACACGCGGGAGCTGACGGAACTGGCGGTGGACGCGGCGGCGTCCGTGGCGGTGGCGGCGGCCCGCGCGGGGTTCCCGGTGCGGGTGCAGGCCGGAGAGGGGGTCGCGACCGACGCCAAGGCCGATCCCGACACGATCCTCGACCGGCTCGCCCTCGCCCGGCCCGGCCCGGCGGGCGTGGCGGAGACGATGCGGGTGGCGCGTGGGGGCGGGTCGCTGGTGCTGGTCACCGGTGACGCGGCCGAGGTGGGACGGGCGGCCGGCGTCCGGCGGCGGTTCGACCGGGTCATCTGCGTCCACACCGGGCCGGGTACGGCGGTCGCGCCCGGCGTCACGGTCATCCCCCTCACCGACCTCGCCACCCTCCCCTTCGCCTGGACCTCCCGATGACACCCCCGGGCCCCGCGCCGAGGGCACACCGCACCAGAACCCCCGAATCCCCCGCGCCTGTCGTCTCCGCGCCTGTTGCTTCTGCGTCCGTTGCTTCCGGGTCCGTTGCTTTCGCGTCCGGGGTGAGGTGGCGTGGGGGTGTCGGGCTTGGGGTGGTGGCCGCGGTCTGCGGGGTCGCCGGGTGGGGGTTTCACCGGGTCTTCCCCGGCGGCGACCTGCTGCTCGCCGTCGTCCCCGCGGCCGTCGCCCCGGCCCTGGTGGCGGCGCTCACCGCGCGACGCCCCCTGTGGCTGGCGCTCGCTCTCGACCTCGTCGCCTGGTTCGCCGGGACGATCCCGCTCTACCACGGCCTGGCCCCCGGTGTGCTCGCCGACGTGGCCAACGCCTGGCAGGCGCTGCTCACCACTCTGCTCCCCGCCCAGCCCGAGCCACGCCTGCTCGTCCTCGTGCACACGCTCGTCTGGGCAGCCGCCGTCATCGGCGCCGAGACCCTCACCCGTACCCGCACGAGGATCGCCGCCGCCGTCCCCGCCCTGGCGGTGTACGCCGCCGCGCTGCTGCTCGGCGTGCACGGCGAGGGCTCGAACCTGCCGGTCGCCGCCGCCCTGTTCGTGCTCGTCGCGGCCCTCGCCCTGATCCGCGACGACCGCTCACCGCTCTGGCTGCTCGGCGGCCTGCCGGTCGCCGCCGCGCTGGCGGCCCTGGCCCTGGTGCTGGGCCCGCTGCTGCCCGTGGCGGCGCAGCCGTACGACCCGAGGCAGGACGCGGACCTGCCGCCGCCCCGGCGGGTGGACAGCGTCAGCCCGCTGGACCGCGTGTCGGGCTGGCTGCAGATCCCCGACAGGGAACTGTTCACCGTCAGGGCGGACAAACCGCTCAACTGGCGGCTGGCCGTGCTCGACCGCTACGACGGCGTGCGCTGGACGTCCGGGGCCCGCTTCCAGCCCACGGGCGGCCGGATCCCCGAGGGCGAGTGGACGGGGGCCGCGCGGCTCGTACGCCAGCGGGTGACCTTCGCCGGGCTGCCGGGGACGTGGCTGCCCGCCGCCGAACGGCCGGTCGAGGTCACCGGGGTACGCGGGCTGGCCACCGACCCGCGGAGCGGCGCCCTGCTGGCCGACCCCGCCCCGGGGACGGGCCCGAGCCCCGGCAAGGGCTTCACCTACGAGGTGACCTCGAAGGTGCCGCAGCCGTCCAAGGAAGACCTGCTGGCGGCCACCCCGGCGCACGACGACCCCGAGCTGACCGCGTTCCCGCCGGGGCCGCAGGAGGCGCTGTTCCGCGAGCTCGCGCAGGAGGCGACCAAGGGGGCGGACGCGCCGATCAAGCAGGCGTACCGGTTGCAGAGCTACCTGCGCACCAGCGCCTCCTACGACGTCACCGCGCCGCCCGGTCACTCGCTCAAGGGCCTGGAGTTCTTCCTGCGGACCACGCACCGGGGCACGTCGGAGCAGTTCGCGGCGACGTTCGCGCTCATGGCCAGGACGCTCGGGCTGCCGTCGCGGGTGGTGGTGGGCTTCCGGCCGGGGCAGGCGTCCGGGGGGATCTATCGCGTCAAGTCGGGGCACGTCATGGCCTGGGCGGAGATCAAGTTCGAAAAGCTGGGCTGGCGGCCGTTCTACCCCACGCCGGGCCGCAGCGGCGCCAAGGACGATCACGACGTCGTCTCCTCGGCGATCGAGGAGAGCGAGCAGCTGGAAGGCGAGTTCACGCGTGGGGACGGCGACCGGTCCGGCACGTCGCGGCCGAAGGCTCGCAGCGAGGACGTCCGGCCCGGCGGCGGGCCGTCCCCCTGGGTGCTCGGCGCCGCCGTGGGCGGGGGCCTGCTGGTGGCGTACGTGGTGACGGCCGCCGTGCTGCCCTGGTGGCGCAGGCGGTCCAGGCGGAGCGGTGGAGCGCCCGGTGAACGCGTGCTCGGCGCCTGGCGGCAGACCTGCGACGACCTGCGGCTGGGCGGCAGGCGGACGCTGACTGCCGAGGACGTCCTGACCGGCCAACCACCCGACATCACCCCCTATCTCAGGCCGTTGGCCGAAATTTCGAACTTCGTCCGGTACGCCCCCGACGACGTCACCGACGCCGACGCCGCCCGCGCATGGGACCACAGCGACGCCGTCCGCCGGGCCGCCCGGTCGCGCACCCCCCTCCCCACCCGCCTGCGCGACCGCCTCCTCCTGCGATGATCCAGACCATGAGAAGCGCCGAGGCCCAGCTCCTGCACCGCCCGCCCGGCCTCGCCGCGGCCGACGTCGTCAGGCACCTGACCGCGATCCAGGCCCAGGACGTGCCCTCCGCCCTGCTGGCCTTCCGCGCCCGCTCGGCCACCCTCACGCCGTCCGCCGTCAAGGATGCCTGGCAGGCCCGCGAGATCGTCAGGACGTGGGGCCCGCGCGGCACGCTGCACTTCGTGCACGCCGACGACCTCCCCTGGATCCACACCCTCACCAGCAGCGACACCAATGCCCTGCGCCGCCTGCGCCAGGAGGGCGTCACGGGCGACGACCTGCTCCCGCTCGCCGAGCGGGCCCTGGCCGGCCAGGGCCCGCTGACCAAGGCCCAGCTTGAGGAGCGCCTCGCCGGACGGGCCCGAGGCCAGGGCGTCGTGCACCTGATGGCCCTGGCCGCCCATCACGGCCTGGCCGTGCTCGGCCCGTCCCGGGCGGGCAAGCCGACGTACGTGCACGCGGGCGACTGGCTCGGCGCGCCCGTCGTCCCCGAGCCCGACCGCGGGAAGGCGCTGAAGGAGCTGGCCGTGCGCTACCGGCGCGCCCACCACCCGGCGACCCCCGAGGACCTGGCCGCCTGGTCGGGCCTGCCGCTCGGCGAGGCCCGCACGGCCTGGCGGACGAGCGCCGCCCAGGACCCGCCCGAGCCGGGCGAGCCCGTGCTGCGCCTCGCGCCCGCCTTCGACGAGTACCTGATGGGCTGGCGCGGCAGGGACGGCGTCCTGGCCCCCGAGCACGCCGCGAAGGTGTTCCCCGGCGGCGGCGTCCTGCGGCCGGTCGTGCTGGCCGGCGGGATGGTCAGGGGCGTGTGGTCCAGGAAGGGGGCGCAGGTGAGCGTGCAGCCGTTCGACGAGCTGCCCGAGGGCCCGGTCCAGGACGAGATCGCGGACATCCGCCGCTTCCTCGCCGAACTTTCGTGAAAGTGATCCGGCGCGTCGGGTGATAAGAGATGAACCACTTGACGCACGGAGGCTGGACATGACGGGGGAGACCATCGCGACGGCGGTGCCGTGGGCCGCCCGCGCACCCGGCGAGCGCACGCTCGACGAGCGCTTCGAGGAGGTGTTCGACCAGTACTTCGGCGAGATCCACGCCTACGTCGCCCAGCGGCTCGGCCCCGACCACGCCGAGGACATCGTCGCCGAGACCTTCCTGACGGCCTTCCGCAAGCGCGCTCACTACGACCCGTCGCGGGCGGGCGTACGCGCCTGGCTCTACGGCATCGCCACGAACCTCATCGGCAAGCAGCGCAGACTGGAGGCCCGCACCCTGCGGGCACTCGGCCGGTGCGGTCCCGACGCCGACGCGCCCGGCCACGAGGAAGCCGTCGCCCTGCGGGTCAGCGCCCAGAGCCTGCGCCCGAACCTGGCCGCCGCCCTGGCCGAGCTCGACCGGCGCGACCGCGACGTGCTGCTGCTCGTCGCGCTCGCCGGGCTGAGCCACGACGAGATCGCCACCGCGCTCGGCATCCCGTACGGGACCGTCGGGTCACGCCTCAGCCGCGCCCGCAGGAAGCTGCGCGGCCGGCTCGGCACCCACGTCCTGGAGGAGGCCACCCATGCCTGACCCCCACCTCCGCACCCCCACCCCGCCCCCCGCGCCCGACGACCTGGGGGCCGTTCGTGACCTGTACGGGCATCCGGCGCCCGCACCCTACGCCCAGGCCAGGGTGTGGCGGCGAGTGGCGGCCGCGCGCCGCCGCAGGCGCCTGGCCCGGCTGTCGGCGCTGTCCCTGGCCACGGCCGCCGCACTCGCCGTGGCGCTCATGCTGGTCCGGGGCACGCCGTCCGCCGCGCCGGGCCGCTCGATCCTGCTCGCGGCGGCCAGTACGGCGGCCTCCGGGCAGCAGGCCGCCTACTGGCACATCAGCCGGCTGCACGACGGCGACCGCCTGACCGAGCTCTGGGCCACCAGAACCGGCCAAGCCTGGACCTGCACCTCGCGTTCGGCCGCCGAGGGGAGTTGTGCGGGGCGTGCCGTGCCCGTGACCGGCCGGGCGCCGTTCAGCATGGCGGGCCGCGACCTGACGTTCCGGCAGATCCAGCAGCTGCCCGACGACCCCGTGGCCCTCAGGGAACGGGTCGCCTCGATGTTGCCCACCGGCTCGTCGGACCTGCTGGCCGACGCGCTCAGCGGCCTGCTGTGGAGCAAGCCGTCACCGCCCGCCGTCCGCGCCGCCGCCTACCGGGCGCTCGCCGACCTGCCCGACGTCCGCTACCTGGGACGCCGCGCCGACCCCAGGGGACGCTCCGGCGAGGCGTTCAGCTATCCGCTCCCCGCCGGAGTCCGGCGGACGTTGATCATCGATCCGGCCACCTCCCAGGTCCTCGCCGGCACCGACACGGGCGGGACGGGCGGCTCGCAGATCGTCCTCACGGCGGGCTGGACCGACCAGGCCCCCGACCTGCACTGATCCCACCCTCGACAGGTGCGTGACCCGCCACGCGGCGAGTTCGGCGCGCCCGAAAACAGGAGCCGCGACGTGTTCTGGCGTGCCCGCACGACCACCGGCAGGGCCATCTGCCTGAGCGACCAGTTCCCCGCCGCCGACGTGGCGGAGGTGATGGACGGACGTGTCAGGTTCGCCGGCCTGCCGCCCGCCGACCTCGGCACGGAGATCGACTGGACCGCCGACCCGTACGGCAACCGCTCCTGGTCGCTGAACCTGCACACGCTGCGCTGGGCCGGCCGCCTGGTCACCGCGTACGAGCGCACCGGCGAACGGGCGTACCTGGAGCGCGCCGCCGACGTGACCGCGCAGTGGATCAGCCGGAACCCGCGCGGCGGGCGCGAGGTGAGCGAGTGGGCGTGGGCCGAGCACGCCGTCGCGCTGCGCGCCCCCGTGCTGGTCTGCCTGAGCGAGCACGTACGCACCCCGCTGCTGTGGGAGAGCCTGGCCGAGCACGGCGAGATCCTGGCCGACCCCGCGCTCTACCGCGCGGGCCACAACCACGGCCTGGACCAGGACATCGGGCTGCTGGTCATCGCCTGCCGCCTCGGCCGCGCCAGGTGGCGCGACCTGGCCGTACGCAGGATGACCGGCTCGGCCGAGCTGGCCGTCGACGCCCAGGGCGTCCTGCACGAGCAGGCCCCCCGCTACGGCCTGTACGTGCACCGCCGCCTCGGCGTGGCCCTGCGCGCCATCAGCGAGAGCGGCGCCCAGCCCCCCACCCGCCTCACCGACCGCAGAACCGCCCTGGAGAGCTACGTCGCGCACGCCACCCAGCCCGACGGCTGCCTGACCCCCATCGGCGACAGCCCGGCCGGCACCCGCGCCGCCGGCTTCCCCCACGACGGCCCCCTCGTACGGGTCTTCGACGCCGGCTACGTCTTCGGCCGGACCGCCTGGGACGACCCGCGCTCGGCCCACTACTCGATCAGGTTCGGCCCCGGCCGCCGCCTGCACGGCCACGAGGACCACCTCGGCGTCACCTACTCCGCCCAGGGCCGCCGCATCCTGGTCGAGGCCGGGTTCCACTCCTACGAGCGGACCGACTACGCCGCCTGGACCCGTACCCCGCAGGCCCACAACGTGCCGATCCCGGACGGGGACTTCCGTCCCGGCACGGACACCCACCTGCTGAGCGCCGACCTCGGCCCGGAACGTCAGGTGTTCGAGCTGGCCGACGACGCCTACGGGGTGACCAGGACCCGCCGCGTCCTGGTCGGGCACGGCGACGACGTGATGGCCGTACGCGACTCGGTGCCGTCCGGGACGCTGCGCAGCCTGTGGCACTTCGACCCCGCGCTGCGGGTGGTCGAGCGGCGGGCGGGCGCCGTGGTGCTCGGCGACGGCGACTGGCGGGTCACGCTGCTGCAGTGGCCCGCGACGGGGATGGAGGTGGGGACGGCCACCGTCTCCTCCGGCTACCTGCGCGCCGAGGAGGCGGTGACGGTCACGTCAGGGAAGGCGTCCGACGTGCTGACCGCCGTCGTGCCGGGGACGGCCGATCCCGACCTCGAACGCCTTCACCTGCCGTAGAGCCGGCCGAGCGGAACGCGGGTCCCCGGCCCTGAACGGTTCGTCACGCATGGGCCCGCGCCGTCCACTGGCGAGCGCCTGGAGGACCAGCTCGTACGCTCCCTCGACGACCAGACGGATAGGTGCTGCGGCATCGAACGCGCGGCGTCGCGGAGGGGGAGGCGGCCGTCGCGTCCGAACCCCTCGCATCGACCGCCGAAGTCGACCCATGCACGGACACCTCCCACACCCGCAGCCACACCACCTCTTCAGCGGTCATGTCGCCGCCCCCATGCGGCGGCGACGCCCTGCCCCTACGTGTCGGCGGCGTCCCGCCCCTTCGCGGTGCGCACCCGCGCCACCCACCGCCCCGCGGCCATCCCCTGAGCGCCGCCCCGGCGCGGTTCGCGTCGGCAGCCACGCACCGCCCCGTCCATCGAGGTACGGGACGGCCACGTGCGCGGCAACGCCTCAGCCCGAGAGCCGATCGAGGTCGGCCACACGCAACCGGTCCAGGAAACAGCGGTGCCACCATCCAGCATGAACAGGTCAGACAAGGCGTCGCGCCGTGTTCACCAGCTCACCGACCCCGGCGATTCGCGTGACGACCTTGCTCCCGTCCGCCAGATACCGGGGCGGCCTACGGGCGTGCCCCACGCCTCCGGGCGTGCCGGTCGCGATGACGTCGCCCGGCCGCAGCGTGAGGATCTCCGACAGGTACACGATCAGCTCGGCCGGCGGGAACACCAGACCGGACGTGTCCGCCTGCTGCACGACCTCCCCGTCCACCTCGCACTGCAGGGTCATCGCCCCGCCGATCTCGTCCGGCGTGACCAGGAAGGGCCCGAACGGCGTCGTCCCCTCGAACGTCTTGCCCTGCAGCCACTGCGCCGTACGGTTCTGGTAGTCCCTGGCCGTCACGTCGTTGAGCACCGAGTACCCGGCGATGGCCGCCTCGGCCTCCTCCCGCGAGGCACCGCGCACCTCGGCCCCGATGATCACGGCCAGCTCGCCCTCCCAGTCCATCGCCTCCGAGACCGCCGGCAACTCGATGTCGTCGTACGGCCCGATCAGCGCCTCGGCGAACTTCGCGAACACCGTCGGGTACCGCGGCAGCTCCCGTCCCATCTCCAGGATGTGGTCACGGTAGTTGAGCCCGACACAGATGATCTTCCCCGGCACCGGCACCACGGGCGCCAGGTCGGCCGTGGACAACGGATGCCGCGCGCCGTCCGCCGCGGCCGCCACCTCCCGCCAGCGCGGGTCGGCCAGCAACATCCCGACGTCGGGCGCCCCGACCTCCACGGCATGCTCCCCGTCGATCCGGACGGCGGCCGTACGGCGCGGCAGTCGCAGCGTCGCGAGCTTCACACGAGCCCCTCTCGAAACTGATCCAAGCCCTCAAACGGGCGTGCCGGAAAACAAACAACTGAAGACGACCACCACCACGACGACGAGATCACCACGCGACAGAACACGCTCACCGCCGTCCAACGTGACCAACCCCCGCCGCCGAACCCCTCGCAACCCAACCCCAACCCCCACCCGCGACGGTCGTCACCCCGTCCCGCAGCCGGCAGAGCTCGGCCCCAACCGACGGCAGCCGACCCCGCCGACCGCCGATTCCCCGAACCGGGCAACCACATCCCCAACCCGGCCACACCCAGCAGCCCCTCGCCCAGAGCCCGGCAGGCGCGCTCCCAGCGACAGCCGACGATCAGCAAGCCGAGACACGCCCCGAGCCCCGACACCGCCCGCAGCCCCGGACCCGCACCGAGCCTTGAAACGGCCCGGAGCCGCAGACCCGCCCAACGCACCGACACCACCCGCAGCTCCGGACATGCCCGCAACCGCTCGGACCGCGACACATCCGACATCGAGGCGTCGCTCACCTGCTCCGATCCGAGCACAAAGAACGACGCGTGGTGCACAAATGGGATGCCGAGCCCGTCGATCCCCACCATGGGGGCGCCCATGGTGCTGTGGCGGCGCGGGAACCGCCGGCCGGGCGCGAACCAGGAAGCCGCCGCGCCGCACCACAACCGACCCGCCGTCGACGATCACGACCGTTCTCACGCCTATCCGTCCCCCCACGAGGCGGAAGGCGTTCCGGGGGCGAGCGATGCTCGGGCGCGACCTCGCGCGGGCCTGGCACCGCACGCCGGCCCAGAAGATCAGGATCGCGTACGGCAACCCGCCCAGGCCGAGATCAGCCGACGCGCCGGCCCGCCGCTCCCCGCCCCCGCCAACCGAGCCGAGCTCACCCGCCCGTCCGCCCGGCGGATGGAACGTCTTCCACTCCCGCCCAAGCCTGCGGCCCCCAGAGCTGGGACGTACGAACATCAAGTCGCCGACCTGGGCCCAGAACGGGATCAGACGCTCGACGGCGAAGCCCGCACCCAGCCTCTCCTCCGGGTTCATGCTGCCCCACGCTAGGGAGTAATTCCGCATACTGCACTAGCGTTCTGCTGTGAAGAACAAGCCCGCGTACCCCCTGGGCTCGGTCGACAACGTGCTGCTGCTCCTCCACATGCTGCGCGACCAAGGACGACTCAAGGTCACCGACGTCGCCAAGGAACTCGGCATCGCCCGCTCGACCGCGCACCGCCTGCTGGCGATGCTGGTCTATCGCGACTTCGCCGTCCAGGACGAGCACCACGCGTACCTGCCGGGCCCCTTCCTCGCCTCGGCCGCGGGCGACGGCGGCGGCTCGGCCCTGCGCGAGTTGCGCGCCCGCGTCCGGCCCGCCATGGAGGGCCTGTGCGCCCGCGTCCAGGAGACCGTGAACCTCATGGTCAGAGTAGGCGCCGAAGTACGCTTCCTGGACAGCATCGAGTCCCCGCAGATCCTGTACGTCGGCGACCGCCGCGGGACGATCCTGCCCGCCCACCGCGCCTCCGGCGGCAAGGTCCTGCTGTCCGCGCTGCCGAGCGACCAACTCGCCGACCTCTACCCGGACCTGCCCGACCACGAACGAACGTCCCTGCTCCGCGAACTCGACGAGATCCGCCCCCGCGGCTACGCCCTCAACCTCGACGGCACCGAAAAGGGCGTCTCGGCCATCGGAGCAGCGCTGCGCAACGGCCGCGGCACCCCCGTAGGAGCCTTCTCCATCTCGATCCCCTCAGCCCGCTACACCCCCGCCCGCCTCCCCTCCCTCCTCACCGACCTCCGCCAATCCATAACCGAAGCCGAACCCCACCTGACCGACTTCCCCACCTGCCCCCCATGAGCCCTCCCACCGAGGCCCCCAAGGCGGCGCCCCCCATCAGGCCGGGACAAGCAAAATCGGCTTGAGCTGCCGAAAAAACTCCACCGCATCCGCCAATGAATCCCTCCCCGGCGCCCCTGCCGTCACCTCGATGCTGAGAAGGTGCCGGTAGTCAGGTGTCCAGCCGTAGACGAAAGCGACCAGTTGGCCGGTGGCATCCTTACGTCGTGACGCGAATCCGGGCCTCAGCCGACCAGGAAGGTCATGTCCTCCTGTGGTCACTTTCGTGTTCTCCAGTCCTTCGGGGCTGACTGGAGACGGTTCATGGACTCTGATCACCAATCCCAACTTGCCTTCCGAGCCAAGATCATCAGCAACCGAGCAGGATGCGAACCGCCCTTCGCTCATTCTCGTACCGACGGCCCGGTAATCCCTGAAGCCGGTGGCGATCTGGATGGCATTCGAGGAGATCAGGTCACACTCTCGCGGGTTGGCGGTAACGTTGCCCAAGGGCCTGGTGTCCGGAGTCGAATCGGGTGACGAGGAGCATGCCATCACGAGGGTGAGCAGGGCGACAGTGGATACGAGAGACGATTGCCTTCTCATGAGCCATCTCCGGCATAGTGCTTTTCCGCCTCTTTAAAACTGAGTGCGACGGCATCATCGGGCGTGCCGAAGACGCGGCCGGTCACGTGCAGTGACAGCCACTCCTCGTAGGCGGAACGTTGATCGGCGTTCATCTCGCCCCAAGGTTTGATGGCACCATCTTCGATGAAGTGACCTGGCGCTCCAGGAGAGAAATCCTTGAAGTAATACGGATGTGTCTGAGCGAACGGTTCTCCGAACAAACCATGGCGCATCATGACGGATGCCGTCAGATCGGTGAACATATGCTTGGTCGCGCCCAGCGCAGTGTCCGCGTCCAAACGGGCCTGCTCCTCATGAGTCGGCGAAACCTTGTCGAAGATGAATCCTTTAGCAGTGTCGGCCATAAGTCCGACGAACTTTCCCGATGGCATCGGGAGCAGTCCAACGACCTGCTCGGTCAGCTTCTTGAAGATACCCAGGCGAATGTCGTCCGCTTTCGCCTTCGCAATTGACGAAATGTTGGCGCTGTTGGTGATTATCCACGTGGTTACGCCGAGACTGCCCGTAGCTGCGGCGAACTCTGCCCCTCCGCTGCGCACCATGCGCTCCTCCAAGATGTCCTGGCGCATGTTGTCGCGCTGCTGCCGTGTTGCCTCTGGATGTACCTCTTGCCATGCCGTGAAGCCGCGCTCAACCTCTGTGGCCACCTTGGCCGCGAGCTCGTCCAGCATTCTGGCGGCGTACAAACCATGTGCGGCGGTGACGGCTTTGAAGGTTTCGTCGTCTTCGAAGGCCCAAGCCATGGCCTTCTTGGCCTCATCCGCGTCGAACCTTGAACCGTAAGGCTTCCAGCCATGCAGATCCTTGTCGGGATCGAGGCCGCTCACAACGCCGGGTACCTCCTTGCTGAAGAGCTGTGCGGAGCGGTGCACGTCGGCGATGTACTGGCTGAGGAGGGTGCCGAGGTGGGGGCGGGTGGAGGGGAGGTTGGACTGGACCTTGGGGTCGCTCCAGAAGCGGACCGCCCAGGACGCGATCAGCGCGGACTTGTAGCCGCGTGATCCGCCGGGTGGCAGGTCGTGGTCGCGGAACTCCGTGGTGGCGGCCTGGAGGGCCCAGCCGAGGTCGGCGTCGGCGTCGCCGAGCCAGGGGTGGGTGCGCATCAGGTAGGCGAGGGGTTTGCGGGCCGGGTCGGTGAAGAAGTCCTGGGCGACGGCGGGGTGATGGGCTAGGGCGATCAGGGCGGTGCCCATGGGGCTGAGGTCGCCGGGGGAGACGTCTCTGGGGCCGGGGAGGGTCCAGGGGTCTCGGGGGAGGGACAGGTCGGGGGGATGGGCCAGGTCCTTGTCGTGGAGTTTGCGGACCAGGGTGAGCAGGAAGGTGTGGTCGAAGTCGCCGTCCTGCAGGAGCCTCTTCACGGCGAACGCGTCTTGGGGGTGGTCGATGTCCTCGATCAGCCGGTCGGCGTAGTCGGCGGCCAGGCGCATCCGTCCGACGCCGTGGGAGGCGGTGCCGAGCAGGGTGCTGAGCATGGTGAGGAACCGGTCCTGGACGGCCGTGTCATAGAGGAGGGGGCGGTCGCCGGGCGGGAGGTCCGAGCAGTATGTACGGGCGATGAGAGATTTGAGTTCGCGTGGCGGCACCAGGGTGAGGAAGGCCACGGCGAAGAACGGGTCGTTCTTGTGGCGTTCGAGTTCGGCGACGGATTCTGCGTCGAGCGAATGGGATGCGATCTTCGTACGGAGTCGCGCGGCCAGTGCGGTGGCGGCGGTCGTGCCTTCTGCGGGGGATTTCGACAGCCATGGGGATTCATCCGCCCAGAGGAGGCCGCGTTCGCCGAGACGTCGGTCGGGGGTGGCGAGGATGAGGTCGAGACGGCCCTGGAGTGTGGGGACGCGGTCGTTCAGCTGGCGGCCTATGGATGACAGGTGGGCCGGCCCCCATAGGGATATGCCGAGGTCGGTGAGGGTTCGTTCGACTTGGAGGCCGATGTCGGGGAGTGTGTGGCTTGCTCGTTTCATGCCGTTGATGAGCTGGGTCATCAGGGCGGGGTCGATGCCCACGGGAGGGGTCATGAGGCCGGCTCGGACGGGTGCAGCGTGTCGAGCAGCCTCAATGCCCGGGCGAAGAGGTCTTTGTAGCCGCGGTCCCAGGTGCGAAGGTCGGCGGCGAGGCGGTCACCGGCCGGGCCCTTGAGCGCGCCGCCGTCCACCAGGTGGACGAGTGCGGTCAGGTCGTTGGCGTGTTCGTCGCGCAGTCGTTCGATGTGACGCCGGGCGGCGGTTATTTCTTGCTGCGTCGCCATCATCACCCGATTTCGTTGCGCTTGGGGGAGGGGTGGGTCCATGAATATTAGCCCGCCGCGTCGGTGCAGGCGAAGTGGAAATTGAGGCATCGCGCAATTCGGCTTTGATGGGGATGAATTGCATTGGAGGGTTATGGCGGTAAATGCGCAAAAGCGCTTGATGTCGTTGTATTTGCTGAATGAGAGGGAGAGGGAAAAGGGGGAGCAGGGGTGTGGGCGGGGGTACGCGGCTTCGACGAGCATGGCTGCGGGCGTCTGCGGGCGTCTGCGGGCCTGAGGCATGCGGGCCTGTTCCTGATGGCTGCACCGGAGGGGGCGACCGTACCCTGCGGCCCTTCAGGAACAGTGGCGCGGACCGGCGCGCATCGCCACGGCGACCGGCGGGCCCGAGCGGGCCCTCCCGCCGCTCCTGCGCCTCCCGTTGCGAGGCGCCAGGCCTGGCCGAGTGCGACCTACTGACCGGGACGATGATCCGGGCCGGCCGCAACCGTGGCGTCTCCGCGGCGGTTGGTGAGGGCCGGCCCGCACACGGCCGCAGACAACAGGGCCGATGTTGCGGACGCGGCATCGGCAACGCCCACCTGCACGTTCTCGCCGTTGGGTGACGCCCGGTGTGGCCGGACCGGTGGGTGACGGGCGGCGAGCCGGCCGATGGCGGCGGCGAAGGCGGCCCGGCAGGGGTGGACCCGGCGCGTCGCCGGTCATCACCGGCTCGCCGCAGGTGATGCCCCAGGTAATACCTGAGGTGATGCCGCAGGTGGGACGACCACGGCAATGGTGGTGACGGTCTCACCGGACCAGATTTCGGCGTAGGCCGGCCGGGCGTGGTCAGGTCTTCGTCGGCTGGTCGGGCAAGATCGGACGCTTCAACGACACCCGGCGGACCGAGCGGGCCTACCGGCAGGGGGTGCACCAGCAACACCGCACGCACCGATGCCCAGCCCCCTGACCGGAGAACCGCACCACCCGAGCACGCCACAGCGCACCGGTCGGCCTCCCCACGACCAGCCGACCGTCACCCACCTCACGGCCGAGCAAACCGCACCAAGCGCACCAGGCCAAGCGCACCAGGCCAAGCGCACCAGGCCAAGCGCACCTACAGCCAGTCGCGGCGTTTGAAGACCATGTAGAGCACCATGCACACCGCCGCCATCAACAAGATCGCGAACGGATACCCGAACACCCAATGAGTCTCGGGCATGAAGTCGAAGTTCATCCCGTAGATGGTCCCGACCAGCGTCGGCGCGAACAGGATGGCCGCCCACGCCGAGATCTTCTTGACCTCCTCGCCCTGCTGGATGCTGGCCTCGGTCATGCGGGCCATCTCCGCGTTCTGGGCCTGGGTCACCAGTGTCGAGTTGACCACCAGGATGTTCTGCAACATCTGGCGGAAGGCCGAGATGCGCTCGGTCACCGTGATCGCGTGGTCGGCGACGTCCCGCAGGTAGCTCTGCAGTTCGTCGTTGACGCCGTACTTGGCGGCTCCGGCGATGAAGGCGTGGATCATACCCACCAGCGGCGCCGTGGCCCGCTGGAACTCGATCACCTCGCCGGACAGCTCGTAGACGCGCCGCGACACCGAGGGGTCGCCGCTGAAGACCTCGACCTCGATCTCCTCGATGTCCTTCTGCAGCCCGGCCACCACCGGGGCGTAGCCGTCGACCACGGCGTCGAGGATGGCGTACAGGACGGCCTGCGGGCCCTGACGCAGCAGCTCGGGGTCGGACTCCATGCGCTTGCGCACGCCCTGCAGGTCGGGTGCCTCGGCGTGGCGCACGGTGATCACGAAGTTGGGGCCGATGAAGACGTGCAGCTCGCCGAAGGCCACCTCCTCCACGTCGTCGAGGTAGCGGGCGGCGCGCAGCACCACGAAGAGGGTGTCGCCGTAGCGGTCGGCCTTGGCCCGTTGGGAGCCGACGATCGCGTCCTCGAGCGCCAGCTCGTGCAGCTCGAACTCCTCGGCGAGCTTGACCAGCTCCCATTCCTTCGGACGGTAGAGGCCGATCCAGGCCATGCTGTCCGGCATCTGCTTGAGGCGTTCGAAGGCGTCGGCGAGCGAGCCGGGATTGTCGACCCGCTCGCCGTTCTGGTAGATCGCGTTGTCGATGACGGTGGGCCGATAGGGGTGCTCCTCGGTGGCACGCGGGTCCATCGAGTGCTCCGGCGCCTCCTCGCGGTTGTCACCGCTGCGCCTGAACCCCTTCGCCCTGGCCATGCACCCCTCCGTTCCGGTCTACTGCGATGACTGCCCGGTCGCCGCGAAGCCGTTGAGCTCCTGGGTCGCCCGATCCCTGATGGTCTTGCGCCACATCGGCGTCCAGCCGAACAGCAGCCCCTGCGGTCTGCCGAGAGCCATTCTGGACCAGCGCCTGAAGTCGAACTCGTCGTGGTGGCGGACGATGAGGTCGTCCTCGAACCTGAACAGCGCGTCGATCTCGTTGACGACCGCCCGGCCGGTGCTGGAGAAGGTGTAGCTGGCCGTCCAGTGGGCCGAGCCGCTGAACTCGTCGGCCTGGACGTCGCGGTAGCCGGATCTCAGCCCGTTGCGCACGCCGAGCTGCAACCGCCACATCGCCATCACCCGATCCCGGCCCTCGACCTCCTGGAAGATGGGGTCGCCGAAGCTGACGTCGGGGTGATAGCAGCGCTCCATGGCCGCGAAGTCCCCGCGGCCGAGAGCGTCGTAGAAGGCGCTGATGAGCGCCACGTGCCGATCGTTCACCTTGCTATCGAATCATGGCCGCACCGTTGTCCCAGCACACGGCCCGCAGCCACTCCTCGCCGAGATCCAGGCGGGCGAGGGCGTCGAGCTGGTGCGCGTAGGGGTACGGGATCGTCGGGAAATCGCTGCCGAGCACCACCTTCCCCGAAAGTCCGAGATCACGCAGAACCGGGCGCAATCG
Source organism: Nonomuraea sp. NPDC047529 (assembly GCF_040642995.1). Lineage (NCBI taxonomy): Bacteria > Bacillati > Actinomycetota > Actinomycetes > Streptosporangiales > Streptosporangiaceae > Nonomuraea > Nonomuraea sp. NPDC047529. Next base: position 121,564 of record NZ_JBEYTJ010000014.1, on the reverse strand, counting down.
GGCGGGAAACGGCATGCCGCGCTCGGAGAAGTCGGTGAAGGCCATGGTGGTGTCCAGCGCGACCCGCTCATGGCGGACGGTCAGCTCGAAGAACGGCTCGTACTCGGGCATGCCCAGGTGCGCGATCACCACCCGCAGCCGGGGATGGGCGGCCAGCACCGCGCCGATCGGCCCCGGCCCCACGTGGCCGCCGGGCACGGGCACCGAGCTGGCGTGCACGACCACGGGCACGCCCGACTCCGCCAGCAGCCCCCAGACCCCGGCCAGCTCCGGCGCGGCCGGGTCGAAGCCGCCGACCTGGAGGTGCACCTTGAAGATCTTGACGCCCTCCGCCAGCGCCGCGCGCACGTAGTCCGCGACGCCAGGCTCGGGGTAGAACGTCGCCGACGGCAGGCAGTCGGGGTTGCGGCGGGCGAAGTCGAGGGTCCAGGCGTTGAGGTCACGCGCCATGTCCGGCTTGTGTGCGTACGCCAGGGCCGGGAAACGCCGTACGCCCATCTCGCGCAAGCGCGTCAGCCGCTCCTCGACCGGCCATTCGTACTCGATCTTCCAGCCGGCGCCCATCAGCGGGCCGCCGTGGTTGAAGTGATGCCAGACCCGGCGTTCCATGCGTCCGGGCAGGAAGTGCACATGCAGGTCGATCAGGCCCGGCAGCCCCAGCTCGCGCCACCACGCCGGAACGCCCGCGTCAGAATGCAGTTCTGCGGCCACAGCCGGGACTTTACCCGGCTAGTGTTTCTCCTCGATGGACATGCTCTGGGCCCACCTGATCAAGGTTCAGCCTGACCCCGACCCCTGGGTCGTGCTGGTCTCGGCTCTGGCCGCGCTCGCGGTCGTCGCGTTCCGCACACCCTGGCAGGTGTCCAGGGGCCTGATCACGATCGCCCACGAGGGCGGTCACGCGGTCATGGCGCTGCTCACCCGGCGCAAGCTCGAAGGCATCCGGCTCCACTCCGACACCTCCGGCGTCACGCTGACCAGGGGCCGCCCCAACGGTCCCGGCATGGTGCTGACCGCGCTCGCCGGCTACCTGGCGCCGTCGCTGCTGGGGCTGGCCGCCGCGTGGCTGACCGAGCAGGGCCGCATCACGCTGCTGATCTGGGGCGTGCTGCTCTTCCTGGTGTGCATGCTGCTGCTGATCCGCAACCTCTACGGCGCGCTGATCCTGCTGGTCACCGGCGGCGCGGTGTTCGCCCTGTCCATGTACGCCCCCGCCGAGGTCCAGCAGGCCGTGGCCATGGTCGCGACGTGGTTCCTGCTGTTCGGCGGCGTCCGGCCGATCGTCGAGCTGCAGCGCAAGCGGCGCAGGCGGCAGGCCAGAGACTCCGACGCCGACCAGCTCGCCCGGCTGACGTTCCTGCCCGGCGGCTTCTACGTGTTCTTCTTCCTGCTGGTGGCCGCCGTGTCGGTGGTGTTCGGCGCGTACTTGATGAACCCGCTGACCCCCTGAAAGCCGAAATTTCACATTAAACTCACCGGCAACAGGGGGTGTGTGCCGTGCTGCCAGCCGAAGACGCGCCCGGGTACCGGGTGCTCGATCAGGCGGGCCAGGGCGGGTTCGCCGTCGTCTACCGCGCCTACCAGGAGCGCCTCGACCGGGTCGTGGCGCTGAAGGTCCTGTCGGTCGACCGGGTCGACCAGCGCACCATGCGCCGCTTCCAGCGCGAGCTCCAGCTCACCGGCCGCCTGACCGGCCATCCCAACATCGTGACCGTCTTCGACACCGGCGTGACGCGCTCGGGCAAGCCGTACATCGCGATGGACTTCTTCGAGAACGGCTCGCTGCGCGACAAGATCCGCAAGGAGGGGCCGCTCGGGGTGCCCGACGTGCTGCGCGCGGGCGTCAAGCTCGCCGGCGCGCTGGCCGCCGTGCACGAGGCCGGGGTGCTGCACGGCGACATCAAGCCGCAGAACATCCTCATCTCCCGCTACGGCGAGCTCGCCGTAGCCGACTTCGGCGTGGCCAGGGTCGTGGACGCCGCCGAGATCTCGGCCACCTCGCAGGCGTTCACCCCGCTGCACGCCGCCCCCGAGGTGCTCACCGGGCAGCCGCACTCGGCCGCGAGCGACATCTACTCCCTCGGCTCGACGCTCTACCACCTGCTGGCCGGACAGCCCGCCTTCCACAACCCCGCCGACCCGTCGATCGCGCCGCTGATGTACCGGGTGCTGAGCCTCGACCCGCCGCCGATCAACCGGGCCGACGTGCCGCCGGTGGTGTTCGGGACGATCCTGCGGGCGATGTCCAGGCAACCCGGGTCGCGGCCCGGTTCGGCCAGGGAGCTGGCGCGGCGGTTGCAGGAGGTGCAGGCGGAGCTGGGGCTGTCGGTGACCGACCTGGTGGGCCAGGACCCGGGGCCGGGGCCCGCGATGTCCACCGTCCCACGCCGCCCGCACGGCGGCCCGGACGCCCCACCGCACCCCGGCGACCCCTCCCTGCCCGCGACCGGCAGCCACCTGCCCGCGACCGGTAGCCACCTGCCTCCGGGCCCTGGCCCCGGCTCCGGCCCCGGCCCGTACTCGCCCGGCGTTGCGGGCCACCCCGGCGGCCCCCGGCCGGAGGCCCCCACGACGCCGCCCACCGGAGCGGGGAGCCTCAGGAAACGCCTGCTGATCGGCGGCACGGTCGCGGTCGTGGCGATCGGCGGCACGGCCCTGGCCATCCACCTGTCGCTCCGGCAACCCACCGGCCCGACCTCCGCCGCCACGCGACAGCCCGAGGCCAGGACCGCCGCCACCACCCCGCCGCCGATCAGCAAGCGGGACGTCGCCGCGCTCGCCCCCCGCAGGCTCAAGGTCACCGCCGACCGCGGCGCCCTGGTGGAGCTGAGCTGGACGCTCCCGGCCGACGCCCGCCGCTACCCGGTCGTCCTGCAACGTTCGCCCGCGGGCGCGGGCGAGCAGGCCGTCACCGCTCTCGGCCAGGGCGCCACCACCACCCGCGTCGCCGGTCTCGACCCGGACACCGGCTACTGCTTCCTGGTGGGCGTGCCGCTGCGCATCTCGGCGGACTCCACGGTCGCCTGGTCGAGACCGGCCTGCATCAGAGGGGCGCGCTCAGCCCAGTAGCTTGCGCGCCGCCTGCTCGATCTCCTCCTCCGACAGCAGCACGTGGTTGGCCGCGTCGCCCAGCGGGATGAAGCTGTCGGCCGAGGTCACCCGGGCCACCTGCCCGGTGAACCCGGCGTCGAGCAGCTCGGTCGTCACGCCCTCGGACACGCCACCGGAGTGCCGGGTCTCGTCGGCGATCAGCACCTTGCCGGTCAGCTCGGCCGCCCGCAGCAGGTCGTCCACCGGCAGCGGCGCCAGCCAGCGCAGGTCGAGGACGCGGCAGCCGTAGCCCTCCTGGGTGAGCCGGACGGCGGCCCGCAGGCTCATGCGCAGCCCGTTGCCGAACGTCACGATCGTCAGGTCGCGGCCCTCGCCGTACGAGCGCGCCCGCCCGACGGGCACGTGCGTCTCGCGCCAGCGTGCCGGCGGCGTGTACGACGCCAGCCAGCCGCCGTCGCCCTCCTCGAACAGGTCACGCGTGTGGTAGAGCGCGATCGGCTCCAGGAACACGCAGACCGATCCGGCCGTACGGGCGGCGGCCAGGCAGGTGCGCAGCATGGCGGCGGCGTCGTCGGGACGCGCGGGCGAGGCCACGACCAGGCCCGGGATGTCGCGCAGCGCGGCCACCGCGTTGTCGTTGTGGAAGTGGCCGCCGAAGCCCTTCTGGTAGGCGTAGCCGGCGACGCGGACGACCATGCCGTTGGTGTAGGCGCCGCGCGAGAAGAACGACAGCGTGGCGCCCTCGCCGCGGATCTGGTCGAGCGCGTTGTGCAGGTAGGCCAGGTACTGGATCTCCGGCACCGGCAGCTGGTTGGACACGGCCGAGCCGAGCGCGAGGCCGAGGATGGCCTGCTCGTCGAGGAGCGTGTCGAACACCCGCGAGCCGCCGAACCGCTTCTGCAGCCCCCGGGTGACGCCGTAGACGCCGCCCTTCCTGGCGACGTCCTCGCCGAAGACCGTCATCTCGGGGTAGACCACCAGCGCGTCGGCGAGCGTGCGGTTGATGGTCTGCGACAACGTGAGCGGCTTCTCCAGCTCGGGCAGCGAGCCCGCGAACGCCTTCTCCCTGACCGGGCCCTCGCCGGCGGTCGGGCTGATGTTGGCGATCAGGTCGGGGCGGCGCGGCGCGATCGGCTCCATGACCTCCGCGGCCGAGCCGAGCCGCGGGGCGCGGGTGGTCTCCAGGGCGATGCGCAGGATGTGCTCGCGCGCCGACTCGTACGCCTTGAGCAGGTCCTCCGGCGTCTCGAGCCCGGCCTCGACCAGCAGCCGCGCGGTGCGCAGGAGCGGGTCGCGCTCCATGTCGGCCCGCAGCTCCCGCTGGGTGCGGTAGGCCGACTCGACGTCGGACCCGGCGTGACCCATCAGCCGCACGGTGGACAGGTGCAGGAACGCGGGGGAGCGGTTGGCCCGGACGTGCTGGACCGCGAGCATGGCGGCGTCGTAGGCGTCGGGCAGGTCGCAGCCGTCGGCGGCGAAGTACGCGATGCCCGGCCGCCGCGCCGCCGCCTCCACCCACCCCTTGGGGGTGCGGACGCTGATGCCGATGCCGTTGTCCTCGCACACGAACAGGATGGGCAGCGGCTGCCCCTGGAAGGTCGCGTAGGAGGCGGTGTTGAACCCGGACAGGGCGCTGGCGTGGTTGATCGAGGCGTCGCCGAAGCTGCACACGGCGATGGCGTCGGGCGGCCAGGCCGACCGGTCGCCGAGCGCGGCGGCCCGCTCGATGGCGAAGGCGACGCCCACGGCGCGCGGCAGATGGCTGGCGATGGTCGAGGTCTGCGGGATGACGGCCAGGTGGGGGTGGCCGAACACCTTGTGGCGGCCGCCCGCGATCGGCTCGTCGGCCGCCGCGGTGAGACCCATCAGCACGTCGCGCAGCCCCTGCTCGGGCAGCCGCCCGGCCTGCTCGGACCTGGTCAGGTAGAAGGCGCCGGACCGGTAGTGGAGCAGCGCCGGGTCGCTCGCCCTGGCCGCGGCGGCGACCGCCGCGTTGCCCTCGTGGCCCGCCGACCCGATCGTGTAGAAGCCTTCGTCCTGCTCGCGGAGCCAGCGGGCGGCGATGTCGAGCAGGCGGCTGTCGAGCTGGCGCTGGAACAGGGTCCTGCACCGGTCGCCGGTCAGCGACGTGCCCTCGCGCACCGGGCCGCCGGGATCTCGGGCGGGGCCTGCCTTCAGCGCCGCAACGGATTGGATGAAATGTGTCTCAACAGTGTCGCGCGCCACACCCCTGATTATGTCTGTCATCGCCGCCGCCGTCTGCCGGAGTCCATGACAGATTGTGGTCCGTCCGTTTAACCCTGATCCATGGTCGTTTGTCAGAGTTCACGGGCTTTCGGGGTGCTGTGTGCGGTGTGAAACGCGGGCCGGCCGGTTAGTGGTCGTTAACACTGGCGTCGATCGCGGCGCGGGCCATCGCGTGCAGCAGGGGGCGCATGGCGTGCGCGGGCAGCTCGCCCGCGCTGTGGGGCGTGGAGTTGAGCAGCCCGAAGACCGCGTGGGTCGCCGCGCGCAGCCGGGCCGGCGGGCACTCCGGGTGCAGCTCGGCCAGCACGGTCACCCACTCCTCGACGTAGAGGCGTTGCAGCCGCCTGATCCCGCGGCGCTCGGGCTCGGGCACGTTGCCCAGCTCGCGGTCGTGCACGGTGATCAGCGCGGGCTGGTCGAGCGCGAACGTGATCTGCACGTCGAGCAGCGCGTCGAGCGTCTCGGCCGGGCTCCGGGACGAGGTCGCCACCGCCACCGCCGACTCCCGCAGCCGCGAGCTGACGTCGAGCAGCATCTCGGCGAGCAGCGCGTCCTTGCCGCTGAAATGGCGGTAGAGCGCGGGGCCCGAGACGCCGACCGCGCCGCCGATGTCCTCGATGGAGACGCCGTGGAAGCCTCGCGCGGCGAACAGGCGGGCGGCCGCCGCGAGGATTTCCATGCGCCTTCTGCCGCGCTCGCGGGTAGGTGGGGAGGCAGTGGTCACGTCTCACATGCTAGACGGTTACGTTAATGATGACTAACATCTCGGCCATGACGAGAGGGGACTCATGAGCGACTGGCCGGTGCTGAGGTCGGCCGTGGAGCCCGGGAGCGAGGCGTACAAGCGCAACTCCGAGCTCAACGAGCGCCTGGCCGCCGAACTGCTCGAACGGCTGGCCACGGCGGCGCTCGGCGGTCCCGAGCGGTCGCGGCTGCGGCACGTCGAGCGGGGCAAGCTGCTGCCGCGTGACCGCGTCGACGGGCTGCTCGACCCGGGATCCCGCTTCCTGGAGTTGTCGCCGCTGGCGGCCGGCGGCCTCTACGACGACCAGGCGCCCGCCGCCGGGATCATCACCGGCGTCGGCCGGGTGGCCGGGCGCGAGTGCGTGGTCGTGGCCAACGACGCGACCGTCAAGGGCGGCACGTACTACCCGATGACCGTCAAGAAGCACCTGCGGGCCCAGGAGGTGGCCCTGCACAACCACCTGCCCTGCGTCTACCTGGTCGACTCCGGCGGCGCGTTCCTCCCCAAACAGGACGAGGTCTTCCCCGACCGGGAGCATTTCGGGCGCATCTTCTACAACCAGGCCACGATGTCGGCCCGCGGCATCCCGCAGATCGCCGCGGTGCTCGGCTCGTGCACCGCCGGCGGCGCGTACGTGCCGGCCATGAGCGACGAGGCCGTCATCGTCCGCGGCCAGGGCACGATCTTCCTGGGCGGCCCGCCCCTGGTGAAGGCGGCCACCGGCGAAGAGGTGACGGCCGAGGAACTGGGCGGCGGCGACCTGCACTCCCGGGTCAGCGGCGTCACCGACCACCTGGCCGAGGACGACGCCCACGCCCTGGCCATCGTCCGCGACATCGTCTCGACGCTGGCCCCCAGGGCCTCCCGCCCCTGGGACACCGTCGCGCCCGAGGAGCCGCACCACGACCCGCGCGACCTGTACGGCATCGTCCCCGCCGACACCCGCCAGCCCTACGACGTGCGCGAGGTCATCGCCCGCCTGGTGGACGGCTCGCGCTTCCTGGAGTTCAAGGCCGAGTACGGCTCCACCCTCGTCACCGGCTTCGCCCACCTGCACGGCCACCCGGTGGGCATCGTGGCCAACAACGGCATCCTGTTCAGCGAGTCGGCGATGAAGGGCGCGCACTTCATCGAGCTGTGTGACCAGCGCCGCATCCCGCTGGTGTTCCTGCAGAACATCAGCGGGTTCATGGTCGGCAAGGCCTACGAGGCGGGCGGCATCGCCAAGCACGGCGCCAAGATGGTGACGGCCGTGTCGTGCGCGCGGGTGCCCAAGTTCACGGTCGTGATCGGCGGCTCGTTCGGGGCGGGCAACTACGCCATGGCCGGACGGGCCTACTCGCCCAGGTTCCTGTGGATGTGGCCCAACGCCCGCATCTCCGTCATGGGCGGCGAGCAGGCGGCGAACGTGCTGACCACCGTCGGCGACGCCGACCCCGACGCCATCCGCGCCCAGTACGAGCACCAGGGCAACCCCTACTACTCCACCGCCCGGCTCTGGGACGACGGCGTGATCGACCCGCTCGACACCCGCACCGTCCTCGGGCTGGCCCTGTCCGCGGCGGCCAACGCGCCGCTCGAACCCGCCGGCTACGGCGTCTTCCGGATGTGATCATGCTCTTCGACCGTGTTCTCATCGCCAACCGGGGCGAGATCGCCGTCCGGGTCGTCCGGACGCTGCGCGCGCTCGGCGTCGAGTCGGTGGCGGTGTTCACGCCGCCCGACGCGGGCGCCAGGCATGCCCGCGAAGCAGACATCGCCCTCGAAGTCTCGAAATATCTAGACATCGAGGCGATCGTGGAGGCGGCGCTCGCCTCCGGCGCGCAGGCCGTGCATCCCGGCTACGGCTTCCTGGCCGAGAACGCCGCGTTCGCGCGGCGCTGCGCCGAGGCCGGGCTCGTCTTCGTCGGCCCGTCCCCCGAGGCCATCGACGCCATGGGCGACAAGATCCGGGCCAAGGCCACCGTGTCGGCGGCCGGCGTGCCGGTCGTCCCCGGCGGGGCCGAGCCGGGCGACGACCTGGCGGAGTGGGCCGAGTTCCCGGCGCTGATCAAGCCGTCCGCGGGCGGCGGCGGCAAGGGCATGGTGCTGGTGCGCTCGGCCGCCGAGCTGCCCGACGCGCTGGAGTCGGCCCGCCGTACGGCGCGGGCGGCGTTCGGCGACGGCACCCTGCTCATCGAGCGCTACGTCGAGAACCCCCGGCACATCGAGATCCAGGTGATGGCCGACGCCCATGGCAACGTCGTGCACCTGGGCGAGCGCGAGTGCAGCCTGCAGCGCCGGCACCAGAAGATCATCGAAGAGGCGCCGTCGCCCTTCGTGACCCCCGACACGCGCGCCCGCATGGGCGCTGCGGCCGTCGAGGCCGCCCGCTCGGTCGGCTACGTCGGCGCCGGCACGGTCGAGTTCATCGTCGACGGCACCACCGGCTCCTACCACTTCATGGAGATGAACACCCGGCTCCAGGTCGAGCACCCGGTCACCGAGCTGGTCACCGGCCTGGACCTGGTGGAGCTGCAACTGCGCGTCGCGGCCGGCGAGCCGCTGCCGTTCGGCCAGGAGGCGGTGCGGCTGGACGGCCACGCCGTCGAGGCCCGCGTCTACGCCGAGGACCCGGCGCGCGGCTTCCTGCCCAGCGGCGGGCGCGTCCTGGCCCTGCGCGAGCCCGGCGGCGACGGCCCGGGACGGGTGCGGGTCGACTCCGGCCTGGCCGAGGGCGGCGTCGTCGGCAGCGACTACGACCCCATGCTGTCCAAGGTGATCACCTGGGCGCCGGACCGCGCCTCGGCGCTCAGGGCGCTGGACCGGGCGCTCGCCCGCACGGCGGTCCTCGGCGTGGTCACCAACGTGCCGTTCCTGCGCGCGCTCGTCCGGCACCCGGCCGTCGAGGCGGGGGAGCTGGACACCGGCCTGGTCGAACGGGTGCTGCCCGAGCTGCTGCCCCGGGAGGGCGTGCCCCGGGAGGTGGCCGCCGCGGCGGCGCTGGCCTTCCACGCGCTCCCGCAGGGCCCCGACCCCTGGCAGGTCACCGACGGCTGGCGGGTCGGCGAGCGCGCCTGGACGACCTGGCGGCTCGAGTCGCGGGACGGCGTGCACGCGGTGCCCGTACGCGGGCTGCCCGGCCGTTCGGCCGAGGTGCGGCTCGACGGCGACGTGGTCCCCGCGCGGATCGCGACCGGCGACGGCGGGCTGACGGTCACCCTGGGCGGCCGGACCACGCGTTACCTGACCGCCCGCCACGGTGACACGCTCTGGCTCGGCCGCGACGGCGAGTCGTGGGCGTTCACCCGCCACCTCATCGGCGACCCGGGCGACCGGCCCGGAGCCGCGGGCGCGGGCGACGGCGTGGTCCGCAGCCCCATGCCCGGCACCGTCCTGCTGGTCAAGGTGCAGCCCGGCGACCGGGTGAGCGAGGGGCAGCCGCTGGTCGTCGTCGAGGCCATGAAGATGGAGCACACGGTCACCGCCCCCTGTGACGGCGTGGTCGCCGAGCTGCCCGTCCAGCCGGGCAAGCCGGTCGACATGGACGCCGTGCTGGCCGTGGTCACCGGTGAGGAGGCGTGATGCCGTACCGCATGGAAGGGCTTCCCGAGCGGGTCACGGTCTACGAGGTGGGCCCGCGCGACGGGCTGCAGAACGAGTCGGCGATCGTGCCGGTCGAGGTGAAGGCCGAGTTCATCGACCGGCTGGCCGACGCCGGGCACCGGGTCATCGAGGCGACCAGCTTCGTCCACCCCAGGTGGGTGCCGCAGCTCGCCGACGCCGGTGAGCTGCTCGGCCGCCTCGACCGCAGGCCCGGCGTGCGCTACCCGGTGCTGGTGCCCAACGAGCGCGGGCTCGACCGCGCGCTGGAGCTGGACGTCACCGAGATCGCGATCTTCGCCAGCGCCACCGAGACCTTCGCCGCCAAGAACCTCAACCGCACGCTGGAGAGCCAGTTCGACATGTTCGAGCCGGTCGTGGCCAGGGCGCTGGAGCACGGGCTGCGGGTGCGCGCGTACGTGTCGATGTGCTTCGGCGACCCCTGGGAGGGGCCCACGCCGGTCGGGCAGGTCGTCGAGGTCGGCGAGCGGCTGCTCGGGCTCGGCTGCTACGAGCTGTCCCTCGGCGACACGATCGGCGTCGGCACGCCGGGCCACGTGACCGAGCTGATCGGCGCGTTCGGCGGGCCCGACCGGCTCGCCGTGCACTTCCACGACACCTACGGGCAGGCGCTCGGCAACACGCTCGCCGCCCTGAGGGCGGGCGTGACCACCGTCGACGCCTCCACGGGCGGCATCGGCGGCTGCCCGTACGCCGAGTCCGCCACCGGCAACCTCGCCACCGAGGACCTCGTGTGGATGTTGCGCGGGCTCGGCATCGAGACCGGGCTCGACCTGGACAAACTCGTGTCCACCAGCACCTGGCTGGCCGAGCGGCTGGGCCGGCCCAGCCCCTCGCGCGTCGTCCAGGCCCTCGCGAAAGGCTGATCATGCTGAACGACGAATACCAAGAGCTGCGCAAGACCGTCGAGGCCTTCGCCCGTGACGTGGTGGCGCCCGTGATCGGCGACTACTACGAGCGCGAGGAGTTCCCGTACGACATCGTGCGCAAGATGGCCGACATGGGGCTGTTCGGCCTGCCGTTCCCGGAGGAGTTCGGCGGCATGGGCGGCGACTACTTCGCCTTGTGCCTGGCCCTTGAGGAGCTGGCCCGCGCCGACTCCAGTGTGGCGATCACCTTGGAGGCCGCGGTCTCGCTGGGCGCGATGCCGATCTACCGGTTCGGCTCCGACGAGCAGCGCCAGGAGTGGCTGCCCCGGCTGGCCTCGGGCGAGATGCTGGGCGCGTTCGGGCTGACCGAGCCGGGCGGCGGCTCCGACGTGCCGGGCGGCATGCGCACGACCGCCGTGCTCGACGGCGGCGAATGGGTGATCAACGGGACGAAGGCGTTCATCACCAACTCCGGCACCGACATCACCGGCGTGATCGGCGTGGCCGCGCTCACCGGCGAGCGGGAGATCTCCACGATCCTCGTGCCGAGCGGCACGCCGGGGTTCACGGTCTCCAAGAAGTACTCCAAGGTCGGCTGGAACGCCTCCGACACCCGCGAGCTGTCCTTCTCCGACTGCCGGGTGCCGGCCGCCAACCTGCTGGGCGAGCGGGGCCGCGGCTACGCGCAGTTCCTCCAGACCCTCGACGAGGGCCGCATCGCCATCGCCGCGCTCAGCGTGGGCCTGGCGCAGGGCTGCGTGGACGAATGCCTCAAGTACGTCAGGGACCGCAAGGCGTTCGGCCACCCGATCGGCCACTACCAGGCCATCCAGTTCAAGATCGCCGACATGGAGGTGCGCGCGCACACCGCCCGCCTGGCCTACTACCACGCGGCCGAGAAGATGCTGGCCGGGGCGCCGTTCAAGAAGGAGGCGGCGATCGCCAAGCTGGTGTCCTCGAACGCGGCCATGGACAACTCCCGCGACGCCACCCAGGTGTTCGGCGGGTACGGCTTCATGAACGAGTTCCCGGTCGGCCGCTTCTACCGCGACGCCAAGATCCTGGAGATCGGGGAGGGCACCAGCGAGGTGCAGCGCATGCTCATCGCCCGTCAGCTCGGCCTCGGCGACCTCTGACCCGCCAGAACGCCATGATGGACGAAAGGGCACAGAGGTTCTAGTGTCGTACCTCATGACAGCGGACGATCTTCTCATCAGGAGGGCGGAGAAGGCGGACGCGGACGAGGTGTTCGCGTTGGCGCGCGAGTTCGGGCTGACCTTCAGGCCGGAGCGCGGGGCCTTCGACGCCGCGCTCCCGCAACTCCTGCGCAACGAGGACGCCCTGCTGCTGACGGCCGTCGTGGGCGGCCGCGTCCACGGATACCTGCTGGGGTTCGTGCACCTGACGCTGTTCGCCAACGGGCCGGTCGCCTGGGTCGAGGAGGCCATGGTCCAGTCGGGCTCGCGCCGGCAGGGCATCGGCCGCCGGCTCCTGGAGGAGTTCGAGGCGTGGGCCCGTACCCGGCAGGCCGGGTACGTGGCGATGGCCACCCGGCGGGCGCCGGAGTTCTACCACGCGCTGGGTTACGAGGCGTCGGCCACCTTCTTCCGCAAGGTTTTGCGCTGACAGACGATTGCTCCGAGTAACGGTCCGTTTTGTCGGTGTTTGATGGCATCCTTGGGGCGTGAGCATCCACGCCGTCAGCCCACTGTTCGTCGGGCGGGCCCGCGAGCTGAACGCTCTGGGAGACGCCCTGGCCAGAGCACGCGCGGGCGCGTCGTCCACCGTGCTCGTCGGCGGCGAGGCGGGGGTCGGCAAGACCCGCCTGGTCAACGAGTTCACCGACCGGGCCGGCGAGGCGCGGGTGCTCGTCGGCGGCTGCCTGGAGCTGGGCACCGAGGGCCTGCCGTTCGCGCCGTTCACGGCCGTGCTGCGCGGGCTCGTGCGCGAGCTGGGCCGCGACGGCGTGGCGGCGCTGGTGCCCGGCGGCACGACGCGCGGGCTGGCCCGGCTGCTGCCCGAGTTCGGCGAGCCGGACAAGGACGGCGCCGAGGCGCGGGCCCGGCTGTTCGAGCAGGTGCTCGGGCTGCTGGAGCGGCTGGCCGAGGAGCGCCCGGTGCTGCTGGTGGTCGAGGACGCCCACTGGGCCGACCGCTCCACCCGCGACCTGCTCTCCTTCCTGGTCCGCTACCAGCGCACGGCGGCCCGGCTGATGATCGTGGTCACCTACCGCACCGACGAGCTGCACCGCACCCATCCGCTGCGTCCGATGCTGGCCGAGCTGGGCCGCATCGAGTGGGTGAGCCGGGTCGAGCTGCGCCGGCTCACCCGCAGGGAGGCCGTCGCGCAGGCGGCCAGCATCCTGCGGCGCGAGCCGTCCCCCGCCGCGATGGACCTGATCTACGCCCGCAGCGAGGGCAACCCGCTGTTCGTCGAGGCGCTGCTGAGCGAGGCCGACGGCGGCGACATGCTCCCCGAGTCCCTGCGCGACCTGCTGCTGGCCAGCGTCGAGCGGCTGCCCGACGAGACCCAGGAGCTGCTGCGGGTGGCCAGCGCGGGCGGCCAGCGCATCGAGCACGACCTGCTCACCGCCGTGGCCGGGCTCGACGACACCGCCCTGTCGCGGGCGCTGCGCCCCGCCGTGGCGGGCAACGTGCTGGTGGTCGACGGCGAGGGCTACGGCTTCCGGCACGCGCTCATCCGCGAGGCCCTCCACGACGACCTGCTGCCCGGCGAGCACACCCGCCTGCACACCCGCTACGCGCAGGCCCTCGAACGCGACCTGTCGATCCTGCCCGCCCCGCGCGGCGCGATCGAGCTGGCCCACCACTGGCACTCCGCCCACGACTCAACCTGGGCGCTGGTCAGCGCCTGGCGCGCGGCCGCCGCGGCCCGCAAGTCCACCGCCTACGACGAGCAGCTCCGGATGCTCTCGCGCGTGCTGGAGCTGTGGGACCAGGTGCCCGACGCCGCCGAGCGCATCGGCTGCGACCGACTCGACGTCCTCAGGCAGACCGCCACGGTCGCCCACCTCGCCGGCGAGTACGAACGCGGCCTGGCCCTGGCCGGGGCCGCGCTCGCCGAGGTCGACCTCGACGCCGACCCGATCAGGGCGGCCACCCTGCTGCGCCAGCGCGGCCTGACCCGCTACGACCTGGGCCGCGCCGGCTACCTCGACGACCTGCGCAAGGCGGCCGAGCTGGTGCCCGCCGACCCGCCGTCCAAGCTGCGCGGCCAGGTCCTGGAGACGCTGGCGCGCATGCTGCACCGTCCCGAGGACTGGCCGGAGAAGCTGGCGACGGCCCAGCTCGCCATGGAGATCGGCCACCAGACGGGCGACGCCAACGTCGAGGCGCACGCGCTCATCAGCCTGGCCTGGGCGCGGTCGTGCTTCTCCGACATCGAGGCCCAGCTCCCGCAGTTCGCCGAGGCGCGCAGGGTCGCCCGCGCGCAGGGGGCCTACAACGCGCTGATGCGCTGCGCGATCTCCGAGTCCGACGCGCTGGAGGGCGCCGGACGGCACGAGCGGGCCGCGCAGGTCGCCCGCGAGGGCGTCCAGGAGGCCGGGAACTACGGCCTGGCCCGCACGTCCGGCACGTTCCTGGCGATCAACCTGACCGAGCCGCTGCTCTCGCTGGGCCGCTGGGACGAGGCGCTCCAGGTGGTCGAGCAGGCGTTCGACCTCGCGCCGCCGGCCCCCTACCGGGCCAGCCTCCAGGGGTTCGTGATGGACATCGCGCTCGCGCGGGGGCAGATCGACCGGGCCGACAACCTGCTGTCGTCGTCGGCCAGCGTGTTCGCCCGCGGCACCTACCGGGACCAGACCATGCTGCCGCACCTGCGCAGGCAGGTCCTGCTGCTGCGGGCGCAGGGACGGCTCGGCGAGGCGCTGGAGGCCGCGGCCCGGGGGCTGGAGACGCAGGACCTGCTGCCCTCGCCGCGCTACTCCTGGCCGGTGCTGGTGACGTTCGCGCAGCTCGCGCGGCCGGTGCTCGGCGAGAGCGGCTCGCCGTACGCCGGGGTCGCGGCGTCCGTCGTCGCGCGGCTGCGGGAGGTGGCGCGGGAGCTGGCGGTGGACGGCGAGCTCCAGGAGGCGCAGCGGCTGACGTTCGCGGCGCTGATCGGGCCGGAGGAGGGGCTCGGCGGGGCGGCCCAGCTCAAGGCGTGGGAGTCGGCGGTGGCGGCCTGGGCGGGGTTGCGGCAGCCGTACGCGGAGGCGCAGTGCCTGATGGGCGCCGCCCACGCGGCGCTGGCCGAGGGGGACCGGCGGGCCGCGGCCGGGATGCTCGCGCGGGCGCGGGAGCTGGCCGGGCAGCTCGGGGCCACGCCGCTGCTCGAACAGCTCGACGTGTTCGGCCGGCGGGCCCGCATCGGCGGCACCGACGAGCCCGACGGGCCGCCGCTGGGGCTGACCGCGCGCGAGCTGGAGGTGCTGCGCGAGGTGACCAACGGGCGCAGCAACCGGGAGATCGCCGAGGTGCTGTTCATCTCGGTCAAGACGGTGAGCGTGCACGTCTCCAACATCCTGGCCAAGCTGGGCGTCGCCACGCGCGGCGAGGCGGCGGCGACGGCCCACCGGCTGGGCCTGTTCGGCTGAGAAGCCCGGGGACGGCCGTCAGCCGGTGAGCTGGGCCTCCAGGCGGTAGCCGTCCACCGTGACGTAGACCTGGTCGCCGGGACGGGCGTTCAGGCGCATGAGCACCGGCTGGAGCGAGTCGAAGACCGGCTGGTGGCCCTGCCAGACCAGCACGATGGCGTTGTCGCCCGGGCCGGTCACCGACAGCAGGGTGCCGGGACGCATGCCGAGCTGGGCCGCGTAGCCCTCCGGCACCGGCACCGGGCCGCCCCTGAGGTGTTCCGGGGTGACCTCGATGCGCTGCCAGCGGCGCGGGTCCGACGACGGGCTCGGCAGCGGCGGAGGCGGCGTGGACGGCGTTCCGGCCAGGGCGCCGGGCATCATCCCCGGCCGGCCGCCCGACAGCCCGCCGGACAGCGCCGACAACGTGGCCAGGGCCGCCGAGGGGTCGATGGAGTTGGCGTTCGCCGCGGGGATGGGCTGGCCGCCGCGGTGGTGGTGGCCGTTGGCGCCCGGCGTACGGCGGGGGAGGGGCTGGGCGGGCTGCGGCGAGGCGTCCATCGGGCCGGGGGCCGACTCCGACGGCAGGGCGTCGAGCCACGCCTTGGCGGAGTGGGCCCGGATGCCCAGCTCGGTCAGCAGCTCCACGACGTCGGTGTCCGGCGGGGCGGCGGCCAGGAGCTGCCGCGTACGGGCCTGGAGGCCGTGGATGTCGCCGACGACGAGCCAGCCGTCCTGGAGGCGGCGGTCGGGCATGAGCGTCACCAGGACCCGCCACAGAGGCGTGCGCAGCGACGGGACCATCGCCGGGTGGGCCGGGTCGGCGCCGATCAGCTGCTCCTCGGTGGCCGCCGCGCCGAGCCATTCGGTGAGCCGGAACATGTGGCCGGTCACCGGCGCGGACTCCGACGAGCGCAGCCAGTGCAGGACGCGCTCCTCGGCGGTGCGCTGCGCCTGGGAGAGCACGTCGCGGTCCACGAGCAGCTTGTGGGCCAGGGTCCGCAGGCTGACCGGGTCCTCGGCGAACAGCCGGTGCACGGCGACGGCCAGCTCCAGCTTGTCCAGGCCGCGGAACAGGCCGTCGACGACGCGGACCATCGCGTGGTCGGGGTCGGCCGGGACCTGGCCGGAAGCGGCGGCCCCGGGCACAGCGGCACCGGGGACTACGGTGCCGGGGACTGCGGTACCGGGGACGGGGGCGCCTGGGACGGGGGCGGCGTACGCGGGGCCGTCGGCCTGCGGGCCGCCGTCCGGACGGCCGGCGGTGGGCCGCTGCGGAAGCCGAGCACCGCCCTGCGCCGGGAACGACCCGGTCTGCGGGCCGCTGTTCGGCTGGGCCGGGAAGGAGCCGGTCTGGCGTCCCTCGGGCTGCGCCTGGAAGGAGCCGGTCTGGCGGCCCGGATCGGGCTGGGCGGCGAAGGAACCCGTCTGGCGGCCCGGGTCGGGCTGGACGGGGAACGAGCCGGTCTGGGGGCCGCCGCCACCCTGCGCGGGGAAGGAGCCGGTCTGGCGTCCCTCGGGCTGCGCCTGGAAGGAGCCGGTCTGATGCCCCGGGGCGTTCTCGGGCGGCGGGGGGAACGAGCCGGGCTGCTGGGCGGCCGGGCGGGACGCGGCCGGACGCTGCGGAAGGGGGCCCTCGCCGGTCGGTCCCTGCCCCGAGGCGGCCTGGGGCTGGGCGGGGAAGGCGTCGCTGTGCGGGGTGAAGGCGGCGGGCCGGCGCTGGGGGCCGCTGCCGGGCTGGGCGGCGTACGCACCGGATTCGGCCGCCGGGACGGCCGGGAAGGAGCCCGTCTGACTGCCCGAGCCGCGTACGAGCGGACGGGTGACGTCCGGCGACCCGGACTGCTGGGCCGGTACGGCCTCCCGCTGCGCCGGGATGCGCCCGAGCACCTCACGCAGGACCGAGCCGATCACCACCTCGGGCGTCGCCGACGGGGTGCCGAGCTCGCCGGGCGCCAGGCGGCGCAGCCGCTGCCAGCCGCCGAGCCCCGTGACCGCCGTACGGGTGGCCTCCGGCCAGCCGGGCAGCGCCGGATCGACCTGATGGACGGCGAGCGCGGGAAGCAGGTCCATCAGCGGCAGATGGTCCCAGCGGGCGGAGATCAGCCGGGCGAGCCGTTCGCAGACCCAGTCGAGACCGGCCGTGCCGAGCGCCCTGGACACCGCGAGGGAGGACCACCACCCCGCCGGCAGCCGCGGATCCCCCAGCACCTCGGCCACCTGCTGAGGGCGGCTCCAGCGCAGAGCAGGGACGAGGTCGCTCAGGCAGATCGATGACTCGACTTCCATCGGCGGACCTTATCCTCCCCAGTGGGCCGCGTGGGCAACCCGGTACGCATGTGGCTAATGGTGCAGCCTACGCGGCAAGCTATCAATCAGTGTGAATAGGGTAAAGACGGTTCAGATCCAAACCGTACCGTGGACGGCCGCCCACCTGGGCCACACATTCCGCCCCGGCACGGCAACCCGCCTCCAGCGCGAGCGCGGCGCCCGCTCCCTGGAGGATGGCCGCGAGGTACCCGGCCGCGAAGGCGTCGCCCGCGCCCGTGGAGTCCACCACCTCGGCGGACACGCCCGCGCACGTGGCCGTGAGCTCGCCGTCCACCGCCACCAGCGCGCCCTCGGCGCCCATCTTCACGACCGCTGTGCCGTACGTCTCACTCAGCAGGACGGCGGCCCGCTCCGGCGCCGGGACGCCGGTCAGGACCAGGGCCTCGTCCAGGTTCGGGATGATCAGGTCGGCCGCGGACGTCTCCCGCATGAAACGTTCGACGCCGAAGTCCCGCAGCGGCCCCGTCGAGGCCGGGTCGACGCTGATCGGCACCCCGGCGGCGACGGCGTCCCGGACGGCGGCCCTGACCAGGCGGAGGCCGGGCGCCGCGAACAGGGTGTACCCCGACAGGTGCAGCCGCCCGACCCCGTCGAGCAGGGACGGGTCCCAGTCGGCCTCGGAGATCAGGCCGCCCGCGCCGCGGTTGGTGAGCATGGACCGTTCGCCGGTCTTGTCCACCATGGCGATGACGACCGCCGTGGGATGCTCCCGGTCCACCGTCACGTGCGGCCGGACCCCGGTCTTGACCAGCTCCGTCGTGTGCCACTCGCTGCTGTCGTAGCCGAGTTTGGCCAGCAGCCGCGAGTCGGCCCCCAGGTGGGCGGCCCAGGCGGCGGTGTTCGCCCCCGAGCCGCCGGGTCGCAGCACGATCTCCGCGGCGGTGTCGGTGCCCGCCATGACCGGCGAGCCGTGCAGCGCCACCACATCGGTGACCACGTCACCGATGACCAGGAGGCCCGTGTCACTCACGCCCGCGACCAGGCCACGGCGATCTCGGCGGCCAGCGCGGTGTTGCCGCGCACGGCGGCCAGGTTGGCCTCCAGCGAGGCGCCGGCGGTGCCGTTGACGAGGTAGCTCAGCAGGAACGGCGTGATCGCCTGGCCCTTGACGCCCTCGCGCTCGGCGGCGGCCAGCGCCTCGGCCAGCACGCGGTCGTGCAGCGCCGGGTCGAGCTGCTGGTCCTGCGACACCGGGTTGGCGACGATGAACGCGGTCTCCGGGCCGGCCAGCGCGTCCTGGCCGCGCATCACGGCGGCGGCGTCCTCGGGCGTCTCGATGCGCCAGTCGATCGGCTGGCCGGAGGAGTTCAGGTAGAAGCCGGGGAAGGTGTCGGTGCGGTAGCCGGCCACGGTCACGCCGCGCGTCTCCAGCCGCTGCAACGTCGCCGGCACGTCGAGGATCGACTTCACGCCCGCGCAGACGACCGTGATCCGGGTGCGGGCGAGGGTGTCGAGGTCGGCGGACTCGTCCTGGTCCTCGGTCCAGCCGCGGTGCACGCCGCCCAGGCCGCCGGTCGCGAAGATCCGGATACCGGCGCGGGCGGCCAGGAACGACGTGGCCGACACGGTCGTCGCCCCGCTCGCCTTGAGCGCCGAGGCCAGCGGCAGGTCACGCTGGCCCAGCTTGCGCAGCCCGGACTCGGTCGCGATGCGCTCCAGCTCCAGCTCGTTCAGGCCGATCCTGGCCACGCCGTCCAGGACGGCGATCGTGGCCGGCACCGCGCCCGCCGCGCGGACCACGCCCTCCAGCTCGCGGGCCACCTCCAGGTTGCGCGGCTGCGGCAGACCGTGGGAGATGATCGTGGACTCCAGGGCCACGACGGGCGCGCCGCCCGCCAGGGCCTCGGCGACCTCGTCGGACGGCTGGAGAAGGGGAACGGTGGTGCTGCGCATGGTGGGTTTCAAGCTCCTTGAGTGGTGCTGGCCGGTTCAGGGAGAACGGCGTGCCTGTCGGAATTTGTTCCGAACGGAGCAGCGTACGGGGGCCCGGCCAGGACGTCCACTCAGGCGGCTCACAGCAGCACGGCGACCCCGGTGAGCGAGACGGCGGCGATGAGGCCGGTGGCGATGGCGCCGAGCAGCACGGCCCGGCCGCCCTTGAGGAGTTTCCGCACGTCGATCCCGGTGCCCAGGCCGAACAGGGCGGCGGCCATGAGCACGTTGGTGACCTGCGGGACGGCCTGCGTGACCGCGTCCGGGACCCAGCCGGTGGCGCGTACCGCCACCATGGCGAGGAACGCCGCCACGAACAGCGGCATGACGGGCGTCCGGCGTCCCTCCCGCCGGTTCGCCGCGGGCGCGTCGGCGCGGGCACGGCGGGCACGCAGGGAGGTCAGGGCGACGATCGGGGCCAGCAGGATCACGCGGGCCAGCTTGACCGTCACCGCGGCGGCCAGGACGCCCGACGCGGCGCCGATCGCGGCCACCTGCGCCACCTCGTGCACGGCGGCGCCCGTCCAGACGCCGAGCTGGGCCGGCGACAACCCCAGCAGCGCCGCCAGCGCCGGGACGGCCACGATGGCCGCGCTGCCGTACAGGACGACCACGCTCAGGGCGGCGGCCGCGTCGTCGTCGTCGGCGTCCTCCGCGCTCTCCCGCATGGCCGCGACCGCCGCCGCCCCGCAGATGGACACGCCGGTCGCGACCAGCAGTGACGTGCCGGGCGACAGGCCCAGCCGGCGGCCGATCAGCGGTGTCACCGTGAACGTCACGCCGGTCGCCGTCACCACGATCACCAGCGTCTGCCAGCCGAGCGCGAACACCTGCGGCAGCGCGATCTGAAGCCCGAGCAGCGCGATCGCCACCCGCAGCACCCTCTTGGCCACGAACGCCAGCCCCGGCCTGAACCGCTCCCACACGGCCCCCGTCCCGCTCCACCGCGCGGACGAGGACGCCCACGCCGCGAGGTTGGCCAGCACCGCCCCCGACAGGACCGCGATCACCGCCGGGCTGAACGCCGGGGCGGACCGGTTCACCACAATGGCGACCACCACGGCGACGGCCGCCAGCCCGATCCCGGGCCACGTCGACGCTCCGGTCGGCGTGCCGCCCTGGGGGCGCGCGGGGGCGGTGAGCTGGGGGAGCTGCTGGTCGGGGAGAGGCATGATCCCAGTCTTCGGGGCCTTCGTACCGGCCGGTAGACACGTGTTGCCTGGGAGGCCATAGCCTGTGGCTATGAGTGCGCTGCCGGACCTCGACTCGCTGAAGCTGCTGGTCGACGTGGGCGAGCTGGGCAGCCTCGGGCAGGCGGCCAAGGCGGCGGGCATGGCCCAGCCGTCGGCCAGCAAGCGGGTGGCCATGCTGGAACGCCGTCTCGGCGTCCCCCTGCTGGAGCGCACGCCGCGCGGGTCCACACTCACCGCCGAGGGCAGGATGGTGGCCGGCTGGGCGGCCCACGTGCTGGCCGCGGCCGAGGAGCTGATGCGGGCCGTGGAGGCCGTACGCCACAGCGAGGCGGCCCATCTGCGGGTGGCCGCCAGCATGACGGTCGCCGAGTACCTGGTGCCGCGCTGGCTGGGCGAGCTGCAGAACCGGGAGCCCGAGGTCCAGGTGGGGCTGGACGTCGTCAACTCCACCGACGTCGCGGCCAGGGTGCTGGGCGAGGAGGTGGAGCTGGGCTTCGTCGAGGGGCCGAGTGTGCCCGAGGGGCTGGACAGCCGGGTCGTGGGCACCGACCGGCTGGTCGTCGTGGTGGCCCCCGGCCATCCGTGGGCCCGCCGCCGGACGGCCCTGCGGGGCGCCGAGCTGGCCGCCACGCCGCTCGTGGTCCGCGAGCCGGGCTCCGGCACGCGCGAGACCCTGGACGTGGCGTTCAAGAGCCTCCACCGGGCCAGCCCGCGCCTGGAGCTCGGGTCGAACTCGGCGGTCAAGGGGGCGGCGCAGGCCGGGGCCGCGCCCGCGGTGCTCAGCGGCTACGCGGTCGAGGCGGACATCGCGACCGGGCGCCTGGTCGAGGTGCCGCTCGCCGGTCTCAACCTGGTCCGGAACCTGCGCGCGGTGTGGCGGCGCGGACGTTCGCTGACCGCCCCGGCCGCCACCCTGCTAGCCATCGCCAGCCGCCCCTGAGAGGGCCGCCGAAAAGGGGCCGTTGACGCCGCCTTGAGCACGATCTAGCTTTCCCTTAGGAAACTTTCCTAAGAGTAAGACGCGTGTTCACCCCCCGAACCTCTGGAGACTCCGTATGAGCCTTCGTCGTCCTCTCGTCGCCCTGGCCGGATCGGCCGTGTTGTGCCTGGCGGCGGCGGGCCTCGCGCCGTCGCCCGCGCTGGCCGCGCCCACCGACTGCACCGCCTGGGTCAGCAACGGCTACGCCTACAGCAGCTGCACCTCCGGCACCGGCCAGCACGCCGTCGGCGTGGAGCAGTCGCACCCCTACGCCGGGCCCATCGTGCTCACCGGCGGCTGGACGGCCGTCGGCGGGGTCTCCTCGGTGCGGCTCACGCCGTGGCCGGTCAAGCGCGTCTGGGTGAACAAGACGGGTTGACCGTCCCGCGGGCTCACCGGGAAGCGGCGCCTTGCCCCGAAACCGTTGACGAATGGCACAGGTCGGGTCATAAGGTGCGGGGATGGGTGCGTATGACGTCGTCGTGGCAGGTGGCGGGCACAACGGGCTGGTCGCGGCCGCCTACCTCGCCGGAGCGGGCCGGCGGGTCCTGGTGCTGGAGCGCCTCGGGCACGTCGGCGGGCTGGCGATCTCCACGCGGGCCTTCCCGGGCGTGGACGTACGCCTGTCCCGGTACTCCTACCTGGTGAGCCTGCTGCCCGCCCGGATCGTCCGCGACCTCGGTCTCGACCTCGACCTGCGCCGCCGCCGGTACGCCTCCTACACCCCCAAGGGCGACACCGGCCTGCTCGTCGACAACGAGGACGAGGCCCGCACCGCCGCCTCCTTCCGCGCCGTCACCGGCGGCGAGCACGACCACCGGGCCTGGCGCGACTTCTACGCCATGACGGCGGACGTGGCCCGCGTCCTGGCCCCCACCCTGCTCGAACCGTTGCGCACCCCCGCCGAGATCGAGCGCCTGGTCGGCCCGGAGGCCTGGCGCGACCTGTTCGCCCGGCCCGTCGGCCAGGCCGTGGACGAGCGGTTCGCCGACGACACCGTGCGCGGCGTCGTGCTCACCGACGCGCTCATCGGCACGTTCGCCGACCCGGCCGCCGACCTGCTGGCCAACAGGTGCTTCCTCTACCACGTGATCGGCGACGGCACCGGCGAGTGGAACGTCCCGGTGGGCGGCATGGGTGCGGTCTCCGGCGCGCTGGAGCGGGCGGCCAGGCGGGCGGGGGCCGAGATCAGGACCGGCGCGGAGATCGTCGGCATCTCGCCGTCGGGCGAGGTCACCTACGTCGCCGAGGACGGCGAGCACACCGTGGACGGCCGCCACGTGCTGGTCAACCTGCCCCCGGCGGTGCTGGACCGGGTGCTCGGCAGGCCCGCGACCGTGCCCGAGGGGGCGCAGCTCAAGGTCAACATGGTGCTGGCCCGGCTGCCCCGGCTGAAGGACCCGTCGGCCGACCCCTTCGCCGCCTTCAGCGGCACCTTCCACATCAACGAGGGACGCGACCAGCTCGCGAAGGCGTACGAGCAGGCGGCGCGAGGGGAGATCCCGGAATTGCCGCCCGCGGAGGTCTACTGCCATTCCTTGACGGACCCGTCCATTCTCGGCCCGGAACTCCGGGGGAAAGCCGAGACGATGACCCTGTTCGGCCTGCACATGCCCGCCCGACTTTTCCGGAAAAATCCAGAAAAAGCGCGTGAAGAGGCGTTGCGGGCCACATTTGCCTCCATGAACGCGGTGCTCGCCGAGCCCATCGAGGACTGCCTGCTCCGCGCCCCCGACGGCACCCCGTGCGTCGAGGTCAAGACCCCCGTCGACCTGGAGAAGGACGCGGGACTGCCGGGCGGTCACATCTTCCATGCCGACCTGAGCTGGCCGTACTCGGAAGAAAAGGGATGGGGCGTCGAGACCGGGCACGAACGCATTCTGCTGTGCGGCGCCGCGGCCCGCAGGGGCGGCGGCGTGAGCGGAATCGGCGGCCACAACGCGGCCATGGCCCTCCTGCGCCCGTGAACTGTGGCGGGAACTGTGCCGTGAACCCGGTGTGAATCAACCGGTGAATCGGGCGTGAATCACCGGGAGATCAGTTTCGTGGCCACCGTGAGCGCCACATCCGTGCGGTCGGCGTCGGGCAGTTGCAGGTCGAAGAGGAAGGGGATGCTCCCCAGGATCACCGCGAACACCGCGAGCCTGGCCTCGAACTGCTGAACGGGATCGTCCTCCGGCGCGCTCAGCACCGACACCATGGAGATGAGGCCCTCCTGCATCCGCGAGCCGGACGGCAGGTCCTGCATCACCCCCTGGTTCACCTGGGCGAACCTGAACAGCGGCCGCCACCTGTCCTCCAGCAGCCCGGAGATGCGGCGCAGGATCTCCTGCCGGGCCTCCAGCGTGCGCGGCTGCTCGCCCGCCCACGCCACCAGCTCGTCGATCGAGACCACGAGGTGGTCGACGACGCCGGCCAGGATCTCCTCCTTGGTGCGGAAGTGGTAGTACAGCGCGGGCCTGGTGATCCCCAGGCGCTCGGCGACCTCCTGGAGGGTCGTCTTGTCGTAGCCGCGCTCGGCGAACAACTCCAGCGCCACCCGCTGGATCCGCTCACGAGTGTCCGTCCGCCGCCCCGCGCTCCCCGGCGGCGAGGTGTGGCTCGTCACCCGGCACGCCGAGGCCCAGCGGGTGTTGTCGGGCGAGGGCATCAGCACCAACCCCGCCACGCCCGGCCACCCCAACACGCTGCTCACGCCCGAGCCGCCCTCGCCCGAGCAGGCCGAGACGCTGCGCGAGTCCGCGGCCGGGCACTTCATCGACCTCGACCCCGCCCGAACACACCCGCTTCCGCAGGCTGCTCATCCCCGAGTTCACCGTCCGGCGGGTCAGGGAGCTGCGGCCGTCCATCCAGCGGCTCGTGGACGAGCTCATCGACGACATGCTGGCCAAGGGCCCGGAGGCGGAGCTGGTCGAGGCGTTCGGGCTGGCGCTGCCGTCCCTGGTGATCTGCCGGCTGCTGGGCGTCCCGTACGCCGAGCACGAGTTCTTCCAGTCGCGCACCCGCCTGATCGTCTCGGCCACCGAGGACCCTGCGGCGGGCTACACGGCAATGACGGAGATCAGAAGCTTCCTGGACGAGCTGGTCACCGCCGCCGAACGCGCGCCGAAGGACGACCTGCTCGGCCGCCTGGTCACCGGCGGGCAGCTCACCCACCAGGAGCTCGTCGGCGTGATCTTCCTGCTGCTCGTCGCCGGCCACGAGACCACGGCCAACATGATCCCGCTCGGCGTGCTCACGCTGCTGCGCCACCCCGCCCAGCTCGCCGCCCTGCGCGCCGACCCCGCGGGCTGGCCGATGGCGGTGGAGGAACTGCTGCGCTACCACTCGGTCGTCGACTGGGTGGCCTTCGACCGGGTGTCCACGCGGGACCAGGAGATCGGTGGGCAGCGGGTCGGGAAGGGCGAGGGCATCTTCGTCCTCGGCGCCTCCGCCAACAGGGACGAGCGCGTCCCCGGCCTGCGCGTCACGGTCGCCGACGAGGACGTGCCCGCCAAGTACGACGGCGTCATCTTCGGGCTCAAGGCCCTGCCCGTGGCGTGGTGACTCCCGGCGGACACCGGTGAACCCGTTCATCGTGTTCTCATAGTGGGCTCATATCTTGTGAGACATGACTGAGCCCGCACGGTTGCTGGTGGTGGACGACGAGCCCGCGTTGCGCGAGGCGCTGCAGTCGAGCCTGGAGTTCGAGGGCTACCGGGTCGGCACCGCCAACGACGGCCAGGCGGCGCTGGAGGCGCTGGCGGGGGAGCCGTACGACGCGGTGCTGCTCGACGTGATGATGCCGCGGCTCGACGGGCTCACCGCCTGCCGGCGGCTGCGGGCGCAGGGCAACCACATCCCCGTCCTCATGCTCACCGCCCGCGACGCCGTCGGCGACCGGGTGTCCGGGCTCGACGCGGGGGCCGACGACTACCTGGTCAAGCCGTTCGAGCTGGACGAGCTGCTGGCCCGGGTGCGCGCGCTGCTGCGTCGCGGCGCGCTCAGCACCGGCGCCGCCGACGGCGGCACGCTGTCGTACGGCGACCTGCGCATGGACCCGGCCACCAGGGAGGTCACCCGCGGCGCCCGCGGGCTCGACCTGACCAGGACCGAATACCTGCTGATGGAGCTCTTCCTCGCCCACCCCCGCCAGGTCCTGACCCGCGACCAGATTCTCAACGAGGTGTGGGGCTTCGACTTCGAGCCGACCTCCAACTCCCTCGACGTGTACGTCATGTACCTGCGCCGCAAGACCGAGGCCGGGGGAGAGCCCCGGGTGATCCACACGGTCCGCGGGGTGGGGTACGTCCTACGGGCCACACCATGATCCGCAACAGCCTGCGCGCCCGGCTGACGCTGCTCATCACGTTCGCCGTGGCGCTGGCGGTCGCGATCAGCGCCGGCGCCTGCTTCCTGATCATCCGCCACCAGACCTACGAGCAGGCCGACCGCCAGCTCGGCTCCCAGCCGGGCAAGGACCCCGACAACGACCTGGTCTGGATCCGCGAGAGCTGCCGCGCCACCCCCGCGCCGAAGGACCACTACGGCCCGCCACACTCCACCCAGCTCATCTTCGCCAACGGCACCCCGCCCTGCTACGTGGGTCCCGCGCTGGTGGTGACGCCCGAGGACCTGGCGGTGGCCAAGGGCGAGTGGCCCGAGTCCAGGCACTTCCACAACGGCGTCACCACGGACGGCACCGAGATGCGCGTCCTCACCCAGCAGATCGCGCCGGGCGTCGCGGTGATGGACGCCGCCCCCCTGCGCGAGCTGCGCAACACGCTGAAGGCGGTGGCGCTGCTGCTGGGCGGCGTGGCACTGTTCGGCGTCCTGCTGGCGGCCTGGGTCGGGCTGCTCATCGCGCGCGCCGCGCTGCGTCCCGTCGTCCGGCTGACCAAGGCGGCCGAGCACATCGCGGAGACCGAGGATCTCAACACGCGCATCCCCGTCCAGGGCAACGACGAGATCGCCCGGCTCAGCTCCTCCTTCAACGCCATGACCGCCGCCCTGGCCGGCTCCCGCGAACGTCAGCAGCAGCTCGTCGCCGACGCCGGTCACGAGCTGCGCACCCCGCTCACCACCCTGCGCACCAACATCGACCTGCTGCTGCGCAGCGAGCAGACCGGCAGGCAGCTCGACCCGGGCGCCAAGGAACGCCTGCTGGTCAACGTCAAGGCCCAGTTCGCCGAGCTGTCCACGCTGGTCGGCGACCTGCTCCAGCTCGCGCGCGGCGACACCGACCACGAGCCGCACGTCGAGCTGGCCCTGCACGACGTCGTCACGGCCGCCGCCGAACGCGCCCGGCTGCGCGGCGCCGACGTGGCCACCGACCTGCACCCCTGGTACGTCGTCGGCAGCCCCGCCTCGCTCGAACGCGCCGTGCTCAACCTCATCGACAACGCCCGCAAGTTCAGCCCCGAGGGCCAGGTCGAGGTCTCGCTCAAGGACGGCCGCCTGACGGTCCGCGACCACGGCCCCGGCATCCCCGAGGAGGAGCTGCCGCACGTCTTCGAGCGCTTCTGGCGCTCGCCCTCGGCCCGCGGCCTGCCCGGCTCGGGGCTGGGCCTGGCGATCGTGGCGCAGGCGGTGTCCGAGATCGGGGGCAAGGTACGGCTGTCCAACGCGCCCGGCGGTGGCGCGATCGCGACGATCGAGCTTCCCGGAACTCTCATTCGTCACTCAGAATCGGATAAGTCCTCTTAAAGACCCGAATCGTGAGCTGGCTGCATGGAGACAACAGCAGTAAGGACGCGCCTGGTCGAGGTGGTCGTCCCGGTCCACAACGAGCAGCGGGCGTTGCGCGAGAGCATCGCCCGGCTGCACGACTACCTCGCCACGACGTTCCCGTACGGCTTCCGCATCACCATCGCCGACAACGCCAGCACCGACGACACCTGGCGGCTGGCCACCGAGCTGGCCCGTGAACTGCCGCAGGTCCAGGCCGTGCACCTGGAGGAGAAGGGCCGCGGCCGGGCCCTGCGCCAGGTCTGGTCCACCAGCGAGGCCGACGTCGTCAGCTACATGGACGTCGACCTGTCCACCGACCTGGACGCCTTCCTCCCGCTGGTGGCACCCCTGCTGTCGGGGCACAGCGACCTGGCCATCGGCACCCGCCTGGCCAGGGCCTCGCGGGTGGAGCGCGGGCCCAGGCGGGAGTTCATCTCGCGCTCGTACAACCTGCTGCTGCGCTCGGTGATGGGCGCCGGGTTCTCCGACGCGCAGTGCGGGTTCAAGGCCGCGCGCACGGAGATCGCGCAGGCGCTGCTGCCCGCCGTCGAGGACGAGCAGTGGTTCTTCGACACCGAGCTGCTGCTGCTGGCCGAACGGCACGGCCTGCGCATCCACGAGGTCCCCGTCGACTGGGTGGACGACCCCGACAGCCGCGTGGACCTCCTCCGGACCGCCCTGGACGACCTGCGCGGGCTGGCCAGGGTGGCTCGCAGGACCCTGTCGGGCGCGGCGGGCCTGCCGATGCCCGCCCGGGTGCGGCGGGCCGAACTGCCGAAGGGGATGGCCAGGCAGCTCCCCAGGTTCGCGATCGTGGGCGTGGTGAGCACGCTGGCCTACCTGGCGCTGTTCTCGATGTCGCGGCAGGTCGTCCCCGCGCAGTTCGCCAACGCGGTCGCGCTGCTCGTCACGGCCGTGGCCAACACGGCGGCCAACCGCCGCTTCACGTTCGGCGTCAGGGGCTCGGGCGGGGCGCTGCGCCACCAGTTCGAGGGCCTGATCGCGTTCCTGGTGGGGCTGGCGCTGACGTCCGGGAGCCTCGCGCTGCTGCCCGACGGGGTCGCGCACGAGGTGGAGCTGATGGCGGTCATCGCCGCCAACGCCGCGGCCACCCTCGTGCGGTTCCTGCTGCTGCGCGTGTGGGTGTTCAACCCCAGGCGCAGGAGCGCGCGATGACCGCCGTCGCCGCGCCCGCCCGCGTCCGCCTGCTCGCCGGGGCCGAGGGCGACCCCCGCTGGTCGCGGCCCGCGATGTGGACGGTGCTCGCCGCCGCCTTCGTCCTGTACGCCTGGGCGCTCAGCGGGGACGCCAACGAGTACTACGCCGCCGCCGTCCTGTCGGGCACGCAGAGCTGGAAGGCGTTCTTCTTCGGCGCGATCGACGCCGGGTCCTTCATCACGGTGGACAAGCCGCCGCTCGCGCTGTGGGTGATGGGGCTGTCGGCGCGGATCTTCGGCTACAGCACGTACAGCATGCTGTTGCCGCAGGTCCTCGCCGGCGTCGCGGCCGTCGGCACGGTCTGGTCGGCGGTCCGGCGGTCCTTCGGGCAGGGCTGTCAGGGGCACGTCGCGGCGCTGGTCGCGGCCGTGGTCATGACGCTCACCCCGATCACCGTGGCCATCAACCGGGACAACAACCCCGACACCGTGCTCGTGCTGCTGCTGGTGCTGGCGGCCTGGTTCTGCCTGGAGTCGCTGCGCACGGGACGGCCGCGGCCGCTGCTCCTCGCCGCGCTGTTCGTGGGGCTCGGGTTCAACGCCAAGATGTTGCAGGCGTACCTGGTCGTGCCGGCGTTCGGGGTGGCGTACCTGGCGTGCGCGCGGCACGGCCTGGCCCGGCGGGTGGGGCACCTGCTGGCGGCCGGGGTCGTGATGGCGGTGTCCAGCGCCTGGTGGATGGTGGTCGTCGACCTGTGGCCCGCCGGCTCGCGGCCCTACGTCGGGGGCTCGACCGACAACACCGTCCGGGACCTGGTGATCGGCTACAACGGGCTCGGCCGGATCTTCGGCCAGGACCGGGCCGGCGGCGGGTTCGGCGGCGCGAACTTCGGCGGGCAGGCCGGGGCCGGGCGGCTGTTCAACGACGTCATGGCCGGGCAGATCTCCTGGCTGCTGCCGTT
The DNA here is from genome assembly GCF_040642995.1 of Nonomuraea sp. NPDC047529. Lineage (NCBI taxonomy): Bacteria > Bacillati > Actinomycetota > Actinomycetes > Streptosporangiales > Streptosporangiaceae > Nonomuraea > Nonomuraea sp. NPDC047529. Next base: position 92,210 of record NZ_JBEYTJ010000014.1, on the reverse strand, counting down.
CTGCGCGGTGGCCCTGGTCCTCGCCGTGCTGCTGCGGCTGCGCGGGATGCGCTTCGACGGGGCCGCGTGGCTGGTGTGGGGCGGCTGGCTGGTCGTGCACTACGCGGTGTTCAGCTTCTCCAGCGGTACCTTCCACCCCTACTACACGACCGCGATGGCGCCCGCCGTGGCCGCGCTGACCGGCATGGGGGTGACCGTGATGTGGCAGGCGTACCGCAGGTCGCGGGGGTGGGCGTGGGCGCTGCCGCTGGGCGTCGCGGTGACGGGCGGGTGGGCGTTCGCGGTGCTGCGCCGTACGCCGGAGTGGCTGCCGTGGCTGGCCTGGGTCGTGCTCGGGGCGACCTCGGCCGCCGTGGCGGTGCTCGTACCGGCCAGGTCTCGAATGGTGGCCAGGTCGCGGACGGCGGGCGGCTCTCGGGCGGCGGGCGGGGTGACCGCCGTGGCGCTGGCGGCCGTCCTGGTCGCGGGGCTCGCCGGTCCGGCGGCCTACGCCGTCTCGCCTCTGGGGTCGCCGGTGAACGGCACCAACCCCACGGCGGGCCCGTCCACGGGCCGCATGGGCGGCTTCGGCGGCCCCGGCGGCCCACCCTCGGGCGGAGAGTTCCCCGGCGGCCCGCCTCAGGGCGGTGAGGCGCCGGGCGGTGAGTCGGCTCAGGAGCGGCCGGGCGCTCGTGGCGGCGGCTTCATGGGCGGCGTGGCCGACTCCACGGTGAAGTACCTGGTCGCCAACCAGGGGAAGGCGACCTGGCTGGCGGCCGTGAGCAGCGCCCAGCAGGCGTCCTCGATGATCCTGTCCACCCGCCGCCCGGTGATCGCCATGGGCGGCTTCACCGGCTCCGACCCGGCCATGACGGTCCCCCGCCTCCGCGGCCTCGTCGCGGCGGGACGACTCAGGTACGTGCTGTCCGGCGGCGGCAGAGGCGGCCCCGGCGGCGGCGACACCGAGGTCACCGGCAGGGTCACCGCCTGGGTCACCGCCAACTGCGCGGCCGTGGACGGCCACACCGGCCTGTACGACTGCGCCGGCTGACGAACGAGCGAGAGCGGCCGCGGGGATCATTCCCGCGGCGCGCTATAGGCTGATCGGGTGGCGAGTACGACCCGAGCCGATCAGGCCGACCAGCGCAGAGCAGAGCTGCTCGAGGCCACCCGCAAGGTGGTGCTCGAACGCGGCCTGGCCCACACGCGCATCGCCGACATCGCCAAGTCCATCAATGTCAGCGGCGGCCTGATCCACTACCACTTCGCGACCAAGGACGAGCTGATCACCGCCATGTTGCGGGCCACGCTCGACATCGAGAGCGCCCGGCTCAAGGAGCTGGCCGACGGCCCCGGCACGGCGGTGGAGCGCCTCGACCGGGTGCTGCGCTACTACATCCCCGAGTCGCGCTCCGACCAGAGCTGGCTGCTCTGGATCGACGCCTGGAACACGGCGCTGCGCGAGCCCGCCGTCAACGCGATCATGCTGGAGCTGGAGACGGCCTGGCTCGACGCGCTGGCCCAGGTGCTGTCGGCGGGCACCGACGCGGGGGAGTTCGCCTGCGCCGACCCGGCGGGCGCGGCCGAGCGCATCGACGCCATGCTCGACGGCCTGATCATCCGCTACACCCTGCATCCCAACGTGCTCGACCGGGCGCGGCTGCTGGCTCACGCGCGCACGGCCGCCGCCAGGGAGGCGGGCATCGCGGAGGAGAGCTTCGGCTGACCCGGCGGGCAGGCTTGCGGGTCAGGCGGGTTTCCCGGGTCAGGCGGGCAGGGCGGCCAGCAGGAAGGCCAGGCGGGCCGCCGCCGACTCGACGTCCTCGGCGGTGCCGAGGCGGTAGCCCCACGAGGTGATGTACGCGCCCTCGTCGGAGCAGGTCACGGTCTCGGCCAGCGTCGCGGAGAAACGATTGCGCACCGACACGTACGCCGGGTCGCTGGCCAGCGCGACACTCTGCACCGAAAGATCGGCGTGACGGCCCGCGTGCCACGCGAACCGCTCAAGGCAGAGCGCGGTATCCAGCATCATGCGTCACCTCCGCAACGTCTCGCGACAGAATTGCACGATCTTGCTGCGGGTGGCAAGCAATTGCTGAGGTTAATGTGGAGTTTGTTGCAGGTATTCGCGAAGAATACGGATGATGACTTCTCGCCCCGGCTCCCCGAACTCGGCCACCTTGGCGTAGTCGTCGAAGGCCCGGACGTAGAAGGCGATGTCGTCGGGGTCGCGCAGCACCAGGTCCTTGGTCATCGTGGCGACGCCGACCATGGCCTCGTTGTAGATCCAGAACCCGTTGATCGGCGCGGACGGCAGCTCGGTGCCGAAGGGGATCACGCCGAACTCCACGTTGGGCAGCGTGCTGACGGCCAGCAGCCGGTCGAGCTGGCCGCGCATGACGTCGGCCGGGGCCAGCGCGCTGCGCAGGGCCGACTCCGGCACCACGAACCGGAACGTGCGCGTGCGGTCGTAGAGGATCTCCTGGCGCTGCATGCGCACGCGGACGGCCGCGTCGATCTGGTCGGCCGCGCTGTAGAGGCGCTTGACCTTGCGGAACACGTGCCGGGCGTACTCGGAGGTCTGGAGCAGGCCGACCACGATGCCGGGCTCGAAGACGCGGAACAGCTTGGTGCGCGCCTCCAGGTCGCGGATGTCCTCCTGGATGGCGGCCAGGCCGCTGCGGTGACGCTGCTTCCAGTCGTCGTGCCGCTCCAGCAGCGCGATGGCCTGCCTGATGAGCTCGTCGGCCGTGTCGGGCGAGGCCCCCACGGCCTGCGCCCACACGACGACGTCGTCCTCGGTCGCCGTCTGCCTGGCGTTCTCCAGGCGCGAGACCTTGGACGGCTGCCAGCGCAGCCGCTCGGCCAGGTCCTTGCCCGACAGGTGGGCGGCCTCGCGCAGCTGTCGAAGCTGGCCGCCGAGGTCGATCCGCGCCTGCTGATAGGACGTCACGCGGCAAGAGGCTAGCCTCGCGGGCACCGATCATGCCAGGCCCAGCCGCGCAATCGTGATCAAGCGGTTGCCGACGGTGTCCCGTCGCTGGTGGGCCGGACACCGGCTGACCCGTCGGGCAGGACCCGGCGGGCGATCTCGGTCAGGAGCTCGCGGGGCACCTCGACGGCGGCCTCGCCGTCGAGCACGTCGCGGAGGTCCGCGAGCGCCTCGGGGTCGGTGACGTGAAGCCCCTGGACGACGATGGTGCCGCGATCGGTCTCGTACAGGGTGGGGCAGGCGCCCGCCTCCGAGGTGGAGCCGAGGAACCGCATGCGCATGACGATCCTTTCCCCGAATGCCAGATGCAATTGCGCGCAATTGTACGCATCTGGGGTCTCGGCGTGATCCTTTTCCCGCATCGGGTTCAGCGCAACAAACCTTCCATGATGTCGTGGGCACGGGCGAACAGACCGAGGGTGGTGGCGTGCAGCACGTCGCCGATCTCGCGGGGCGCCTTGCCGGCGAACGCCCGCGCGTGCGTGCCCTCCAGCACGATGCCGAGCTTGAAACAGGCCATCACCGCGTACCAGTCGATCGCCGACAGGTCGCGCCGCGACAGCTCCGCGTAGTACGCGACCAGCTCCCGCTCGCCCGGCAGTCCAGGCACGTGCCCGTTGTTGACCGGCCAGGTGGCCAGCAGCCAGCCCAGGTCGAGCAGCGGGTCGCCGATCGTGCACATCTCCCAGTCGACGATCGCGGCCACCCGGGGCCCGTCGAGGGCGAACATCAGGTTGGCGAAGTGGTAGTCGCCGTGCATGATCCCCGGGACGAACGTGGCCGGACGGTGGCGGGTGAGCCAGCCGGCGGTCGCCTCCAGGCCCGGGATGTCGGGGCCGGGGTAGCCGTCGAGCTCGCCGTAGGAGTCGAGCTCCTTCAGCCAGCGCGGCACCTGGCGTTCGAGGAAGCCCTCGGGACGGCCGAAGCCGGGCAGCACGTCCGGGTCCACCCGTCCCAGCTCGGCCAGCGCGGCGGCGGCCTCCAGGCCCATCCGGTGCCGGATCGCCGGGTCGGAGGCGTGCGGCTCGGGCAGCCCGGTCGAAGGGTTGAACCCGGCCACGGGTTCCATCAGGTAGAACACCGGCTCCCGGGCGGTCTGCGCGGCCACCAGGCGCGGTGCGGGCACCGCCGTGCCGCTCAGCGCGGCCAGCAACCGCGCCTCGCGCCGCAGCACCTCGTTGCTCCTGCGCCGGGCGTGCAGGGGCGGCCTGCGCAGGACGTACGGCCGGCCGCCGCGTTCGAGGCGGACCATGACGTTCTGCGTGCCGCCCGGGATCGGGGCGACCTCCGTGATCGGCCCGCCCGGCAGCCCCTCGGCGTCCATCCACGCGCCGAGGTCGTCGAGGTCGATGGCACTGACGTCGATGTGGGTGGAGGTCATGGCCGCCCTTTGACAGAACGATATTCTGGAGAGCTTCAACCTATGAGAGCCTCCGAGGGCCGGTCAACCCAGGGCCAGCATGAACGGCAGGAACTGCCGCGAGCGGTCGCCGGGCAGGTCGCCGTGCCACACCATCTGGGAACTCGTGAACGCCTCGGTCAGGCCGTGCCCGTCCGCCCAGCGCGTCAGGTCCTCCCTGGCCAGGTCGAGGTCGATCCTGACCTTGCGGCCGGAGTCCAGGGCCAGGTCGCCGATCAGGTCGCGGGCGGTCCGCTCGTCCTGGGCCACGACCGGGCCGATGGTGGCGGTGCCGTCGTTGTCCCAGCGGTGGGCGTAGCCGCCGTCGGCGATCCTGACGCCCTCGCCGAAGCCGAACATCCGGCGCAGCACGGGCGACCGGTCGGTGCCGAACACCTCGGCGTCCAGGGCGAGGATGGTGTCCAGGTCGTCCGGGGTGGCCGGGCGGGTGCGGCCCGACGGCTCGCCGTGGAAGACGCCGGTCCTGGTCGCGGTCCGGTTCGTGACGCGGAAGCCGAACTCCTCGTAGAGCGGGCGGCCGTGCTCGGTGGCGTGCAGCGAGACGGTGCGGCCGCCCGCGCGCTCCAGCACGTGCCGCATCAGCGTGCGGCCCAGGCCCTGCCGGGCGAACCTGGAGGCGGTCAGGACCATGCTGATCACCGCGTGGTCGTCGCCGTAGAGGGTGAGGATGTTCGTGGCGGCCAGGCCGTCGCCGTCGGGGGCCTCGATGCCGTATGGCTCCCCGACCTCGAACAGCAGGCGCCACTTGTGCCGCTCGGCGCCCCAGCCGCGGTCCTCGGCGAGCCGGGTGCAGTCCTCCAGGTCATCAAATGTCAGGCGACGTAGCGTCATGTCAGACATCATCCCGCATTGGGAGAATATGGGTGGATGAAGTGTGTTGTGGCGATTGATGTGGGCGGGACCACCCTGAAAGGCGGATTGATCGCCCAGGACGGCACCATCCTCTACCGGGAACGCCGTCCCACTCCCCGCTCCGAAGGGCCCGAACGCGTCATCGCGGCGATCTCCGGCTTCGTCGCCGACCTGACCCCGCCGCGCACGGTCTCCGGCGTCCTCCTGCGCCCCCAGGCCGTGGGCCTGGCCGTGCCCGGTCTGGTCACGCCCGAGCGGGCCGTCTTCTCGGCCGCGTTCGGCTGGCGGGACGTCCCCGCCGCCGCCTTCACCGACGGGACGCTCCCGCTGGCCCTCGGCCACGACGTGCGCTCGGCCGGCGAGGCGGAGCTGGCCTACGGATCGGCCGCCGCCGACGCGCTGTACGTGCCCATCGGCACCGGCATCGCCGGAGCCGTGGTCCTGTCCGGCTCCCTGTACGGCGGCGCCGCCGGGTGGGCCGGGCAGATCGGGCACGTCCCCGTGCACCCCGGCGGGCTCCCGTGCCCGTGCGGGCAGCGCGGCTGCCTGGCGGCCTACGCCTCGGCCGCCTCCGTCGCCGCCCGCGCCGGCGAGACCTCCGCCGAGGACGTCGTCCGCCGGGCCGCGGCCGGGGGCGAACCGGCCGCCCGGGTGTGGGCGGAGGCCGTGGAGGCGCTCGCGCTGGGCCTGGCCACGTACACGCTGGTGCTGGACCCCGCGGTGATCGTCGTCGGCGGCGGCCTCTCCCTGGCCGGCGGCGGCCTCTCCCTGGCCGGGGACGCCCTGCTGACCCCGCTGCGGACCCGGCTGGCCGCCCGCCTCGCCTTCCGTCCCGCGCCCGAGGTACGGGTCTCGGCGCTCGGCGTGGACGCGGGCCTGCTAGGCGCCGGCCTGCTCGGCCTGCGCGCCCTGCGGGAGCAGGGCGGGGACGTCGACCACCTGGGCGCGTAGCTCCTCGCCCAGGGCCTTGGCCTGCGGGTCCATGCGCGGGCTGGCCGCCACGCCCCTGCCCAGCAGCCCGTGGACGACGAAGTTGAGCGCCCTGATGTTGGGCAGCTCGTGCCGGTCGACGTGGTGGGCGGCCAGCTCCGGGAGCAGGACCTTGAGCCGGTCGGCGGTGAGGGTGGCCGCCAGCCAGGCGTACTGCTCGCCGGTCGCGGCCCACACGCCGAGGTTGGCGTCGCCGCCCTTGTCGCCGGAGCGCGCGCCCGCGACCCGTCCCAGGGGCACGCGCACGGTGGGCCCGCCGGTCGGCGCCGGAACGGACGGCTCGACCGGCGGCTCGATCGGCTCGCCCGGGGAAACCGGAGGCGTCTCCCGGAGGAGCAGCTCCACGCCGTCCAGGAAGACGCGGGGCCGCACCTCGGACGCCGGCACCAGGGCCGGCCGGTACACCCCGTACGGGGAGGCGTCCCCCGGCGGGGTGAGGCCGTAGAAGCCCGGGTAGCTGGACAGGCCCGTCTCCACCACGGCCGAGGAGAAGACCCGGCCCGCGGTGCGCCGGTCGGCGTCCATGACGGTGATCCGCAGCAGGCCCGCGTCCGTCAGGGTCACGTCCACCTGGTCGAAGGTCTCGCGCGGCACCCGTGCCCAGATGGCCTCCTCGGCGACCCGCGCCTTGGCCTCGACGTCCAGGCCGGTCAGGACCAGCGTCATCGTGTTGCGGTAGCCGGCGGGGTAGTTGACGGCGACCTTGAGCGTGTCCGGCGGCGGCTCGCCCCGGACGCCGGAGATCAGCACCCGGTCGGGGCCGTCGTCCGAGAGCGTGATCGTGTCGAACCGGGCGACCACGTCGGGGCCCAGGTAGCGGGGGCCGCCCAGTTCGTAGACGAGCTGCGCGGTGACCGTGCCGACCGAGACCAGGCCGCCCGTGCCCGGATGCTTGGTGATCACGGACGAGCCGTCGGCGCGCAGCTCGGCGATGGGGAAGCCGCAGTGGGCCAGGTCGGGCACGTCCTGGAAGAAGGCGTAGTTGCCGCCCGTGGCCTGGCAGCCGCACTCGATGACATGCCCCGCCACGACCGAGCCGGCCAGCGGGTCGAGGTCGCCGGGGCCCCACCCGTACCGCCAGATGCCGGGGCCGGTGACCAGGGCGGCGTCGGTCACGCGGCCGGTCACCACGACGTCCGCGCCCGCCGACAACGCGGCGGCGATGGGACGGCCGCCGAGGTAGGCGTTGGCGGTCAGCGGCGCGGCCGGCGCGCGCTCGCCGGTGTCGGTGCCGGTGTCGATCAGGTCGAGCGGGCGGCCCATGAGGTCGTCGCCGGTGACGTGGGCGACCTTGGGCGACAGGCCCAGCCGGGCGGCCAGCTCGTGCACGGCCTCGGCGCACCCGGCCGGGTCGAGCCCGCCCGCGTTCGTCACGATCCTGATGCCGCGGTCGAGGCAGGCGCCGAGGACGTCCTCAAGCTGGCGCAGGAACGTGGGCGCGTAGCCGGGACGGCCCTTGAGCCGGTTGCCGGCCAGGATCAGCATGGTCAGCTCGGCCAGCCAGTCGCCGGTGAGCACGTCGATCGGGCCGCCCTCGACCATCTCCCTGGCCGCCGAGAGCCGGTCGCCGTAGAAACCGCTGCAATTGGCGACGCGCAACGCCATCACGGCACCCACTTGGGCGGCCGCTTGTCCATGAACGCCGCGATGCCCTCCTGCCCCTCGGCCGAGGTGAACCGCTCGGCCGACAGTTCGCTCATCCGCCGCAGCCCCTCCTCGAACGACACCGCCGGAACCTCCCGCACCAGCCGCTTGGTGATGGCCAGCGCCTCGGGGCCGCCCCTGACCAGCATCCCCGCGTAGTGGCGCACGGTGGGGTCGAGCTCGTCCTCGGGCACGGCCCTGGTCAGCAGGCCGATGCGGGCCGCCGTGGCGGCGTCGAACACCTCGCCGGTCAGGAAGTACTCGGCCGCCGCCCGCGGGTCGAGCCGGCGCAGCACGGGCACCGAGATCATCGCAGGCGCCACCCCGAGCCGCACCTCGGTGAACGCGAACGACGCCGTGTCCGGCGCGATCGCGAAGTCGCACGCGGCGACCAGGCCGAGGCCGCCCGCGCGGGCCGTGCCGTTCAGGCGGCAGATCACCGGCTTCGGGCTCTCCCAGAGCAGCGTCATGATCTCCGGGAAGGACGCCGTCACCGGCGCGTCGGAGTCGCCGCGCTGCTCCTTCAGGTCGGCGCCCGAGCAGAACACCCGGCCCGTGCCGGTCAGCACGATCACCCGGGCGTCCGGCTCGGCCAGCGCCCAGCGCAGCTGCTCGGCCAGCTCGGCCAGCAGCCGCCTGGACAGCGCGTTGCGATTGGCCGGCGAGTCGAGCGTGACGGTGGCCACGCCCTCCGCCAGCTCCCTGTGCACCAGGCTCGTCATGGGTTCTCCTCCTGGATGATCGCCAGCACGGCCCCGGCCTCGACCTGCTGTCCCTTCTCGACGCGTACGTCCGACACCACGCCGCCCGCCGGGGCCGCGATGCGATGCTCCATCTTCATCGCCTCCAGCACCAGGACCGGCTGGCCCTGGACCACCGTGTCGCCCTCGGCCACCTCGACCCGCAGCACGCTGCCCGGCATGGGCGCGAGCAGGGAGCCGGGGGCGACGTGCTCGACCGGCTCGGGCAGGCGCGGCACCGGCGTCAGCACCGCCGCGCCCGCCGCGGAGTCGACGTAGACGCGGTCGTCGCCGTCGTACCGGGCGACCTGGAACGTCCGCCGCAGGCCGTCGCTCTCCAGGACGACCTCCTCCGGCCGGGCCGAGAGCACGCTGACGCCCGGGGGCAGCGGGTCGTGGACGACGTCGGCCTCCTCGAAGCGGGCGCGGGCGGGCTGTGAGCGCACGTTGCGCCAGCCGGCCGGCAGCCCGGCCAGGACGCGGGCGTCGCGACGGTTGGCGGCGGCCATGGCGAGCGCGGCGGCCAGCGCCGGCAGCCCGCCGTCGCCGGAAGGCGGGGACGACGGCGCCGACAGTGGCGACAGCGGGCCGCCGGGGGAGAGGAAGGCGGTGTTCGTCTCGCCCGCGAGGAAGGCCGGGCTGGTCACGATCTCCAGCAGCAGGTCGCGGTTGGTGGTGACGCCGTGCAGCCGGGCCCGGCGCAGGGACGCGGCCAGCTTCCGCGCCGCCTCCGCCCGCGTCGCCCCGTAGCCGACGATCTTGGCCAGCATCGCGTCGTAGTGCGGCGACACCTCCGACCCGGACTCGACGCCCGAGTCCACCCGCACGTCACCCGGCACCTCGAACCGGTGCAGCACGCCCGTCTGGGGCACGTAGGCGGCGTCCTCGGCGTACAGCCGCGCCTCGATCGCGTGGCCGCGCGGGCCGGGCGGCTCCGGCGGCAGCGCCGCGCCCTCGGCCACCTCAAGTTGCAGCCGTACGAGGTCGACGCCGAAAACCAGCTCGGTGACCGGGTGCTCGACCTGGAGCCGGGTGTTCATCTCCAGGAACGCCACCCGGTCGTCCTTGACCAGGAACTCGACCGTGCCGGCCCCGACGTAGCCGATCCGGCGGGCCGCCCGTACGGCCGCCGCGCACAGCAGCTCGCGGGTACGCTCCGAGATCCCCGGCGACGGGCACTCCTCGACGACCTTCTGATGCCTGCGCTGGACGCTGCACTCGCGCTCGCCCAGCGCCCACACCGTGCCGTGGACGTCGGCCAGCACCTGCACCTCGACGTGCCGGGCGGCCTCCAGCAGCGGCTCGGCGAACACGGCGCCGTCGCCGAAGGCCGCCGCGGCCTCCCGCCGCGCCGACTCCACCTCGGCGGCCAGCCCGCCGGCGTCCCGGACGATCCGCATGCCGCGCCCGCCCCCGCCCGCGGACGCCTTCACCAGCAGCGGGAACTCGCCCGGCGCGGCCAGGTCGAGCGAGGGCAGCACCGGAACCCCTGCCTCCGCCATCAGCCGCTTGGCCGCGATCTTCGAGCCCATCGCCTCGATCGCCGCGGGCGGCGGACCCACCCACGTGAGCCCGGCCTCCAGCACGGCCCGCGCGAACGCGGCGTTCTCCGACAGGAAGCCGTAACCCGGGTGCACCGCGTCGGCGCCGGAGGCCCGGCACGCCTCGATGATCCGGTCCACCGCCAGGTACGTCTCGGCGGGGTGGGACCCCGGCAGGCGGACGGCGAGGTCGGCCTCCCGGGCGTGCGGCGCGCCGGCGTCGGCGTCGGAGAAGACGGCGACCGTGGAGACGCCGAGCGAGCAGCAGGTGCGGAAGACCCGGCGGGCGATCTCGCCCCGGTTCGCGACGAGCAGACGGGTGATCACGGCCGGAACACCCCGAACCCCGCGGCCGGCGGCACCGGCGCGCTGTTGATCGCCGACAGGCACATGCCCAGCACCGTACGGGTGTCGCGCGGGTCGATCACCCCGTCGTCGTAGAGCCGCCCCGACAGGAAGAACGGCAACGACTCCGCCTCGATCTGGGACTCCACCATGGCCCGCATCGCCGCGTCGGCCTCCTCGTCGTAGACCTGCCCCCTGGCCTGCGCCGCGGCCCGCCCGACGATCGACAGAACCCCGGCGAGCTGGGCCGGGCCCATCACCGCCGACTTGGCGCTCGGCCAGCTGAACAGGAACCGGGGGTCGTAGGCGCGCCCGCACATGCCGTAGTTGCCGGCGCCGTAGGAGGCGCCCATGACGACGGTCAGGTGGGGCACGGTCGAGTTCGACACGGCGTTGATCATCATGGCGCCGTGCTTGATGATGCCGCCCTGCTCGTAGTCCTTGCCCACCATGTAGCCGGTGGTGTTCTGCAGGAACAGCAACGGCGTGCGCGACTGGTTGGCGAGCTGGATGAACTGGGTGGCCTTCTGCGACTCCTCGCTGAACAGCACCCCGCGCGCGTTGGCCAGCACCCCGACCGGGTAGCCGTGGACCCGCGCCCAGCCGGTGACCAGCGACGGGCCGTACAGGGGCTTGAACTCGTCGAACTCGCTGCCGTCCACCACCCGGGCGAGCACCTCGCGCGGGTCGAAGGGGATCTTCAGGTCCTCCGGGACGATCCCCAGCAGCTCCTCGGCCGGATAGGCGGGCTCGCGGGCGGGCAGCGGCGTCACGCCCTGCTTGCGCCAGTTGAGCGAGCGCACGACGGCGCGGCCGATGCGCAGCGCGTCGTGCTCGTCCTCGGCCAGGTGGTCGGCCAGGCCGCTGGTCCTGGCGTGCATCTCGGCGCCGCCCAGCGACTCGTCGTCGGACTCCTCGCCGGTGGCCATCTTGACCAGCGGCGGGCCGCCGAGGAACACCTTGGCGCGGTCGCGGACCATCACCACGTAGTCGCTCAGGCCGGGCACGTACGCGCCGCCGGCCGTGGAGTTGCCGAAGACCAGCGCGATCGTCGGGACGCCCGCCGCTGACAGCCGCGTCAGGTCGCGGAAGACGCGGCCGCCCGGGATGAAGATCTCCTTCTGCGTCGGCAGGTCCGCGCCGCCGCTCTCGACCAGGTTCACGTACGGCAGCCGGTTGGTGAGCGCGATGTCGGCCGCGCGCAGCGTCTTGCGCAGCGTCCACGGGTTGGACGCGCCGCCCCTGACCGTGGGGTCGTTCGCGGTGATCAGGCACTCGACGCCCTCGATCACCCCGATGCCGGTCACGATGCCCGCGCCGACCTGGAACTCGCTGCCCCACGCGGCCAGCGGCGACAGCTCCAGGAACGGCGAGTCGGGGTCCACCAGCAGCTCGATGCGCTCCCTGGCGAGCAGCTTGCCGCGCCGGCGGTGACGTTCGACGTACTTCTCGCCGCCGCCTCCCACCGCCTTGGCGTGCTCGGCGTCCAGCTCGGCCAGCTTGGCGAGCATGGCCTCGCGCCGGGCCCGCTGTTCGGCGCCGCGCGGGTCGAGCCGGCTCCTGATCACGAAGCCTCCTGTGACGAAGTCGACGTGGGCGTCAACCCGATGGCCCGCGCCCACAGCCGGGTCAGGTGGTCGACGGCGTCCTGCTCGCCGGCCTGCTCACCGAGGTCCAGCCACACGTGGGCGAAGTGCTCGACCATGCCGCCCAGCATGACGGCCGTCAGCCGCGGGTCGAGCGAGGGGTCGGCCAGGCCCTGTTCCTGAAGGCGGCGCAGCCCGTCGGCGCCGCGCCGGACGAACGCCTCGCGCAGCTCCAGCAGCAGCCGCCCGAACCGGGGGTCGGCGTCGGCGGCGTGCTCCACCATGCGGACCAGGCGCGAGTTCGCCGCCCAGGCCCGCAGGTAGAGGCGGTTGGCGGCCTCGACGCGGGCGTAGGGGTCGTCGGGGGCGGCCGCGCCGACCGCGCTCGCCGCGAACATCTCGCCGACCACCGCCTGCGCCACCTCCCCGAACAACGCCTCCTTGGAGTCGAAGTACGTGTAGAAGGTGCCGTGGGAGACACCCGCCCGCGCGCACACGTCGTCGATCCGCACGGCGTCGTACCCGTGCTCCTCGAACGCCTCGCGCCCGGCCGCGAGCAACGTGGCCCGCGTGCGCTTGCCACGCAGGGTCAGGGACCTGACGATCACGTCAGTCACGGTAGCGACCGGGGCGCGCGGAAGGAAGGGGTCCCGCCGCGCGTGGCCGCGTCAGGTGCAGTGGCTCCAGCCGGACTTCCAGCTCAGCGAGTTCCAGGAACCGCCCCAGATCACGCACTTCTTCACGGCCGCCAGCCGCACCGGCCCCGCGTACGCGGTGAACTTGCCCGGGTTGCTGCCGCTCGCGCCGCCCTGGACCTGGAGGGTGGCGTTCATGGAGACCTTGCCGGGATAGACCAGCTTCGACATCGTGACCACGCAGTTCTTGCCCGCGCTGGTGTTGTAGAGCAGGTAGATCGTGGCCGAACCGCCCAGCGCGTGCGAGTCGATCACCTTGAAGCCCGAGCCGCAGACGGTCACCACGTTGAAAGTGTTCGGCTTGAGCGTGGCGGTCGGCTTGGCCGTGGGCTTGGCGGTGGGCTTCGTGGTGGGTTTGGTGGTGGGTTTGGTGGTGGGCTTGGTCGTCGCCGGCTTCTTCGTCGGGGCCGTGGCCGAGAGGCCGGAGGTCGGGTCGGCCGTCGGCTCGTCCTCGCCGTCGACGAGGCCGGTGGGCTTCTTCGTCTTGGTGGGGGTCGGCTTGGCCGTGGGGGCCTTGGTGGTGGTGGGGTGGGTCGTGGGCACGTTCGTCACCGGGTTCGGGACCGCGATGACGGGTTCCTTGGTGTGCTTGGCCTTCTTGGGCGGATCGGCCTGGCCGACGTCCAGCGTGGGGACGGGCTCGCCGGTGTCCGCCGTCAGGATCGGGTCGGGGGTCACCTCGGCGACCGGCGGCTCGCCGGGCTGCCCGGCGCCCTGGCCGTCACCCTTGGGGTTCTGGGAGGCGTTGCCGGTGGCGGTGATCGCGACGTCGCCGCTGTTGGCCTGCACGACGACGGCCCCGGCCACCACGAGCAGCGCGGCGGCGGCCGCGCCGGAGAGGGCGAGCGTCAACGTCCGCCGCTGCTTGTCCGGCGCTCCACCGGACGGCTCGCCCTGCGGACCACCGGCGGTTCCGATCCGGGTCGCCCCCGGGTTCCCGCCGGGATGACCCGCCTGGGGTCCGCCGGGATGACCCGCTTGAGGGCCGCCGGCGGGTCCCGCCTGAGGGCCACCGGGCATGCCGCCGTGCGGGTGCCCGTGCGGGGCCGCACCCGGCCGGCCGCCTTGCGCGGCCGGTCCGCCCATGGCGCCGCCCTGCGCGCCGTGCTGAGGTGCGCCGGTTTGGGGTGCGCCGTGCTGAGGTGCGCCGGGAACGCCGCCCTGAGGGCCGTTCGGCGCGCCGCCCTGGGGCGCGCCCGCCTGAGGGCCGCCCGGTGCGTGCTGGCCGCCGGGCATGGCGCCCGCCGGTCCCTGCGGGGCGCCGGGGGCGGGGCGGTTGTGCGGCCCGGCCTGCTGCGGGACGGGATTGGTCCCGGACATCTGGGTCCACGGCCCCGGATAGGCGTCCTGCCCGGCCCCGGACGGACCGGCCTGCTGCGGGACGGCGGGAGTGACGGTGGCGCCGGTGACCGGTTCGACGGCGGCCTTGGGCGCGGGCTGCCCCGTGAGGCGGACGATCAGCTCGTCGGCGCTCGGCCGCTGCGCCGGGTCCTTGGACAGGCACAGCCCCACCAGCGCGGCGAGCTCGCCCTCCATCCCGCCGAGCTGCGGCTCCTCGTTCAGGATGCGGTTCATCACCACGGGGATGGAGTCGGCCCCGAACGCGGGCTTGCCGGTGGCCGCGTACACCATCGTGACGCCCCACGCGAAGACGTCGGCGGCCTCCGACACGGCGGCCCCGCTGAGCTGCTCGGGCGCCAGGTACGACGGCGTCCCCATCGCCATCCCGGTGGCCGTCGCCCCCGGCGAGTCCAGCGCGCGGGCGATGCCGAAGTCGATCACGACCGGCCCCTCGGGGCCCATGAGCACGTTCGCGGGCTTGAAGTCGCGGTGCAGGATCCCGGCCCGGTGGATGGCCGCCAGCGCGGTGGCCGTGCTGATCGCCAGCCGTTCCAGCGCCGCGCCCCGCCGCGGGCCCTCGTTGATGACGAGCTCGCGCAGGGAGGGCCCCGGCACGTACTCGCTCACGATGTACGGCCGGCTCCCGTCCAGGTCGGCGTGGAGGACGGGCGCGGTGCAGAACCGGGCGACCCGCTGGGCCACCGCCACCTCGCGCAGGAACCTGGTCCGCGCGTCGGCGTCGGCCACGAGGGCGTGGTGCAGCAGCTTGACGGCGACCTGTTCACCTGAGTCACTCTTGCCCAGATAAACGACGCCTTGACCACCCTCGCCGAGCCGGGCGACGATGTCGTACGCCCCCAGCCGCCGCGGGTCGTCCCCTGCCAACGGCTGGAACTGATTCACGTCGGACCCCCATCACAACCAACAGATGGGGCAAAACGCTACCAGCGTGACAAGTGGGGCGTCTGCCGGACGTGTAAGTAACTTCCACTTTCTGACGAAAGATGTCAGTGTCTCGTCGCAGGTCGTGTCCGTGTCGGAGGCCAAGGTCACGGCTTGGCAAATTCAGATGGCCTTGCCCGGGTTCATGATCCCCAGAGGGTCGAAGACCGCCTTGATGCCCTGCTGCACCTCGGTCGCCACCGGCCCCGACTCCAGTCCCAGCCAGCGCCGCTTCAGCACGCCCACGCCGTGCTCGCCGGTCAGCGTGCCGCCGAGCGACAGCGCGTGCCGGAACACCTCGTCGGCCGCGGCCCACACCTCGGCGGGCGGCTCGGCCGTGCCGTGCTCGAAGATGAAGACCGGGTGCAGGTTGCCGTCCCCGGCGTGGGCGACCGTGCAGATGCGCACGCCGTGCCGGACCGCCGCCGCCTCGATCGCCGTGATCATCTCGGGCAGCGCCGAGCGCGGCACGCACACGTCCTCGACCAGGCACGCCCCCAGCCGCTCCTTGGCCTGGTAGGCCATCCTGCGCAGCCCGACCAGCTCCTCGGTCTCCTGCGGGCTGGAGGAGACGGCGACGAACGAGGCGCCGTTGTCCAGGCAGAGCCGTTCCATGCGGGCGGCCATGTCCTGGCTGTCGGTCGCGTCGGACTGGCCGATCAGCATGGCCTGCGTGGCGGGTTCGAGCCCGATGTTGCGCCAGTCGTCGATGGCCTCCAGCGTGGCCCGGTCCAGCAGCTCCATCAGCGAGGGCTGGCAGCCCGCGGCCATGATCGCCGACACGGCCGCGCCCGCCTCGCGCAGCGAGCCGAACTCGGCGGCGAACGTCGCGGGCGGCGCGGCGGGGGCCCTCCTCAGCCGCACGGTGGCCGCGGTGATCACACCCAGCGTGCCCTCCGAGCCGACGAACAGCCCGGTCAGGTCGTAGCCGGTGACGCCCTTCATCGTGCGCCGGCCGGTGTTCAGGACGCGCCCGTCGGCCAGCACGACCTCAAGGCCGAGCGTGGCGTCCCTGGTGACGCCGTACTTCACGCAGCGCAGGCCGCCGGCGTTGGTGGCCAGGTTCCCGCCGATCGTGGAGATCTCGTACGACGAGGGGTCCGGCGCGTACATGAGCCCGTGCTCGCGGGCGGCGCGGTCGAGGTCGGCGGTGATGACGCCCGGCTCCACCACGGCGATCTCGTCGGCGGGGGAGAGTTCCCTGATGGCCGTCATCCTGGCCAGCGACAGGACGATCGTCCCGTCGCCCGCCGTGGCCGCGCCCGCCAGGCCCGTCCCGGCGCCGCGCGGAACGACCGGCACCCGGTGCTCGGTGGCCCACCGCAGGGTCGTCACCACGTCCTCGCGGGAGGCGGCGAGCACCACGCCGAGCGGCTTGCCGGGCTCGACGAACGTGCGGTCGCGGGCGTAGGAGTCGATCACGTCCGGGTCGGTCAGCACACGAGCTTCGGACAGCGAGTTCACCAGGGCATCAATCGGTCTCACACCTGCACCTTACGGTTTGCGCGGAACGTGCCTTAAGGCCAGACTGCCCGGGTGGAAGTCAGGTGCCCGGTGTGTACGCAGGCTGACCAGCTCGTCTCGGTTCCGGGGGCGGTCGCCGCGGGGACGACATACCGGATCGGCAGGGTCCGGCTGCCCGGGCAGCGGCAGATCGCCGACCTGCCGACGGCGCCGTCGATGGGCGCGTCGAAGCACGTCATGAGCCGTACGCAGCTCGCGGTGTGGATGTCGTTCCCCAGCCGCCACTACACGCCCTGGGCCAGGAACCAGGGGTGGATCATGCTCGGCGCGGCGGCCCTGGTGCATCTCGTCGTGTCGCTAGTGATCGCGATGGGCAAGGACTCGCGGTGGACCGAGGTGCTGCTGGCGCCGTTCTGCCTCACCGGGCTGTTCTGGGGGCTCGGGCTGCTGTTCGTGCTCGGCGCGCGCGGCGCCCGCAGGCGCGACCACGCCGAGGCCCCGGCCCGGGACAAGGCACTGGCCGTGTGGGAACGGCTGTACTACTGCGCCCGCGACAACGTCGCGTTCGAGCCGGGGGTCGGCGTCTCGTTCCATCCGGGCGAGACGCGCGAGTACATCTTCGGCTTCAGGGGCCGGGCGATCTAGCCGCGCTCCTCCGCCACCAGGCGGACGCAGACGGCCAGGCCCTCGATGGCCTGCTCCAGCTCGTCCAGCTCGGGGAAGGTGGGGGCGATGCGGATCGTGCTGTCGGCCGGGTCCTGGCCGTAGGGGTGCGTGGCGCCGGCCGGGGTGAGCGCGATGCCGGCGGCCTTGGCCCTGGCCACGACCTCGGCGGCGTGCGGCACCTCCAGGCTGATGAAGTAACCGCCCCGCGGGCTGGTCCAGCTCGCCAGGTCGCCGAGCCGCTCGGTCAGCACCTTGTCGACCAGCTCGAACTTCGGCCCGATCAGCGCGGCGTGCCGCCGCATGTGCGCGGCCACGCCCGCGGCGTCGCGCAGGAACTCGACGTGCCGGAGCTGGTTGAGCTTGTCGGGGCCGATGGACTGCTTGGCGGTGTTGGCGAGGAACCACTCCACGTTCGCCGGCGAGGAGCCGAAGAACGACACGCCCGAGCCCGCGTACGTGACCTTCGAGGTGGAGGCGTAGACGAACACGCGGTCGGCGTTGCCGTGCTCGGCCGCCAGCGCGAGCAGGTCGGCCAGCTCGTCAGGGGTGTCGGTGAGGTGGTGGACGGCGTAGGCGTTGTCCCACATGATCCGGAAGTCGGGGGCGGCCGTCGGCATGGCGGCCAGCCTGCGCACGGTCTCGTCGCCGTAGGTGATCCCGGAGGGGTTGCTGTA
Organism: Nonomuraea sp. NPDC047529; assembly: GCF_040642995.1. Lineage (NCBI taxonomy): Bacteria > Bacillati > Actinomycetota > Actinomycetes > Streptosporangiales > Streptosporangiaceae > Nonomuraea > Nonomuraea sp. NPDC047529. The sequence continues at coordinate 74,339 of NZ_JBEYTJ010000014.1, read as the reverse complement.
CTTCGGCACGCACCAGATGCCCTTGACCGTCGGGTCGGCGGCGACCAGGCGCTCGACGACGTCCATGTCGGGGCCGTCGCCGTCCATGGGGACGGCCGTCATCTTGATGCCGAGCCGCTCGCAGATGGTGAAGTGCCGGTCGTAGCCGGGCACCGGGCACAGGAACGTGATCTCCGGCTCCTCGACCCAGCGGCGCTCGGCCCCCGGCACCTTCGACAGCAGCGCGTGCACGATCGTGTCGTGCATCAGCGTCAGGCTGGAGTTGCCGCCCACGACGAGCTGCCCGGCGGGCACCTGGACCAGCGGCGCGAAGATCTCGCGCAGCTCGGGCAGGCCCTGCAGGTTGCCGTAGTTGCGGCCGTCGGTGCCGTCGGCGGCCTTGACGGAGGAGGGCAGCCCGAGCAGGCCGTCGGAGAGATCGAGCTGGCGCGGTGACGGCTTGCCCCTGGTGAGGTCGAGCGAGAGCCCCCGCTGGACGAGGGCGGCGTAGTCACTCTGTGCGGTCACGAGATCTCTCCTCCGGGTCGGTTCGGTCCAAAGGATAGAAGAAATCCACAGGGGGACCGGTAATCGCCCGGCATGTGGGACACCGCTTCAAAGACGTTCTAAAGAAGCGCTTCCCGTCCGGCGTTGGTTGGCGTGGAATGGACGGCATCGGGCAGGCACAACTCCGCGAAGGAGGGAGCAGCCGTGACGACTGTTCGGGACACCTCGATCGAGCAGGTCAGGCGCCGCCGTACCGGGACCGTCATCGCCTCCTGGCTCTCGACGACCGATCACAAGGTCATCGGGTACCTCTACCTGATCACCTCCTTCGGCTTCTTCCTGGTCGCGGGCATCATGGCCATGATCATCAGGGCCGAGCTGGCGCAGGCCGGCATGCAACTGGTCAACCAGCACGAGTACAACCAGCTGTTCACCATCCACGGCACGGTGATGCTGCTGCTGTTCGCCACGCCGCTGTTCGCCGGGTTCGCCAACGTGGTCATGCCGCTGCAGATCGGCGCGCCCGACGTCGCCTTCCCCCGGCTGAACGCGGTGGCGTACTGGCTGTTCCTGTTCGGCGGGCTCATGGTCCTGGCGGGCTTCCTCACCCCCGGCGGCGCCGCCGACTTCGGCTGGTTCGCCTACACGCCGCTGTCGAACGCGATCCACTCGCCGCAGGTCGGCGGCGACCTGTGGATCATGGGCCTGGTGATGTCCGGGCTCGGCACGATCCTGGGCGCGGTCAACTTCATCTCCACGATCATCGGCATGCGGGCGCCCGGCATGACCATGTTCCGCCTGCCGATCTTCACCTGGAACGTGCTGCTGACCAGCATGCTGGTGCTGATGGCCTTCCCCGTGCTGGCCGCCGCGCTGCTGGTGCTGGAGTCGGACCGCAAGCTCGGCACGCACGTCTTCGACGGCGCCAACGGCGGGCCGCTGCTGTGGCAGCACCTGTTCTGGTTCTTCGGCCATCCCGAGGTCTACATCATCGCGCTGCCCTTCTTCGGCATCATTACCGAGGTGATCCCGGTGTTCAGCCGCAAGCCGATCTTCGGCTACATGAGCCTGATCGGGGCCACGATCGCCATCGCCGGGCTGTCGATGACCGTGTGGGCGCACCACATGTTCGCGACCGGGCAGGTGCTGCTGCCGTTCTTCTCGTTCATGACGTTCCTCATCGCGGTGCCGACCGGGGTGAAGTTCTTCAACTGGGTCGGCACGATGTGGCGGGGTCACCTGTCGTTCGAGTCGCCGATGTTGTTCTCGGTCGGCTTCCTGGTCACGTTCCTGCTCGGCGGCCTGACCGGCGTCATCCTGGCCTCGCCGCCGCTCGACTTCCAGATCAGCGACACCTACTTCGTCGTCGCCCACTTCCATTACGTCGTCTTCGGCACGGTCGTGTTCGCCATGTTCGCCGGCTTCTACTTCTGGTGGCCGAAGATGACCGGCAGGATGCTCGACGACCGGCTCGGCAAGGTGCACTTCTGGACGTTGTTCGTCGGCTTCCACACGACGTTCCTCGTCCAGCACTGGCTCGGCCAGCTCGGCATGCCGCGGCGTTACGCCGACTACAGCGCGGCCGACGGCTTCACCACGCTCAACGAGATCTCCTCGGCCGGGGCGTTCCTGCTCGGCGCCTCGACGCTGCCGTTCCTCTACAACGTCTACAAGACGACCAGGCACGCGCCCAAGGTCACGCTCGACGACCCCTGGGGCTACGGCAACTCGCTGGAATGGGCGACCTCCTGCCCGCCGCCGCGGCACAACTTCACCAGCATGCCGCCGATCCGCTCGGAGCGGCCCGCGTTCGACCTGCACTACCCGCACGAGGACGCCACGCACAAGGACGCCCCGCTCGACGACGAGCCCGCCGTCGAGCCCTCGGTCGAGCCGGACGCCGGCCCCGAGCCACCCCCGGTGCTCGCCTCCGACTGACCTTCCCGGAGGGCCGTGCGGCCGGCATTCCATGATCGCGTTGTCGCGTTTATCCGCGGGCCATTGCGGGCGGTACCGCCGCCGCAATTCTGCTGGTTGAAATGTCGTAGTTTGATCACGTTTCAACAACGTACTTTACGACCCGTTTATCCACCCTCTAGCGTCCGGCATTGCACACCCTATGGCCATGCGCCCGGCGACCCCGGGCAGAGAGGGTACCTGGTGCCAAGCTCAAAGCGCCTGTTAGTCGCGTTCCCGGCGGTCGCCCTCCTCGGCGCCGCGCTGACCGTCCCCGCGGCCCAGGCCACGTCAGTGGCCAACTACCAGCCCACGGCGGCGGACTACTACATCAACTACGCACCTCCGCGGGTCGAGAAGGAGCCGCAGGAACCCGGGCTGAACAAGGGCAAGGCCCGCTCGCTCTCACCGGCGGAGAAGTTCGACAGGAAGTTCGTCACCGGCAACCCCGCCGCGGCCCGCGTTCTGGCCGCCCGGGAGAACCAGGCGATCAGGACCGGCCGCAACCCGGCCGAATGGATCTTCAAGAACTCCAAGCAGGTCAAGACCGCCAAGCTCCTGACCGTGCTGGTCGAGTTCAACGACCAGGCGAACGACGACTTCTCCGGCTTCAACCGGCTGCGCACGACCGACAGCGCGCCGGACGACTGCGTGGTCGAGCCGGCGGGCACGTTCAAGAACGGCCCGCTGCACAACAACATCCCCGACCCCGCGACGCTGCCGAAGAAGGACAACAACTCCTTCTGGCTCAAGGACTTCAGCACCGACCACTTCAACAAGATGCTCTACAGCGACAAGGGCATCACCGAGCGCGTGCGCAAGGACCTCAAGGACCCCCGCGACGGCAAGCCCGGCATCGACATCTCCGGCTACACGATGAAGAAGATGTACGAGGAGCTGTCCAAGGGCGCCTACTCCGTCACCGGCTCGGCCGTCGGCTGGATCAAGGCCCCGCACTCCGAGGCGTACTACGGCGCCGCGGCCTGTGGCGGCCAGCCGCAGGACATGTCGGGTCACCCCAGCAACCCGACCGGCGCGGGCCAGCTCGCCATCGACACGGTCGACGCCCTCGCCAAGGCGCAGCCGAACTTCCCGTGGGCCGACTACGACGTCGAGGACGTGGCCGACTCCGACGGTGACGGCAACTTCGACGAGCCCGACGGCGTCATCGACCACCTGGTCATGGTGCACGCCGGCAAGGACAAGTCCTCCGACGGCGGCGCCGAGGGCACCTACGCCATCTGGGCGCACTCCAGCGCGGTCGCGGGCGGCTACAAGATCCCGGGCAGCGACAAGAAGATCTCCAACTACATCGTGCAGCCCGAGGACTCCGGCGTCGGCGTCTTCGCCCACGAGTACGGCCACGACCTCGGCCTGCCCGACCTGTACGACACCAGCGGCCAGGCCAGCTCCGCGGTGGACTTCTGGGACCTGATGTCCAGCGGCTCCCACTCCGGCCCCATCTTCCAGTCCATGCCCACGCACATGGGCCTGTGGGACAAGTGGGTGCTCGGCTGGGCCAACCCGAAGACGTTCAACCCGGGTGACGCCTCCAGGATCGTCACGGTCGGACAGTCCTCGCGCACACCCAAGCTCACCGAGGACGGCGTCCGGGTGAACCTGGCCTCCACCCCGCTGAAGATGATCGACCCGCACAGCGGCACGAAGGCCTGGTGGTCCAACCTGGACCAGGACTGGGCCAACCAGACCCTGACCCGCGAGGTCCCGGTGCCCGCCGGCTCCGACGTGCGGTTCTGGATGTGGAACAACTACGAGATCGAGCAGGACTGGGACTTCGGCTTCGTGGAGGTCTCGACCGACGGCGGCCAGACGTGGAGCCAGCTCAAGGTGCGCGACGAGGCCGGCAACGAGGTCACCACCCCCGACGGCTACCCGGACCCGAACAAGAACCTCAAGACGTTCGGCAACAAGAAGTACGGGCTCACCGGTGACACCGGCGGCCAGTGGCGGCACGACTACGTCGACCTGACGCCGTACGCCGGCCAGTCCGTCAAGCTGCGTCTGGCCTACAACACCGACGCCGCCTTCGAACCGCGCGGCTGGCACGCCGACGACTTCTCGCTCACCAACGGCGGCACCACCGTCTGGAGCGACGACGTCGAGAACGGCGACAACGGCTGGAAGGCCACCGGCGGCACGTTCACCAACACCAGCGGCCAGGGCTGGACCGTCAACAACGGCTCCCGCGAGATCGCCCGCTTCTACCTCGCCGAGTGGCGCAACTTCGACGGCTTCGACAAGGGCCTGCAGTACGCCTACGACACCAACTACTCCCGCGACGGGGCGTGGAAGGTGGAGAAGGTCAAGTACAACGCGCCCGGCCTGCTGGTCTGGTACCGCGACTCGACCTTCACCAACAACTCGGTGGTCAACAACCTGACCCTGCCGCCGAGCATCGGCTCCAAGGGCAGCCTGCTGGTCGTGGACTCGCACTACGACCCGCTGCGCCGCAACGGCACCGCCGCCCAGAAGGACCCGAGCAGGCACAAGAACCTGGAAGGCCGTACGCAGTCCTCCAACGCGGCCTTCTCCTTCAACAACACCTACCCGCTGAAGGAGTGCCTGGAGGCGCCGGACGAGCCGTTCAGCGAGTACTGCTCCACCATCCCCGCGCTCAAGGGCGTGCCGAACTTCACCGACGCGAAGACCTGGGTTCCGGGCTTCGAGCTGCAGAACGGCTCGCTCTACTACCGTGACTTCGACGCCTCCACGGTGGTGCCGAGCAAGGGCGACCAGCCGTACAGCACCCGCGTGGTGCACGTGGACGGCACCCCCGCCACCGAGCTGTACGGGACCGACCTCGGCGGCGGCCACGTGGCCGGCACCGGCAACCCGGGCGACGAGGGCAAGGCGCTGGGCGTGCAGTTCAAGCTGATCAGCCCGCTGCCGGGCAACCTGGGCGCCATCGTCCAGGTCGTCCCGCCGAAGAAGTAGGGCGACGAGGGGCCGCCGCATCCCGGCGGCCCCTCGTTCCAGCACGGAACGGCGGATCCAGCACCTACGATTGATGACCATGAGCGAACTGCGCACCAAGATCGAGCACACTGAGGCGATCCGGCGGGATCGCCGGGTGGCGGTGGTGGTGAACACTCGCTCACGCCGCGGCCGCCGCCACTACTTCGAGGTCATCGAGCAGCTGCACAACCTGGGGTTCGAGCCGCTGGCCGAGCTGTCGGTCTACAACCCCAAGCGGCTGCGCGACCTGCTCGACACCGCCCTCGCCACCGACCCCGACCTGCTGATCGTGGGCGGCGGCGACGGCACCCTCTCCTCGGCCGTGCGCCACGTCGCCCACCGCGACGTGGCGCTCGGCGTGTTGCCGCTCGGCACCACCAACAACTTCGCCAGGAGCCTCGGCCTGCCGCTCGACCTGGCCGGGGCCATCAGGGTGTTCTCCACCGGCAAGGTCGCCGACATCGACCTCGGCATGGCCGGCGACCGGCCCTTCGCCAACCTGGCCAGCTTCGGCGTCTCGGTCGAGGTGGCCGGCCGGGTCAAGCCGTGGCTCAAGCGCATCGTGGGCCGTCCGGCCTACCCGATGACCGCCCTCACCGTCCTGCCGGGGCACCGGCCCTTCCGGGCGTACATCACCGTCGAGGGGCGGCGGCACGAGCTGCTCACCCACCAGCTCAACATCGCCAACGGCCGATTCCACGGCGGCTGGCAGGTGGCCAAGGACATCAGCATCGACAACGGCATGCTGGTGGCCTACCAGCTCGGCTCCGGCAAGAAGCTGCGCCTGCTCGGCGAGACGCTGCTGCGGGCGACCACCGGCCGCTGGCGCAGCCTGGCGGGCGGCCCGTTCGTGGTCGGCCGGGAGATGCTGCTGGAGACCGACCCGCCGATGGCCGCCGACGTCGACGGCGAGGTGCGCCTGCGCACCCCGATCACGCTGCGCGTGGTGCCCAACGGCGTGCGCGTGATGGTGCCCGACTCCTTCGAGGACAACTGACTCAGCCGCCCAGCGACCGGTAGGCGGGGATGAGCGCGTCCGCCAGGCCGGCGGGCGGCGGGAAGACCCGCGGCAGCAGGTCGGGCGCGTCCGCGGCCGGGCGGCGTTCGGGGCGGTGCGCGGTGGCGCCGGGCGCGTAGAAGTCGGCCAGCCGGTCGGCGAACGGCACGTCGGCCACCTCCAGCGGATCGGGCGCGGGCGGGTCGTCGGCCAGCGAGCCGAGCAGCTGCTCGCGGGTGCGCCCGCGCCAGGCCAGCACCAGGAACGGGTCGTCGTCGAACGACTCGGCCAGCAGGTAGAGCACGGCCGACAGGTGCTTGCACGGGAACCCCCAGTCGGGGCACGAGCACTCCATGTCCAGGTCGCGCGGGAACAGGTCGACGCCCTGCGCGGCGAACAGCTCCTCGATCTCCACCGGCATCTCCCCGGCCAGCAGCCTGGCCCGGTGGACGGCCTGCGCCGCGACGGCCTCCTCCAGCCGCGCCCACACGTCCTCGCCGTAGGCGTCGATCCGCACCACGACGTCGTACGGCGCGGGCCGCGACCCCTGGACGGAGGCCCGTACCAGACCCGCGGACAGGTCGATCGAGAGCACCTGGCCCTTGCGGGCGTAGGCGCGGCCCCGGCCGAGCCGGCCCTTGTCGCAGACGCGTTCCAGGATGTCCACGAAACGCCGGGACCACCAGGCCGAGCCGATGCTGCCGCGCCGCGAGCGGGCCCGCAGGCCGCCCTCGACCTCGACGGGCCCGCCGCCGTCGGGCCGGTCGGGCCGGTCGGGCCGGTCGGGCCGGTTGGGCCGGTTGGGCCGGTTGGGCCGGTTGGGCCGGTTGGGCCGGTTGGGCATGGTCAGGCCCCTCCCGTGAGGCGGAACGCCTCGCGCAGCTCGTCGGTGGACAGGTCGGTCAGCCACTCCTCGCCGGTGCCGACCACCCGCTCGGCCAGGGCCTTCTTGCGCTCGATCATCTGGTCGACGCGCTCTTCGAGGGTGCCGACGCAGATGAGCTTGCGCACCTGGACGTTCCTGCGCTGGCCGATGCGGTAGGCGCGGTCGGTGGCCTGGTCCTCGACGGCCGGGTTCCACCAGCGGTCGACGTGGATCACGTGGCCGGCGGCCGTCAGGTTGAGCCCGACGCCGGCCGCCTTGAGCGACAGCAGGAACAACATCGGCTCGGGGTCGTGCTGGAACCGGTCGACCAGCCGGTCCCTGGTCTTCTTCGGCAGGCCGCCGTGCAGCCACAGGACCGGGCGGCCGAGCCGCTGGGCGAGGTAGGGCTGGAGCATGGTGCCGAACTCGGCGTACTGCGTGAACAGCAGCGCCTTCTCGCCCTCGGCCAGGATCTCCTCGGCCAGCTGCTCCAGCCGGGCCAGCTTGCCCGACCGGCCGGCCAGGCGGGAGCCGTCCTTGAGCAGGTGGGCCGGATGGTTGCAGACCTGTTTGAGCCGGGCCATGGCCGACAGCACCAGGCCGCGCCGCTCGATGCCCTCGCTGTCGTCGATCCTGGCCAGCATGTCGTCGACGACGGCCTGGTAGAGCGTGGCCTGCTCGGGGGTGAGCGGGCACCACTCCTTGACCTCCATCTTCTCCGGCAGGTCGGAGATGACGGACCGGTCGGTCTTGAGACGGCGCAGGATGAACGGGCCGGTCGCCCGCTTCAGCGCCTCGGCGGCCTGCTCGTCCTGGTGGGCCTCGATGGGCTCCTGGAAGCGGGTGCGGAAGCGGGAACGCGGCCCGAGCAGGCCCGGGTTGGCGAACTCCATGATCGACCAGAGCTCGGCGAGGTGGTTCTCGACCGGCGTGCCGGTCAGGGCCAGCCGGGTGCCGGTGGGGATCGACCGTACGGCGCGGGCCTGGAGGGTGCCGCTGTTCTTGATCGCCTGGGCCTCGTCGCACACCACCCGGCGCCACTCGTGCCCGCGCAGGGTCTCCAGGTCGCGGTGGGCGGTGCCGTACGTGGTGATCACCAGGTCGGCCCCGGCGATCCGGGCGGCGTCCCGGCCGGCGCCGTGGTGGACGTAGACCCGCAGCCCGGGGGCGAACCTGGCCGCCTCCCGCTGCCAGTTGCCCACCAGCGACATCGGGCAGACCAGCAGCGTGGGCGTGGCGGCCCGCTCGTGGACGAGCAGCGCCAGCGTGGTGACCGTCTTGCCCAGCCCCATGTCGTCGGCGAGCACCCCGCCGAGGCCCAGCTCCGACAGGAAGCTCAACCACGCCAGCCCGCGCTCCTGGTAGGGCCGCAGCACCGCGTCGAGGCCCGGCGGGGTCGCGAGCGGGACGAGCCGTCGTTCGGCCTGGCCGGACAGCAGGTCGCCGAGCACCCCGTCGGCGTCGACCTCCAGCAGCGGCAGCTCGTCGTCGCCCTGGACGATGTGACGCAGCAGGTCGGCCGCCGCCGCCTCGCCCGCGCGCACCCCCTCCACGGCCCGCAGCGCCGCCTTGAGCTGCCGGTCGTCCAGCTCCACCCATTGGCCGCGGACCCGGACCAGCGGCACCTTGAGCCTGGCCAGCTCGGCCAGCTCCGCCTCGCTGATCGTCTCCTCGCCCACGGCCAGGTCGACGCGGAAGTCGACCAGCTCGCGCAGCCCGAAGCCCTGGCTGACGGCCGCCGTCTGCGGTTTGGTCCTGGTGGTGAGCTTGAGCCCGAGCCGCGTACGGCCCGCCCAGCGCGGCAGCTGCACCCCGAACCCGGCCGCCTGGAGCAGCGGCGCGGCCTGACGCAGGAAGCCGAACGCGCCCGCCGTGTCGAGGGCCAGCTCGCTCGGCTCCGGGACGCGCAGGGCCCGGTCCAGCTCCGGGTAGAGCCGCACGGCCCGGCCGAGCCCGGCCAGCAGCTCGCGTTCCGGCCGGCCGGGCAGGCCCTTCTCGCCGCTCCAGACGCGGGCGGCGGGGACGTACAGACTGGGGTCGTCGGCGGCCTGCAACGCCAGCTCGACCCGCCAGCCGTCGCCCTCGGCCGGTTCGAGCAGGCGGAAGCACACGCGGGTGGCGCCCTCGGCCGCCGTGACGGCCGCCCGCCAGCGGTCCAGCTCCTCGCGCAGCGCGGGGTCGTCGGGGCAGGCCGGGTCGCCGGTCAGCGCGGCCAGCCACCGCTCCCGCGGCGTCCTCGGGCCGGCGACCAGGGGAGCGGCCACAGCCCGCCGGACGAGCGCGTCGGTGAACGCCTCCAGAGCCTGGAGCTGCACGACGGCGGCCGGGCGCTCGGCGGCCCAGGTGCGGCAGGCGGGCGGCATGGCGAGCGCCAGGTCGCGGAAGTAGGCGGCGTCGGCCCCGGTCGGCACGGGCCGCCACAGGGCCAGAGCGCCGCCGTCCTCGGGGCTCCCGGGAATGAGCTGGGGGACGACCCGGCCGCGGCGTACCAGGTCGCGGGCTAGGGCGGCGACGGCGGCCCAGTGGCGCACGGTGGCGGTGGCCTCGCCCGGATGCTCCTCCAGCGCCTGAAGGGCCTCGGCGGGCGGCAGGACCACCGCGGGCACCTCCCACGGCAGCAGCCGCGGCCGGACCACCTCCGTCAGCAGCCCGGTCTCCGGCGAGGGCAGCGGACCCCTGGCCGACCCCGGCAGCAGCAGCTCCAGCACCCTGGACGGCGGCCCGCCCACCCCGAGCCCCGCCACGCCGGCGAGCTCACCCGGCGACGCGGCGAACGGATGGGGACGCGCGCCCGCCCCACGCGGCACGGCGGCGCCGGCACGACCGGGATCCTCACCCCAGAAGGCGAGCCCGTCACCCGCCCAAACCCCGTGTACCAGCACCTCGGCAGATTACCGCCGCCCGCCGGGCGGCCGATCCCGAGGCTTCGCCCAGCCGAACCCGAAGTTGTAGCATGAAGGTATGAATCCTCCCGGATCGTGGTGTGAGCGGCCCGAGCCGCAGGCTCCCTCGTGCGAGCTCCCCTCTCCGTGGAGCAGGCCGAAGCAGCCTGACAACTGGTGCGACGTGCCCAAGTCGCCGGTGGTGTCCGTCCTGGGGTTCCTGCTGAAGGCCGCCAAGAGGTAATAACCGGCGGTCAGCTGGGTAGTCGCCTTCCGCAGCGGAGGAGGCGACGTCGTGAACGATACCCACAAGCTGGTCAGTGATCTCTCCGACCAGGTCTCCAGGCTCGTCAAGGACGAACTGCGCCTGGCCAGGATGGAGCTGGCGGAGAAGGGCAAGCGCGCGGGCTTCGGCGCGGGGCTGTTCGGCGCGGCCGGGATGGCCGCGTTCTTCGGCGGTGCCGCGCTGGTGACCGCCGTCATCCTGCTCCTCGCCCTGGTCCTGCCCGGGTGGGCGGCCGCCGCGATCGTGGGGGCGGTCCTGCTCATCGCCGCCGCACTGCTCGGCCTGACCGGCAAGAACCAGGTGAAACAGGCCGGGCCGCCGGTCCCCGCGGAGACCATCGCGAGCGTCAAGGCCGATATCGACATGGTCAAGGAGAGGGCACGCCGATGAGCGAGACGGATCCCGGATACAGCGAACAGCACGCCGGTGACGTGGGCGCCCGCAGGGCGACCGTCGGCACGCCGACCGAGCGCGAGTCGATCAACGTGCCCCCGACGAGACCCGGGGCGGCGGAGAACGCCAGGCGCGCCGAGCTGGCCCGGCAGGAACACGAGACCTTCATCCCCGAGACCCCCGTGCCCGACGACCGGACCGAGGCGGTGGAGAGCCGCGCGGTCGAGGAGGAGTCGTTGACCGGGGGACGCGGGGAGGACGAAGACGAAGACGAGGAGGACGACGACGTGCGAAAGAGCATCAAGGAAACCAGGAACGAACTGGGCGACACGGTGAGTGCCCTGGCCCACAAGGCCGACCTCAAGGGCCGGGCCGCCGAGGCGGCGGGCACGGCCAAGGGCAAGGTCGCCGAGGTGACCGGCGTGGCCAAGGGCAAGGCCGCGGAGGTGACCGGCGTGGCCAAGGGCAAGGCCGGCGAGGTCGCGGACAAGGTCCGCGAGGCCACCCCCCACCAGGTCAAGGACGCCGCCACGGGGGCGCGGAAGCGTCCCGTGCTGCTGATGGCCGCGGCGGCGGCGGTGACCGCCATCATCGTGCGGAGCCTCAGGAAGCGCAGCAGGACGAAGTAGGCGTGCGTTCCCCAGAAAGACCCGCTGAACTGCCGCGCAGGGCCTGGTGGAGCGTCCTCAGGAGGACCGTCGTCGAGTTCCGGAACGACGGGGTCCAGGATCTCGCGGCAGCGCTCACCTACTACGCCGTCCTGTCCATCTTCCCCGCGCTGATCGTGCTGGTTTCGGTGTTCGGGCTGCTCGGGCGGCGCGACACCGCCAGCCTGGTCGGCAACCTCGTGGTGCTGGCGCCCGACGAGGTGCGTTCCCTGATCGTGTCGGGCGTCCAGTCGGTCCAGCAGAACGCGGCCTCGGCCGGCCTGGTGGCGGTCATCGGCCTGCTGGTCGCGCTCTGGTCGGCGTCGGGCTACATCGGCGCCTTCATCCGGGCCGGCAACACCATCTACGACATCGACGAAGGACGCCCGTTCTGGAAGGTGACCCCGCTCCGGATCGGGCTCACCGTGCTGGCCACCGTGCTGCTGGCGCTCGGCGCGATCTCCGTCGCACTGACCGGCGACCTGGCCAGGACCGTCGGCAGGGCGCTCGGCCTGGGCAGCGCGCTGGTGACCGCCTGGGACATCGTGAAATGGCCGGTGCTCGCGCTCGTCGCGGCCGGGCTGATCATGGTCCTCTACTGGGCCGCGCCGAACGTGCGCCAGCCGGGTGTGCGCTGGATCAGCCCCGGCGGGCTGCTCGCCGTGGTGCTCTGGGTCGTCGTCTCCGGCGGCTTCGCCCTGTACGTGGCCAACTTCGGCTCCTACGGCAAGACCTACGGCACGCTGGCCAGTGTCGTGGTGTTCCTGATCTGGCTGTGGTTGTCGAACATGGCCCTGCTGCTGGGCGCCGAACTGGACGCCGAGCTGATCAGGGAACGCCGGATCGCCGAGGGGGAGCCCGCCGAGCGGGAGCCGTACGTGGAGCCCCGGGACCCGCCGAAGGAGGATAGCCTGCCGGAGTGAAGCGTGGGAGGTTCGTCGTCGCGATCGCCCTGTTGACGTCGGTGTCGACATCGGGCCTGGTGGCCGGCTGCGGCGACGGCTCGGCAGTCAGCGACTTCGGCACGGTGGTCAAGGGCGCCAAGGGCACCACCGTGCGCGCCGAGCTGCGCGCCGGGCAGCGGTTCTCGCTGGCAGTGCCGGACAACCCGTCGGTGGGCGACAACTGGCGGCTGGTGGCGGTGCCCGACGCCAAGGTGGCCTCCTACATCAGCGAGGAGCGCAAGAGCGCCGGCGAGGGCCCCGGCAGCGGCGGCACCGCCTACTTCGTCTTCAACACCAAGAGCCCCGGCAGCGCCCAGATCACGCTGCGCGACTGCTGGCGCTGCGGGCAGGGCTCGACGCCGCCCGACGAGGCGAGCAGGCGGCAGTCGGGCGAGGCGGTCTTCGAGATCACCGTGCGCTGAGCACGGCGCGGCACAGCACGTCGAGCGTGGTCGTCGTGACCACGTCGGCGTCGGCGTCGGTGTCGGCGCCCGCGGCCAGGCGGCGCCGGCCCTCGCCCAGGATGCTCCACCCCAGGTGGGCCACCAGGTCGGGATGCGGCTGGCCGGCCTCGGCGAGCAGGCCGCGCAGCGGCTCGATCATCGTCTCGTGCAGCTGGTCGAGCCGGTGCCGGCACTCGCCGGGCAGGTCGACCGAGGCCACCGCGCGCAGCAGCGCGTAGTCGGGGCTGGTCACGAACGCCAGCGACACGGCGCCGAAGGCGCGCACCCGCTCCTCCAGGCCGCCGTCGCGGGTGGCCGTGACGAGCCGTTCGGCCCACCGGGGGATCGCGTCCTCCACGAGCTGGGACAGGATGTCGGCGGTGGAGGAGAAGTAGCGGTAGACGCTGGAGCGGGCCAGCCCGACCCGCGCGCCCACGGCCGCGGGGGTGAGCCCGGCCGGGCCCTCGGCCACCAGGATCTCCATGGCGGCCGCCAGCAGGGCCGCGTGCTGGCTGGCCCGATGGTCGGCCACCGTCGCCGCGCTGATCCTCGGCACCGGGCTCACTCCTCCTCGCGTCGTCTCCTCCCAGTATCGGGCAGCAGGAACGTCGCCCCGACGCCGCCGAACAGCACGATGCCGGTCACGATCGTGACCCGGCGGGTGGCGTCCGCGCCCGCCGCGACCGCGGCGGCGTGGTCGGCGGGCTCCCTGATCGCCGCGATGGCCGCGCCGCCGCTCTCCCGTACGGCGTGCCCGAGGGCGGGCTTGTCCGGCAGGCGTTCGGCCATCGCCGCGTCCAGGCCGGTGACCAGGACGGCACCCAGCACCGCGATGCCGACGGCGGCGCCCAGTTGGCGGATCGTGCTCTGGAGCCCGGAGGCCACCCCCGAGCGGCGGGCGGGGACGTCGGCGAGCATCACGTTCGGGAGCTGGGCCGAGGCGAAGCCGACGCCGACTCCGTACAGGACGAGCCAGGGGACCAGCGTCCACGGGCCGAGCGAGGGGGAGACGGCCAGGCCGATGGCGATCGCGCCGGCGGCCTCCAGCGCGAGCCCCAGCCGCACGATCAGCCTGGGCGCCAGGTTGAGCCGGGGGACGACGCCGCCCGCCAGGAACGTGCCCCCGGCCAGCGAGGCGATGATCAGGCCGGTGGTGAACGCGGTGAACCCCATGGCCGCCTGGAGGAACAGCGGCAGCACCAGGATCAGGCCGAACTCGCCGAGCGTGATGATCATCGCGGCGGCGCCGCCGTACCTGAAGGAGGGGATGGAGAACAGGGACAGGTCCAGCACGACCGGGCGGCCGGCCCGCGCCCGCGCGCGCTCGACCAGCAGCAGCGCCACCAGCGCGAGCACCGCGAGCGCGAAGGCGAACGGGATCGGCGAGACGCCGCCGAGCGGCCAGGTCCATCCGAACAGGGTGGCCTCGCCGGTCGGCGTGAACCAGCCGTAGCGCTGGCCCTCGATCAGCCCGAACACCAGCGCGGCCGGGCCGATCACCGACAGCAGCACGCCGGGGACGTCCGAGCCGCCCGCCGCCGGGTCCTTCGACTCGGGCACCTTTGCCGCGCCGAGCAGCACGAGCAGGCCGATCGGCAGGTTCACCCAGAACGCCCACCGCCAGCCGAAGTCGGTCACCACCCAGCCGCCGAGCAGCGGGCCGAGCGCGGCCATGCCGCCGATGATCGAGCCCCAGACGGCGAAGGCGATCGTCCGGCGCGAGCCCGTGTAGAGGGAGTTGATGATCGCCAGCGTCATCGGGACGACCATGGACGCTCCCACTCCCTGGACGACCCGGGCGGCGATGAGCAGCGCGCCGGTCGGCGCGGCGGCGGCCAGCATGCTCGCGGCCAGGAACACCACCAGCCCGGCGGCGAACATCCGGCGCCTGCCGTGCACGTCGCCGGTCCGGCCGAGGGGGATGAGCAGGGCGGCGAAGGCCAGCGAGTAGATCGAGTTCACCCATTCGACGTCCGTGGCCGACAGCCCCAGATCGCCCATGATCGCGGGGACGGCGACGTTCACGATCGTCGCGTCGATGATGATCATCGACATCCCGACGCCGAGCACGAACAGCGGGAGCCAGCTCTGCCGGGTCCGCTCATTTAGCGACACCATGTCCCTAAAGATAGCAACATGCTGTCGCGAAACAAGGGGTAAGCTCCGGATCATGGACTTCATCCGGGTGCGTGCCTCGGCCGACGGCGCCGAGACGATCTCGTATTGGACCGGCGACGTCTACGGCTGGCAGGACGACGACGGCCCCCACCACCTGTTCGGCTTCGAGGGGCTGAACGTGGCGCGGGCGCGTCCGGCGGACGGCGGCTGGGAGTTGCTGACCAGGGAGGCGGCGCTCTACCTCGACCCGAGGACCAGGGAACCGCTCGACGTGTGGGACAACCCGCTCACCGGGCGGTCCGTGGAGGTGATGCACGTCTTCAACGACCCGGTCAACCAGCGGCTCGGGGCGTATCCGGTGCCGGTGACGCGGTTGGGGGAGCAGGTGGTCTTCAACGCCGATATCCGCCTTTCTTACCCTTCACCGCTTCCTGTCGCGAAATATCCGGATAACTCGGCTCGGGACATGTACCGGGCGCTGGAGCTGTTCCAGTTCTTCGCCTCCGCCGCCGACGTCGAGTCCGGGATGCCCGACGTGCCGGCGGTCTTCTCCTGGTGCCGGGTCTCGCCCTGGCTGCCCTGGATGGCCATGGGACAGCGTCCGGGCGGGCTGGTCTACCACTGCAGGGGCGCCAAGGTCGCCGACGTGCCCCAGCGCCTGCGCGACCGCGTCGGCGAGCACTTCCTGCACGCCCCCACCGAGTGGACGGCGCCCAACATGACGAGCTGGACGGCCTTCGCCGATAAGGTCGGCCGGTGAGCACCGACCTGTTCTGCGAGATCGTCGCGGGTGAGCGTCCCGCGTACGTGGTGAGCGCCGACGAGGTGGCCGTCTCCTTCCTCGACACCCGGCCGGTCTTCAAGGGGCACGTGCTCGTCGTGCCCCGGGTCCACGTCGAGACGCTGGCCGACCTCGCCGACGTGGGGCCGTTCTTCGCGCGCGTCCAGGCCGTGGCCAGGGCCGTGGAGGAGGGGCTGGAGGCGGCCGGCACGTTCGTGGCGATGAACAACCGGGTCAGCCAGAGCGTGCCCCACCTGCATGTGCACGTCGTGCCGCGCAACCGCAAGGACGGCCTGCGCGGCTTCTTCTGGCCGCGCACCACGTACGAGTCCGCGCAGGAGGCCGAGTCGTACGCGGCGGCCGTCGCCAAGGCGCTGACGGCGGCGGAATGAGCGCCGTGGGGGAGTGCGGGCCGGTGGGGGAGTGCGGGCCGCAGGCGGGGTCGGGGCCGGGAGGCGGGGGCGCTAGGCTCGGGGCGCGTGGAGTACCTGGTCGGCGTCGCCGTCGTGGCCGTGCTCGTGGGCGTGCCCGCGATCGTGCTCTGGCGCGTCATGCGGGGCCGTCGCGAGCTGGGCACGAGCCCGGCCGAGCGGGCCACGTTCGAGACCCTGCACACCGCCTCCATGGCCGGCCCGCCGCTGCGGGCCGGGCTGACCGCCGAGGGCGCCGAGCGCGCCTCCCGCCACCTGCGCGCGCTCCTCGGCTCGGCCGCGCTCGCGATCACCGACCGCGAGCGCCTGCTCGTCTACGACGGCGCCGGCGACCACCACGCCGCCCAGGCGTTCGAGCACGCCGCCGCCACCCTGGAGGACGGCCGCACCCAGGTGCTCACCATCGACTGCGAGCTGCTCGAATGCCCGATCCGGCACGCCGTCGTCGTGCCGCTCACCACCGACGACCGGCTCGTCGGCGCGCTGGCCGCCTACGGGCAGAACGCCTCGGCCGGGCTGGTCAGGGCCGCGCAGGAGGTGGCCGGCTGGGTGAACTCGCAGCTCGAACTGGCCGAGCTCGACCGCTCGCGCACGCTGCTCATGGAGGCCGAGGTCCGGGCCCTGCGCGCGCAGATCTCGCCGCACTTCATCTACAACTCGCTCACCACGATCGCCTCCTTCGTCCGTACGGACCCCGAACGCGCCCGCGAGCTGCTGCTGGAGTTCGCCGACTTCACCCGCTACTCCTTCCGGCGGCACGGCGAGTTCACCACGCTGGCCGAGGAGCTGCACTCGATCGAGCGCTACCTCACCCTTGAGCACGCCAGGTTCGGCGACCAGTTGCAGGTCACCCTGCGCATCGCGCCCGAGGTGCTGCCGGTCGCGGTGCCGTTCCTGTGCCTGCAGCCGCTCGTCGAGAACGCCGTACGGCACGGCCTGGAGAGCCGCAACGGCGTCGGCCGCATCACGATCATCGCCGAGGACGCCGGCGCCGAGTGCCGCATCAGCGTCGAGGACGACGGGCTCGGCATGGACCCCGAACGGCTGCGCCGCATCCTGGCCGGCGAGATCGCCCCCACCGGCGGCGTCGGCCTGGCCAACGTGGACGAACGGCTGCGCCAGGTCTACGGCGACGAGTACGGCCTGGTCGTCGAGACCGGACCGGGCGCGGGCACGAAGGTCAACGTGCGCCTGCCGAAGTACCACCCCGGCGTCTCGGCCCGCTGACCCGCCCCTCACACACACCTGCCCCCACCTGTGACCCTGCCGTGACGGCCTTGACGTTTGGTGCCGGTTTCATCACTGTCTAATGCATTCGAGGTGTGAGGAGTCACGTGTGACCGGGCTGCGCGTCCTGGCGGTGGACGACGAGCTACCCGCACTTGAGGACCTGTCCTACCTGCTCCGCGCCGACGCCCGCATCGGCGAGGTGATGACGGCGCGCGACGGGGCGGCCGCGCTGCGCCTGCTGGACCGGGGCATCGCCGAGGGCCGCCCGATCGACGCCGTCTTCCTCGACATCCGCATGCGCGGCCTGGACGGCGTCGTGCTCGGACGGCTGCTGTCGCAGTTCGCCAACCCGCCGCGGGTCGTGTTCGTCACCGCGTACGAGGAGCACGCGGTGGACGCCTTCGAGATCAAGGCCGAGGACTACCTGCTCAAACCCGTACGTCCGGAACGGCTGGCCGAGGCCATCAGGCGCGTGGCGGTCTCGGCCGACGTGCCCGCCGAGACCGGTGAGACCGACACGATCCCCGTCGAGCTGGGCGGTGTGACCAGGTTCGTCTCCAGCGCGGACGTCCTCTACGTGGAGGCCCAGGGCGACTACGCGCGGCTGCACACCGCGACCGGCAGCCACCTCGTCCGCATCCCGCTCGCCACGCTGGAGGAACGCTGGGCGCCGGCCGGGTTCGTCCGGGTGCACCGCAGTCATCTGGTCGCCGTCAGGCACATCGAGGAGCTGCACATCGACTCGGGCCGGTGCAGTGTCCGGGTGGGCGACACCGAGCTGCCGGTGAGCCGGCGGCACACCCGCGAGCTGCGCGACCTGCTGGTCCGCCGGGCCAGGAAGGGCAGGACGGAATGACCTCCGACCCCCGTCCGGGGCGCCCCGCCGGGGCGCCGCGCACCGACGCCGCCCGCCGCATGGACGCCTTCCGCCGGTCCGAGACGCCGCGCCGGGTCAGCGTCACCAGCCCGCGCGCCGCCGCCCGCCGTCCCCGCTACCCGGCCACCAGGGAGATCGACGAGCAGACCCGCCTCGGCGAGGTCTACATGCGCTCCCTGCTGCGCACCCAGTTCCGGCTCGCCCTGTTCGTCTGCACCGTGCTGGCCTGCGTGGTCGGCGGCCTGCCGCTGCTGTTCCTGCTCATCCCCGAACTGCGCGAGGTGGACGTCCTCGGCGTCTCCCTGCCGTGGGCGGTGCTGGCCGGGCTCATCTACCCCGCCTTCGTCATCGGCGCCTGGCTGTACGTCCGCCAGGCCGAGCGCAACGAACGCCACTTCGCCGAGCTGGTGGAACGCCGGTGACCGGCGCTGAGGGCCCGTCGTGAGCCTCGCCGCGGTGGTCGTCGTGATGGCCGCGGCCGTGCTCATCGGCGCGTACGGCATCAGGTTCTCCCGCACCACCTCCGACTTCTACGTCGCCTCCCGGACCGTCAGCCCCCTGTGGAACGCCTCGGCCATCGGCGGCGAGTACCTGTCGGCGGCCTCCTTCCTCGGCGTCGCCGGGCTGATCCTGTCCTACGGCGTGGACATGTTGTGGCTGCCCGTCGGGTGGACCGGCGGCTACCTGGTGCTCCTGGTGCTGGTGTCGGCGCCGCTGCGGCGCTCGGGGGCGTACACGCTGCCCGACTTCGCCGAGGCCAGGCTGGAGTCGATGACCGTGCGCAGGACGGCCAGCGTGCTCGTCGTCCTGATCGGGTGGCTGTACCTGATGCCGCAGTTCCAGAGCGCCGGGCTGGTGCTGCGCACGATCACCGGCGCGCCGGTGTGGGCCGGCGGGCTGCTGGTCGCCGGCGTGGTGGCGGTGAACGTGCTGTCCGGCGGCATGCGGTCGATCACGTTCGTGCAGGCGTTCCAGTACTGGCTCAAGCTGACCGCGCTGGCCGTGCCGCTGGTGTTCCTGCTGCTGGCCTGGAAGGGCGACGGCGCGCCCGCCCTCAGCGTCCAGGACGCGGTCACCTGGCAGATGCCGCTGGCCGGGGCCAAGGAGTACGGGCTCTACTCGACGTACTCGCTGATCCTGGCCACGTTCCTCGGCACGATGGGCCTGCCGCACGTGCTCGTGCGCTTCTACACCAACCCCGACGGACGGGCCGCGCGCCGGACGACGCTGGTCGTGCTGACCCTGCTCGGCGCGTTCTACCTGCTGCCCGCCCTGTACGGCTGGCTCGGCCGCCTCTACGCCCCCGACCTCGTGCGTACCGACGCCGTCGTGCTCACGCTGCCCAGCCGCATGATCGGCGGCACGCTCGGCGACCTGCTGACCGCGCTGGTGACGGCGGGGGCGTTCGCGGCCTTCCTGTCCACCTCGTCCGGGCTGACCGTGTCCGTCGCCGGGGTGATCGCGCAGGACCTGCTGAAGGGCGGGGTGCGCTCGTTCAGGATCGCCACGCTCATGGCGGTCGCGGTGCCGCTGGCGCTGGCGCTCTGGGCGCGGGCGCTGCCGGTCGCGGACGTCGTGGGGCTGGCGTTCGCGGTGGCCGCCTCGTCGTTCTGCCCGCTGCTGGTGCTGGGCATCTGGTGGCGGCGGCTCACCACGACCGGGGCGCTGGCGGGACTGTTCGTGGGGGGCGGGCTGGCGTGCGCGGCCGTGCTCGTCACGATCACCGGCGGGCCGTACGAGGGGCTGCCGGGGGCGCTGCTGGCCCAGCCGGCGGCCTGGACGGTGCCGATCGCGTTCACGGTGATGGTGTCGGTGTCGTTCCTGACGCCGCACCGCGTACCGCCGGGGGTGGCCCGCACGATGGTCCGCCTCCACACCCCGGAGAACCTGGACCTGGACCGCGGCGACTGGCACCCCCGCTCCCCCTGACCCGTTGGGGACGGCCTTCCGAGCCTTCCCGGTGCTCTGGGACGCGAGCCGGTGCGCCTCCTCGGCTCACGACCAGCCTGCGGCGACGCCTCCCAACCGCTCCGACGCCACCCTGTTCCCACTCGCACCCTCGTTCTCCGCCACGGTCCCAGCCCCGCTTCCGGCCCCGGCCTTGGTGGCGGGTTCGGTTGCGCGGTCGTGTCCGGCCGGGGCCTCGCGGGTGCTTCGCGCGTGCCGAGGAAGCCGGGCCTGGTCGTGGGGCCGGCCGCTCTGTGGCGGCGGGTCCAGGCCGGGGCGGTACAGGGCGGGGCCGGGTGGGGTCGGGGCGCGGCCGGGGCGTGGTTGGGCCGAGCCTTGCGGTGTCCGGTCGTGATGGGGTGGTGCGTGTGGGGGAGGGCCGGGTTGGGCCGGTATCCGGTGGGCGAGGCTCGGGTGGGGCGGCTCAGGCGGTGGAGGGTCCAGGCCCGGACGCGGGCTGACGTCGGTGGGCGGGGTCTTGGAGCGACCGGGGCCCGGGTCCTGGGCGGAGGGCCGAGGTCGGCGGGAGAGGCCGTCCGTGGGAGACGGCCGGGCGGTCCGGCCGGGACGCTGAGCGCGCGTGCCGTACTGCGTGGTGCCGGCAGGCTCGTGCGGGGTGATGTCGGAGGGATCGTCCGGGGTGGTTCCCTCGTCGGGGGCGAAGTACGGTCTCGTGGGAGGCGTCGGGCGGGGGACGTCGCCGTGCCGGGTGGCCTGTTCGGTCATGGGTCTGGCGTCCGTGCCCGCGTGGGTTTCGACGTCGAGCACCTCGTGCCCGGGGACGGTGTGCAGGGGCTCCTCGACCGGGGGCGGGTGGTGGACGGTCCGGCCGGTGGCCGCTCCCAGGTCGCCCGCGTGCTTGCGGCCCGGTCGCCAGGAGGGGGCGCCGCCTCTCGGCCAGTCCCGCGGCGTCCCGCCCTCGCGTGCCCGGTCGACGCCCGTCCCGGGCTCTCGTGCCCGGCCCATGGCCGCTCCGGCTTCATGGGCCGCCGACGCAGGCGTTCCCGGGGCGGACGTGCCCGCGGTGCGCAGGGCGTGGCGGGGCAGGGAAGCGGGGAGGTGGTCCAGGAAGTGGGGGTCGGCGTCCAGGAGGCGGTCGATGAGGTGGGCCACGTCGTCCAGCCGTATCCGGAGCGTCGCTCGCGCCCGGGTGCCGCCGAGCCGCGCGTGCAGGTCCTCGCCCTCGACGTCGAGCTCCTCCACCCGTACCTCGGAGATCTCCAGGCGGACGTCGGGAGCGCCCGGCCCCGTCGAGGTGTCGCGCGCCCGCGGCAGCCGCCCGTCGGGGCTCGGGCAGGCGGGCGCGGAGGCGTCGGAGCCGAGCGCCCGCTCCTCGGGCGTACGGTCGTCGCGGTGCGGGCTGCTCTCGGACATGACCTGCGATTACCCCTCGCGTATCCCCTCAGGCCCCGACATGTGGGGACTTGGGGGAGGTTTGACCAGAAGGTCAGGGAGGCGGGAGCTCCCCGGACCCCCGGGCGACCAGCTCGACGGGCACCCTGATCCGGCGCGGCTCGCGTACGGGATCCAGCAGCAGCTCCACCGCCCCGCGCGCCAGGCGGCCGATGTCGTAACGCACCACCGTCACGCCGGGGCTGAACAGGTCCGCCAGCGCGAAGTCGTCGAACCCCACGTACGCCGGCCGCTCGGGACGCCCCCGCAACGCCTGCAGGACGCCGATCGCCGCCCGGTTGTTCGTCGCGAAGAACGCCGTCGGCGGGTCGGGCAGGCCGAGCAGCCGCCCCACCTCGTACGACACCCGCCCCGGATCGAACACCCCCCGCACCACCAGCGCCTCGTCGGCCGCCACCCCCGCCGCGCCGAGCGCCGCCCGGTAGCCGCGGGCCCGGTCGTGCACCGAACTCAGCCCGTCGTCGTCGGAGATCAGCGCGATGCGGCGGTGCCCGTGGGCGAGCAGGTGCGCGGTCGCGGTCCGGCCGCCGCGCTCGTCGTCCAGCATGACGACGTCGGCGTGGTCGAGGCCGCGCGGGACGCGGTCGACGAAGACCGTGCGCGGGCCGCCGTGCTCGGCCAGCCACGCGTGGTCGGCCGGCGACGGCACGACGATCAGCGCGTCCACGCCCCGCGCGTGCATCGACTCGATCAGCATGCGCTCCTTGTCCGGCCGCTCCTCGTACGAACCGAACACCACCAGCGCCTCCTGCTCGGCCGCCGCGGCCTCCACCGCGGCGGCGAGACGGGCGTAGAACTCGTTGGAGATGTTCTCCATGACCAGGCCGAGCGTCAGCATGGTCGCGCCGCGGGCCAGCCGGGCGGCGGCCTCGTTGCGGCGGAAGCCGAGCGCGCTGATCGCGTCGTGCACGCGCTGCTGGAGCGACGCCCGGACGTGCGGCTCCTGGTTGACCACGCGGGACACGGTCTTCAGGCTGACGCCCGCGTGCCGGGCGACGTCCGCCATGGTGGGTTTCCGGTTTGTCATAGTCTCCCCCCATGGAGGATGAATGGATCTGCGGCCGGATGGGCGAGGACGAGCCGTGGACGCTGGGCGCGGTGAACCCGCCGGTGTTCGAGAACTCGTTGTTCACCTTCGCCACGGCGGCCGAACTGGGAGCCGCGATCCGCGACGAGGACGAGCGGTACGTCTACGGCCGCGGCACCAACCCGACCGTCGACGTGGCGCAGCGCAAGCTGGCCGCGCTGGAACGCGGTGAGCGGGCCAAGTGCTTCGGCTCGGGGATGGGCGCCATCTCGGCGACGATCTCCTCGCTGGTCTCCGCCGGTGACCATGTGCTGGTGCTCGGCGCGGTGTACGGGCCGACCACGCAGTTCCTGCGCTACCTGGAGAAGTTCGGTGTCACGCATACGCACGTCGACGACCTCGCGGGATGTGACAGCGCTATCAGGGCGAGCACGCGCCTACTCTACTTCGAGTCGCCCTCCTACATGGCGTACGAGATCGTGGACATCGCGGGGGTGGCCGACTGGGCGCGCGGGCGCGGGCTGGTCACCGTCATGGACAACACCTGGTCCACCCCCCTGTTCCAGAAGCCGCTGACGCTCGGCGTGGACCTGGTCGTGCACTCGCTGTCGAAGTACGTCGGCGGGCACAGCGACCTGGTCGGCGGCGTGGTGGTCGGGCCGTCCCGGCTGATCCGGCCGCTGGCGCTGACGGAGTACCAGCTCTACGGCGCGGCCATGTCGCCGCACGACGCGGCCAAGGTGATCAAGGGGCTGCGCACGCTGCCCGTCCGGATGGCCGCCCACCAGGAGCGGGGGCTCGCGGTGGCGGCGTTCCTGGAGGGGCATCCGGCCGTACGCGCGGTGAACCATCCGGGGCTGCCCTCCCATCCCGGCCACGCGATCGCGTCGCGCCAGATGTCCGGCTTCTCCAGCCTGTTCAGCATCGAACTCGCCACCGACGATCGCCAACAAGCCGCACTTTTTCTCGATAAATTGCGACATTTCAGGATTGGTGTTTCCTGGGGTGGCTTCGAGAGCCTGGTCAACGCGCCCGCCCTCACCATCGAGGAGAGCGTACGGGCCACCATGGGCATCCCCGTCGGCCTGGCCCGCCTGTCGATCGGCCTGGAGCCCGCCCAGACCCTGATCGAGGACCTGGCCCAGGCTCTGGACGCCCTGCCCGGCAACGCGGGCCCGATATCGGGGTGAACGGAATACCCGACCGCTCATCGCGCTGAACAGACCTTTCACCGCAGGCCATCCCCAACTAATCGCGGTACGCGAGCGGCTCGCCGAACAGCGCCCCCGCGGCTCTCCACGACGGGTAGGTTGCGCTCTTACGTTGGGCGTGATCCGCATCACAGTGGAGGTCTCGTGACGACCAGAGAACATGACGCGTCTGTCTATGAACAGGTACAGGAGAGCACTGAGTTCCAGGAGTTGAAACGGCGTTTCCGCCGCTGGACCTTCCCCATGACGGTGGCCTTCCTGCTGTGGTACCTGCTGTACGTGGTGCTGTCCGGCTGGGCCCGTGACTTCATGGGCATCAAGTTGCTCGGCGACATCAACGTCGGGCTGGTCTTCGGGTTGTTGCAGTTCGTCTCGACGTTCCTCATCGCGTGGGCGTACGCGCGGCACGCCGAGAGGAAGCTCGACCCGATCGCCGACAAGCTCCGCCACGAGGTCGAGGAGAAGACGCAGTGAGCTCTACGACGCTGGGGATGATCCTCTTCCTCACCTTCGTCGCCGGCACCCTGGCCATCACGTTCTGGGCCAGCCGCCAGACCAAGACGGCCGCCGACTACTACGCCGGCGGCCGGTCCTTCAGCGGCGTCCAGAACGGCCTGGCGATCGGCGGCGACTACATGTCGGCCGCCTCCTTCCTCGGCATCGCCGGCATCATCGCCGTCTCCGGCTACGACGGATTCCTCTACTCCATCGGCTTCCTGGTCGCCTGGCTGGTGGCGCTGCTGCTGGTGGCCGAGCTGATGCGGAACTCCGGCAAGTTCACCATGGCCGACGTGCTGGCCTTCCGGATGAGCCCGCGTCCGGTGCGCACGGCGGCGGGCGTGTCCACGATCGTGGTCAGCATCTTCTACCTGCTGGCCCAGATGGTCGGCGCGGGCGCGCTGGTCGGCCTGCTGCTCGGCATCACCAGCGAGGCCGGCAAGGTCTGGACGATCATCGGCGTGGGCGCCCTGATGATCGTCTACGTGGTCTTCGGCGGCATGAAGGGCACGACCTGGGTCCAGATCGTCAAGGCCGTGCTGCTGATGACCGGCGCCGCGCTGGTGACGCTGATGGTGCTGGGCAAGTACGGCTTCAACCTCTCGTCCCTGCTAGGCGAGGCCGCCGCCACCAGCGGCCCGAAGGCCAACCCGGGCAACTTCCTCATCCCGGGCCTGAAGTACGGCACCGAAGCCCAGGGCCTGGCGGGCAAGATCGACCTGATCAGCCTCGGCCTCGCGCTGGTGCTCGGCACGGCTGGCCTGCCGCACATCCTCATCCGCTTCTACACCGTCCCGACCGCCAAGGACGCCCGCAAGTCCGTCCTGTGGGGCATCGGCATCATCGGCGTGTTCTACCTGCTGACGCTGGTGCTCGGCTTCGGCGCGGCGGCGATCGTCGGCAAGACCGACATCCTCAAGGCCGACAAGGCGGCCAACACCGCCGCCCCGCTGCTCGCCGAACGTATCGGCGCCCAGATGTTCGGCGACGTCGGCGGCACGATCCTGCTCGCGCTCATCGGCGCCGTCGCCTTCGCCACGATCCTGGCCGTCGTCGCGGGCCTGACCCTGGCCTCCTCCTCCAGCTTCGCCCACGACCTGTACGCGCACGTCTTCAAGCGCGGCGGCGCCAGCGAGCGGCAGGAGGTCGTCGTGGCCCGCGTCTCGGCCCTGGTCATCGGCGCCATCGCGATCGGCCTCGGCATCCTGGCCCAGGGCCAGAACGTGGCGTTCCTGGTCGCCCTGGCCTTCGCCATCGCGGCCTCGGGCAACCTGCCGGCGATCCTCTACAGCCTGTTCTGGAAGCGGTTCAACACGGCGGGCGCGGTCGCGGCCATCTACGGCGGCCTCGGCTCGGCGCTGATCCTGGTGATCTTCTCGCCGGTGGTCTCGGCCCCGCCGCCGCCCGCGGGCGGCGCGGTGACCGCGCTGATCCACGGCGTGGACTTCCACTGGTTCCCGCTGAGCAACCCGGGCATCGTCTCGATCCCGCTCGGCTTCCTGTTCGGCTGGCTGGGGACGATCCTCAGCAAGGAGTACAACGCCGCCAAGTACGCCGAGATCGAGGTGCGCTCGCTGACCGGCGTGGGCGCCGAGAAGGCCACCGAGCACTGACCCACCCCCCCCGCGTGAACGGGGCCCGGCCTGTCACCGGCCGGGCCCCGTTCACGTGCGTACGGCAGGGGGAGGCGCGCGGCGAGCGAACAAGCATAATCTGGACGCCTCCGAGCGTATGGAGGTTGAGATGGACGCCATTCGGCCTTCAGGCAAGCCCTCCGGCGGCGCGTCCGACCAGCCACCCGACCGGCTGTGCGAGGACCGGTCCGCCATGGACGCCGTGCTCGGCGCGGGCGGGGCCATGGGGGCGCTCATGCGCAGCCACCCCTGGGAGCGCACCCCGCTGGGCCCGCCGGAGAGCTGGCCGCAGAGCCTGACCGGCCCGGTCGGCATCTGCCTGTCCTCCCGCTTCCCCATGATCATCTTCTGGGGCCCCAAGCTGGCGCAGCTCTACAACGACGCCTACGTCCCGATCCTCGGCGGCAAGCATCCCGGCTCGCTCGGCCAGCCCGCCGACGAGTGCTGGCGGGAGATCTGGGACGTCGTCGGCCCGATGCTCCACCAGGTGCTCGACCGGGGACAGGCGACGTACTCCGACGACCTGCACCTCGTGCTGCGGCGCAGCGGGTACGCCGAGGAGTGCTGCTTCACCTTCTCCTTCAGCCCGATCCGCGACGAGTCCGGCGGCGTGGGCGGGGTGTTCTGCGCCGTCACCGAGACCACCGGCCGGGTGGTGGGCGAACGCAGGCTGGCCGTGCTGAGCGACCTCGGCGAGCGGACCATGACCGCCACCTCCGCCGCCGAGGCCTGCGCGCAGGCGGCCGCCGTCTTCGCCCGGCACCGCGACGACGTGCCGTTCGCGCTGCTCTACCTGCTGGACGCCGACGGCCGCACCGCCCGCCTGGCCGCCGCCGCGGGCCTGGAACCCGGCGGCGCGCTGAGCCCGGCCACCCTCCTCCTGGACGAGGAGGAGAGCACCCGCTGGCCGCTGCGCGAGGCCGCCGAGAAGGGCCGCGTCGTGACGCCCTGCCCACCCGACCAGGCGCTCGCCCGGCTGGTCAGGCCCGGGTTCGACCCGCCGGACACCGCCCTGGTCCTGCCGCTGGAGCAGGCGGGAGCCGATCACCCGGCCGGGTTCCTGGTGGCCGGCGTCAACAGCGCCCGCCCGCTCGACGCCGACTGCCACACCTTCCTGGGCCTGGCCGCCAACCACATCTCGGCGGCCCTGGCCAACGCCACCGCGTTCGAGGCCGAGCACCGCCGCGCCGAGCAACTGGCCGAGCTGGACCGGGCCAAGACCATGTTCTTCGCCAACCTCAGCCACGAGTTCCGCACGCCGCTCACGCTCATGCTCGGCCCGGCCGAGGACCTGCTCGGCTCGGTGTTGCGCGAGGCCGACCGGGAGCGGGTCCGTACCGTGCACGCCAACGCGCTGAGGCTGCTCAAGCTGGTCAACACGCTGCTGGAGTTCTCCAGGGGCGAGGAGGGCGCGCTGCCCGCCGAGCCCCGGCCGGTGGAGCTCGGCGCGCTCACCGCCGAGGTGGCCAGCCTGTTCCAGGCGGCGGTCGAGCGCGGCGGGCTGAGCCTCGTCCTGGACTGCCCGCCGCTGCCCAGGCCGGTCCTCGTCGATCCCGACCTGTGGGAGAAGGTCGTGCTCAACCTGCTGTCCAACGCGTTCAAGTTCACCCTGCGCGGGGAGATCAGGGTCCGCGTGGACGTGGCGGGCGACCGGGCCAGGGTCACCGTCGGCGACACCGGCGTCGGAATCCCGGCCGCCGAGCTGCCCCGGCTGTTCGAACGGTTCCGCCGCGTCGCCGGCACGCGGGCCAGGAGCGGCGAGGGCAGCGGCATCGGGCTGGCGCTGACGCGGGAGCTGGTGGAGCGGCACGGAGGTGTCATCGAGGTGGAGAGCGTGCTGGGGGAGGGGAGCACGTTCACGGTCCTGCTGCCGTTCGCACCCGACGGGCAGGCGTCCGGGACGGCCGCCGGGAGCGGCGTCCACGCGGCCGCCTTCGTGCAGGAGGCGCTCGGCTGGGTCCCGAACGACCCCGCCGCCGCGGAACGGGCGCCCGAGGTGCTGGTCGTCGACGACAACGCCGACATGCGGGCGCATCTCGTCCGCCTGCTGTCCCCGCACTGGCGGGTCGCCGCCGTCGCCGACGGCGAGGCCGCCCTGCGGGCCGTCGCGCAGGCGCCGCCCGAGCTGGTGCTCACCGACGTCATGATGCCCGGCCTCGACGGGTACGGCCTGCTGCGCGCCCTGCGCGCGGACGAACGCACCCGCACCATCCCCGTGATCATGGTCTCCGCGCGGGCCGGCCAGGAGGCCACCGTCGAGGGCCTGGAGTCGGGCGCGGACGACTACCTGATCAAGCCGTTCACGGCCGCCGAGCTGGTCGCCAGGGTGGGCACCCACCTGCGTGCCCTGCGTCGGCGCGCCGAGGCGACCCGGCGCATCCGGGCCCTGGCCGAGCTGGGCGAACGCCTGCACGCCAGCCTCGACCCGGACGAGATCGCCGGCGTGCTGTGCGAGCACCTGGTGCCCGAGTACGCGGCCGGCTGCGCGGTCTGGCTCGTCCCGGACGACGCGGACGCTCCCGGAGGCCCGCCACCGCCCCCGCGCCGCCAGGCCGTCCGCACCACCCCCGACCTCCCCGCCCCCGCCCGCACCCTCCTCCGCACCCCGCCCGCATCCGACCCGGCCCGCGCCCTGCTGCACGGTCCACCCCCGCCCGACCCCGCCGGGCTCCTCGCGTTACCCCTGCGGGGACGGCGTGGGAGCGTCGGCGTGGTCAGCCTCGCCCAGCCCGCCGCCGCGACCGCCGACCCGCAGGCCCGCGCCTTCCTGACCGCGCTGGCCGACCGCGCCGCCCTCGCCTTCGACAACGCCGCCGCCTACGCCCGCGAGCACCGCACCGCCCTCAGCCTCCAGCGCTCGCTGCTCCCGGCCCGGCTGCCCGACCTCGACGGCCTGCGCCTGGCCGCCCGCTACGAGCCCGGCACCTCAGGACGGCTCGTCGGCGGCGACTGGTACGACGTCATCGCCATGCCCGGCGGCCGCGTGGCCCTGGTGATCGGCGACGTGGTCGGCAAGGGCGTGGAGGCCGCCGCGCTCATGGGCAGGCTGCGCGCCGCCGTCCACGCCTACGCCCTCGAAGGCGTGCGCCCCGCCCGCCTGCTCGAACGTCTCAACGTGTTCGTCACCCAGGGCGGCCTTCGCTACTTCACCACCATGCTCTTCGCCGTCTACGACCCGGCCGAGCGCCGTCTGGAGATCGCGAACGCCGGTCACGTCCCGCCGATGCTGGTGCCGTCCACGGGGGCGGTACGCCTGCTGGAGGCGCACCACGGCCAGGCGCTCGGCGTGGACCCCGGGTTCGCCTACGGCGGGCAGACGTTCGTCCTGCCCAGGGGCTCGACCCTGCTGCTGTACACCGACGGCCTGGTCGAGACCCGCGACGAGCCGCTGACCCGGCGGCTGGACGACCTGCGCGCCGCCCTGGCCGCCGGACCCGGCGACGCCGAGTCGGTCTGCGACCGCGCCCTGCGGGTGATGACCGAGCACGGCGCCCGCGACGACGTCGCCCTGCTCGCCCTGCAGATCCCCTGACCCGGGCCTCAGCCCCGCCGGTCGTCCACCTCGACGGCCAGGTGGGGCCAGGCCAGGTCGGCGGCGGTCAGCGCGCCGAGCGGAGGCAGGCCCTCCTGCGGGAGGAACCGGACGACGGTCCCGGTCGTGCCGTCGTCGGCGACGGGTTCGAGGCCGGTCACCGGCACGCCGTGCTCGTAGCGGCCGCTCCAGGAGCCGTCGAGGCGGCGGTTGGTGTGGACCAGCCACGTGCTGAGCGCCGCGACGACGGACATGCCCCGGCGCGGGCGGCCGTCGGGCAGCGCCGGGGCCTCGGGGTGGTCGAAGAAGCGCAGGTCCTTCGTCGCCATGACCGGCTTGCGCACCGGACGTCCGTGCTCGTCGAGGCGGGTGTCGGTGCCCCGGCCGTCGTCGGCGACCTCGACGGACCCGTCCGGGCGCAGGACGACGACGCAGCGCCCGCCGCCACGGGACTCCGCCTCGTCGGCCGCGTACGCGAGGACCTCCAGCACCAGGTGCCGGACGCCGCCGGCGGCGAACACGTCGGGACGGGCGCGGACGTGGGCGAGATGCTCGACGTCGACCGTGCCCGTCCAGTCGTGCGTCGTGTTGCGCCAGGAGGCTCTCATGGGCCCATCGTCCCAGGCCCGCCAGGTGAGCCGACCGGCGCGGCCACCGGTCGGCTCGGGTTCTGGGCGGCTCAGCTCCCGACGGGCTCCGCGCGCAGCCGGGCCGAGTGCTTGACCAGGGTGATCAGCACCTCCCGGCTGGAGTCCCGCTTCCGCGCGTCGCACATCACGATCGGGATCGACGGGTTGAGCTGCAGCGCCAGCCGCACCTCGTCCAGCTCGAACGTCGGCGCCCCCTCGAAGCAGTTCACCGCCACCACGAACGGCGTCCCGCGCCGCTCGAAGTAGTCGACCGAGGGGAAGCAGTCGGCCAGGCGGCGGGTGTCGGCCAGGATGACGGCCCCCAGGGAGCCCTCGGCCAGCTCGTCCCACACGAACCAGAAGCGTTCCTGCCCCGGGGTGCCGAACAGGTACAGGACGTAGTCGGTGCCCAGGGTGATGCGTCCGAAGTCCATGGCCACCGTGGTGGTGCGCTTGGCCTCCACGGAGGTGAGGTCGTCGACGCCCACGCTTCGGTCGGTCAGCACCTCCTCGGTGCGCAACGGCCTGGTCTCGGACACGGCGCCGACCATCGTCGTCTTGCCCGCGCCGAATCCTCCGGCGATCAGGATCTTGATCGCCGTCGGGAGGCGCGGGCGCTCAGAGCGAGCGAAGACCATCGAGCACCGCCCTGTACATCTTCATGTCATGCATGTCCACCTCGGATTGCGGTTCCTGGGCAGAGACGAGTTCACGGTCGAACAGGTCGCCTAGCAGCACGCGGATCGTGCCGGCCGGGAGGTTCAGGTGCGCGGCTATCTCGGCGACCGACTTGGGTTCGCGGCAGAGCTGGAGGATGCGCAGGTGCTCGGGGTCCAGCCCGGCGTCGGGGCCCGGCGGCGGACCCACCGCCAGCGCCATGGAGATGAGGTCGAACTTGCCGTGCGCGGGCTGGGTCCGCCCGCGCGTGACGACATAGGGCCGGATGATCTCCGGATCTATCCAGTGCTCGTCCGTGGACTCCTCCGTGGTGCTCACCGGTCGCTCCTGGCCACGGCCTCGGCGTTGCGCGCGCCGGAGGTCAGGTACTGGCCGACCCGCGCCACCAGCATCGCCATCTCGTACGCCACCAGCCCGATGTCGGCGTTCTGGGCGCAGAGCACGGCCAGGCAGGCGCGCTCGCCGGCGGTGGTCACGATCAGGAACTGCGACTTCCACTCCACGACCGTCTGCCGCACCGGACCGGCGGAGATGTGGTCCGCGACGCCCTTGGCCAGGCTCTGCAGGCCGGAGGCGACGGCCGACAGGTGCTCGCCGTCGGTGCGTTGCAGACCGGCGGACGAGGCCATGAGCAGGCCGTCGGAGGACAGCACGATGGCGTGCTCGGCCTCCTTGATCCGGCCGATCAGGTCGTCGAGCAGCCAGTTGAGGTCGGTGCCCGCGGTGGGCGTCATGTCGGGCCTCCCGTCGGGAGCCGGGCCGCGGCGGTCATGCCTCGCCCCCCGGCTGCTCTTCCATCAGCCTGGCCGCCTCGGTGCGGCCAAGACGGGTGCCTGACTGCAGGGATCCCATCATGGCGCGGATCTCCTCGGGCGAGCGCTCGTCATCGTCCTCCTCGAAATCGGGCTGCGTCGGCGTGTCGTCACGCAGCGCTGGCGCCAGGTTGGCCTGGGGGACTCGGAAGGGCAGGCCGGACGGCGTGAACTCGGCCACAGGCTGCTGCTCCGGTTCCGCGGGCGGTTCTGGTTCAGGTGAAGGCGAGGGTGCTGGTGCTGGGAAGGGGTTGGCCACCGCGTGGAGCGGGGCGGGGGCGGACATGGGGGCGGGACGCGGCGGGGTCAGGGTGCGGACGTTCTCGGCGGGCCGCGCGACCGTCGCCAGCGTGGTCCCGGTGCTCGTACGGCGGGGCAGGCTCGGCCGGTCGTCGCCCTCCGGGTGCCGCGGCGCCGGGTCGAGCTCGACCAGCTCCTGCGGCAGCAGCACCACGACCGTGGTCCCCCCGTACGGGGAGGACTTCAGCACGACCTGGATGTCGTGCCGCCGGGCGAGCTGGCTGACCACGTAGAGGCCCAGCCGGGCGGTGCCGGAGATGCGGAACTCGGGCGGGTCGGCGATGCGCTCGTTGGCGGCGTCGAGGTCCTCGGGCTTCATGCCGAGCCCGCGGTCCTCGATCTCGATGACGTACCCGTTGGCCACGAGCTGCCCGCTGACCTGCACGTTCGTGTACGGCGGCGAGAACGACACGGCGTTCTCGATCAGCTCGGCCAGCAGGTGGATGACGTCGCCGACGGCCCGGCCGACGAGCACGACCTCGCCCATCGGCATGAGCGTGACCCGGGTGTAGTCCTCGACCTCGGCCAGCGCGCCGCGCACCACGTCCACCATGGGGACGGACCGCCGCCACGTACGGGCGGGCGACGAACCGGACAGGACGATCAGGTTCTCGGCGTTGCGCCGCATCCGGATGGCCAGGTGGTCGAGGCGGAAGAGCTCCTTGAGCTCCTCCGGGTCGGTCTCCCGGCGCTCCATCACGTCCAGGACGGTGAGCTGCCGGTGCACCAGGCCCTGCGTGCGGCGGGCCAGGCTGAGCAGGATGTCGCGGATGCTGCGGCGCAGCTCGGCCTGCTCGGCCGCGACGGTGATGGCCGTGTGCTGCATGGTGTTGAACGCCTGGCCCACCTGGCCGATCTCGTCGTCGCCGAACTCCAGCGCGGGCGCCTCCTTGGCGACGTCCACCTCCTCGCCGTGGCCGATGCGCTCGACGATGCCGGGCAGGCGCTCGTCGGACAGCTCGTGCGCGGCGTCGCGCAGCTTCTGGAGCTGGGCGAGCAGCTGCCTGGTCGTGGTGATGGACAACACGATCGAGGCGATGACGGCGATCAGGCCGAGACCACCGGCCAGGAGCAGCCGCACGATGACGCCGATCGCGACGGGGACGATCCGGTCGAACAGGCGGTCACCGCCCGCGACCACCTGCGCGTGCATGCCGGAGAGCGTCGCGTCGGCCGCCACGCGCCAGCTCTCGCCGCTCACCGGAAGCGGACCCGCTCCCGGTTCGTGCCGGATGAGCTGCGCCTCCATGGTCTGCAGCCGGACGACGGGCTCGCTCTTCAGCCAGGCGTCGAAGGTGGCCCGGTCCTCGTAGGGCAGCCGGTTCAGCGCGTCGGTCAGCGTGTAGTGGAAGACGGCCGACATCCTGAGGAACTCGGCGTGGTCGTCGGCGGTGAACCTGCCCTTGGCGAACACCCCGGACAGCAGCGAGTCCTCGCGGGCCAGGAACTCCCGGGAGCGGTGCATGTCCGACAGCGCGCGGCCGTCCGCGGCGATGTCCTTGTCGTCGAAGGCGGCCACGGAGTCGTACATGCGGTACATCGCGTCGATCGTGGTGTTGTACTGCTGCGCCGCCCGGGACGGTTCCGTCTTGCCGGCGTCGATCGCCTTGCGCGCGGCCACGAGCTTGTCCAGCTCGGCGTTGACCGCGGCGATGCGCTGGACGAGCGAGTCTTCGGCGGCGAGGTCGACGACGTTGCCCTGGGCCATGGAGGTGAACTCGGCGCGCAGGGAGTCGGTCCTGGCTCGCTGGTCGCGCATGCCCTTGTCCACGACGCGGGATCCGGTGCCGAGGTGGGCGACGGTCAGCCGGCGCTCGCGCTGGAGCTCCACCAGCAGCGGCTCGCTCGGCTCGACGATCCTGCCGTCGACCGTCGCGGCCCCGAGCAGGTTGACGCCTTCCCGCAGCGTGACCCAGGCCGCGAACACCCACAACAGCGTGAGCGACACGATAAGCGCCGTGACTTTGGCCCGGACACTGGCATTACGGAAGCGCATGAAGCCCTCCGGAAGAAAAGACCGCGGGGTCAGCAGGCCATGTCAAGGCAGAGAAAGGGGCACTCCAGGAATCCGGCACTCGGATCACCCTAGCAACGCAGGAATACTGCCTCAACACGCTAGAGCACCATAAAGGGCATTATGTCCTGTTTTCGCACCTGGAATTTCCTTCGGTGCTACATATCGTGACATGCTGAGCGGCGATGACCGCTGCCCGCACGATGGCTGTCGGCGAGTAAAGCTCCTTGTCATGCCACAACGGAGGATAGTCGGATAAATTGGCTGCCCGATTCAGGTACTCATAACCGCGCCGCGCCGCCCCTGCGCACCGTTCGTCCGGCTCGGGGCCGGCCAGCAGGAGGGCCTGCATCCCGTACGCCGTCTCCTCCGGCCTGCCTGCCCACCGGCCCCAGGATCCGTCGGCCCGCTGCGTGGACAGGATCCATTCCCGCCCCTTGCGCACGGCCCCGGCGTATCGGGCGCCGCCGAACTCGCCGAGCGCCAGCATGCAGCTCAACGTGGCGTAGTACGGGGAGGCGTGCCACCTGTCGCTCCAGCTCCCGT
The DNA here is from genome assembly GCF_040642995.1 of Nonomuraea sp. NPDC047529. Classification (NCBI taxonomy): domain Bacteria; kingdom Bacillati; phylum Actinomycetota; class Actinomycetes; order Streptosporangiales; family Streptosporangiaceae; genus Nonomuraea; species Nonomuraea sp. NPDC047529. The sequence goes on along the minus strand of NZ_JBEYTJ010000014.1, from coordinate 39,786 downwards.
CGGGCCGCTGCCGCTCGGCCAGCCACCTCGCCACCCGCTCGATCCGTGGCCGGTACGCCTCCCCGGCCGCCGGCCTGACCCGCGCGTACTGGCCGAGCGCGTCCAGCACGTGGGCGTTGACGCTGACGGACGTGCCGTCCTCCCCCTGCCAGGTGCAGAAGTGCGCGCCGGTGTCGAACGTCGCCAGCGACGAGGGCTCGTACGGGACCCCGAGCAGGGCCAGGGCGTAGAGCGCGACGCTGGTGGTGTCGGCGTCGGCGGGCAGACCGGCCCCGGCTGGGGTGCCCGCGGGCCCGATCGCGGCCCACAGGTCGGCCGTCATCTCCGGCGGCACGTCCACGGGGACGCCAGCCCTGAGCAGCCAGCTCAGCACCCAGGCCCGCTCGAAGACGGTGATCGGCAGCCCCACCGGCACCGGGCCGCCGTACCGTCTGGCGACGGCCCGCAGGTGGTGGAGGGCCGGGCCCGCGGCCTCGGGATCGGGCCGGGCCGACAGCCAGGCGGCGGTGGCCGCGGGCGAGGCGCCGACGGTGCCGATCGGCGCCGGTCGTATCGCCCCCGTCGCCCCGACGACCTCCAGCACGTGCTGGACCTTCTGCGGCGGCTCGGCGCCGGACGCCAGCAGCCGCCTGACCCGGGTGAGCCGGGTGGTGTCCATGGTGGGGGGCAGCGGCAGCGGGGAGCCCTCCGGACGGTGCCGGTTCACCAGCTCGACGAGGGCGGGGACGATCAGGTCGATGGCCGGCGTGTCCGGCGGCTCCGACGCCGCGGCCAGCATGGGACGCAACGCCTCCAGCCCGGCCTTGGCGGCCGGGAGCAGGAGGCCGTCGTCGCCGTCGCCGCGCGCGATCGCCGTGAGCAGGGCCTCCGTGGCGCTCAGCGTGGGCACCAGCCCGTAGCCGTCGGGCGCGCCCCAGGCGCCGTCGCCGTGCTGCTCCGCCAGCAGGTATGCCACCCGCTCCCGGTGCCCGGCCAGGCCGGGGGCGAGCGTGACCAGGCGGCCGGTCTCGTAGACCGACGGCGACACCTGGCCCCACGGCGTGGCCATCAGCTCGTTGACCAGGAGACAGGCCTGTTCGGAGAGGTTCACGTCGCCGCCCAGAAGTCGGACAGGCCGTAGAAGCCTGTGCTGTAGTCGATCTGCCATGCCAGGTAGTCGGCCGGGCGCGGATGGTCGCCGCGCAGCGGTTCGATCAGCGCGTGCGCCTCGCGGGCCAGCACGGCCATCCGCTCGGTCACCTCGTCGTGGGTCAGGCCTAGGGTGAACGCGTTGCAGTCGCCGTACGCCCGTTCCCGGTGGTGCGTGGCCAGGTCGTTGAGCAGACGCAGGTAGCGCTGCACCGCCTCGCCCGCCGGGCGCAGGACCTCCAGGTCACCCGGCGCGCCCACCTGGCCGGTGGCGATCCAGTGCGAGACGGCCACGAAGGAGGCGCCGCAGCTGTCGGCGTTGGCCAGGTACTCCTCGACGGCGGGCGGCTCGTCCGCGCGGCTCCACTCCCATTCGCGGGCCATGGCCGCGAGCATGCGCGCGAGCCGGTCACGCCAGGCCGACGCGAGCTCCGGCGTGGTGTCCAGCTCCGCCCGCAGGTCGGCGGCGAACGCGCCGGCCGGCCCGGCGGGGGACTCCGACAGGCAGTCGCCGATCAGCGCCGCGACCTCCTCGCGCGTGCCGGCCTCGTGGTCGATCAGCCGGTCCACCGCGAACACCAGCAGCGAGGCCCGGTTGACGGCCCGCAGCTCGGCGGCGGTCGCCAAGGGCGAGCCGAAGGCGCCGGCGAGGCCCAGGGACAGGTGCAGCCCGGCGTCGAAGGCGCCGGCGGGGAACAGGTCACCGAAGCGCGTGGCGTGCCCGGCCAGTTCCCGCCCGCCGGCCACGGCCAGGGCGCAGGCGCGGCCGATGTCGAAGGGGTTCACCGTCGCTTCTCCAGTGTCATGGTCAATCCGTGCGGCGGGCGCAGCGTGGAGGCCAGGCGCGGCACGATCGGCCGGTCGAGGTGCACGTGGGGGCGGTACCTGCGCAGGATGCCGGCGATGAGCAGCGGCGCCTTCAACGCGAACAGGTGCTGTCCCAGGCACACGTGCGGCCCGGCGGCGAAGGGCCAGTAGGCGTAGCGGTGCCGCCGGGCGTCCCCGCCGGGGGCGAAGCGTCCGGGGTCGAACGTGGCGGGGCGGTCCCAGAACTCCGGCAGCCGGTGCGTCAGGTAGGGGCTGAGGATCATCGTGGAGCCGGCCTCGACGCCGACCCCGCCGACCACGTCGGCCTCGACGGTCCTGCGGGGCAGGAGCCAGCCGGGGGGGTAGAGCCGCAGCAGCTCGCTGACGAACATCTTCAGGTACCGCAGGTGCGGCAGGTGGGCGATGCCGACTGGCTCGTCGCCCACCACGCGGTCCACCTCTTCGTACACCTTCGCGGCGATCTCCGGATGCGCCTGGAGCGTCGGCCAGACCCAGGACATCGCGGTGGTGGTGGTCTCGGTGGAGGCGCCGTGCATGGCGACGAGGTCGTCCCTGATGCGCCGGTCGCCGCCGTCGTCCGCCCTCGTTCTGACCAGGCGCGAGATCACGTCGTCGCCTTCCTCGTGGCGGGCCCGCGCGATGCAGCCGTAGACGACCTCGTCGATGGTTTTGATCGCTCGCCTGAACGCCCGGTCGCCCGGCAGCGGCACCCGGTGCGGCACGAACGGCAGCACCAGGCGCAGCGCCTTGGCGGTGACGGCGACGTCATAGGCCGGCGCCAGGCGGTCGATGTCCGCCATGGAGATCTTCGCCCCGAAGAACAGCCGCACGATCACCGGGTGAACCAGGGCGCCCATGCCTTCGGTCACGTCGAACGGCCGTCCGGGGACGACGGTCGTCTCGATCAGCTCGTCCATGATCCGGGCCATGTTCTCCGCCATGGCGTTGACGCGCCGGGCGGTGAACAGCGGCTGGAGGATGCGGCGGCTGTCGGCCCAGTTCTCGCCGTCGGACAGGATGCTCTCGCCGAGCAGGGGCGCGAGCGGGTCCCAGAACATGCCCGCGCGCACGTAGTTGGCCTGGCGGACCGTGAGCACGTGCTCGACGTGGTCGGGGTGGGTGACGAGGTAGGGACGGAAGGGGCCCATGTTGAGCCGTACGACCCGGCCGCCGGCCTCGGCGCCGGCCTCTTCCAGCGCGTGTACCGGGATGCGGTGGTGTCTGCTGAGCCTGCCGAGGAAAGGGACAGTTCTGGTGGCAGTGGCATTGTCCGCCACGGGCGTGTCTCCTCTGCGCCCGTCTTACATAACGGACATTTAATGACGAAAGTTAAACTCAGGCTGGAGTATCACATGACCGTACATAGACATTCAAGATCGAAGTTTGACGGGAACATCTTGTGAACCTCAGCCGCACCGGACCGTCCCTGCCGGACACCGACGTGATCGCGCGCTGCCGCCGCCTGGTGGAGCCCGCCATGCGCGCCGCCGTCTCCCGCCTCCACCCGCGGGGAGCCGACATGGTCTCCTACACCCTGGGCTGGTCGGACGCCGAGGGGCGCCCGTACGAGGGTGCGGGCGGCAAGAGCGTGCGACCGGCCATCGCCCTTCTCAGCGCCGAGGCCGCCGGCGGCACCGCCGAGTCCGCGCTGCCGGGGGCCGTCGCGGTCGAGCTCGTGCACGCCTTCTCCCTCGTGCACGACGACATCATCGACCAGGACGAAAGACGCAGGCACCGGGACGCCCTGTGGAAGGCGTACGGGGTGGGGCCGGCCCTCCTGGCCGGGGATGCGCTGCTGGCCCTGGCCGTGGCCCGGCTCGCCGACCGTCCGGAGGCGATGGGCTACCTGTCGCGAGCCCTCGTCGAGCTGGTCCAGGGCCAGACGGCCGACATGGCGTTCGAGAGCCGTCCCTGGAGCGGGCCCGGGGAGGTGAGCATGGCCGAGTACACCGAGATGGCGGCGGGCAAGACCGGCGCGCTGCTGGGGGCGGCCGCCGCGGCGGGGGTCGCGCTTGGGGGCCGGCCCGAGCTGTCCGAGCGCATGTGGGCCATGGGGGTGGAGCTCGGCGTGGCCTTCCAGATCGCCGACGACGTGCTGGGGATCTGGGGGGATCCGCAGGTCACCGGCAAGCCGGTGCACAGTGACCTGCGATCGCGCAAGAAGACCGTCCCGATCCTGGCCGCGCTGGGCTCGGGGAAGCCCGCCGCCGGCCGCCTGGCCGACGCGCTCGCCGCCGGCGAGACCGACGACGCGGCCCTGACCCTGACCGCCTGCCTGATCGAGGAGGCGGGCGGCCGGGACGCCGCCGACCGGCTGGCCGCCCGGCACCTGACCGTGGCGCTGGACGTGCTGGACGAATGCCTGCCGGCCGCCGCCCAGCTCAAGGAGCTCTGCCTCTCCCTGGCCGGCCGCGCGCACTGACCTGCCGGCCCGGGGCCGCCTGCCACCCTGGTTCGTGGTGTCAGGGGCGGGAGGCCTCGTCGAGGAGGGTCAGCTCCTCCTCGCTCAGCTCCAGCTCCGCCGCCGCCAGCAGCGGCTTGAGCTGGCGCGGGTCGCGCGCGCTGGCGATCGGCGCGGTGACCGTGGGCTGGGCGGCCAGCCAGGCCAGCGCCACCGAGGCGGGCTCCGCACCGCGCTCGGCCGCCACCTTCAGCAGCCCTTCGAGCGCCCTGCGCCCGTGCTCGGTGTCGAGGTACTCGGCCGCCTTCCCGGCCCGCGGGCTGTCGACGGTGACGCCGGGCTGGTACTTGCCGGTCAGGAACCCGCGGGCCAGCCCGAAGTACGGCGTGCTCGACAGACCGGCCGCCGCCACCACGTCCCGCAGCTCGCCCTCATACCCCCGGTCGACCAGGTTGTACGGCTGCTGCAACGCCACGTACGAGGCCAGCCCCTCGTCCCGGGAGATCCGGAGGGCCTCGGCCAGCCGCTCCGGCCCGTAGTTCGACGCGCCGACCTGACGCACCTTGCCCTCCCTGACCAGCGCGTCGAAGGCGGCCAGCGACTCCACCAGAGGCGTGTCGTGGTCGTCCACGTGCGCCCAGTACAGGTCGATGTAGTCGGTGCGCAGGCGGCGCAGCGAGTCCTCGACGGCCGTCCGGATTGTGGCCGGGGCCAGCCCTTCGAGCCCCTCCAGCATGCCGACCTTGGTGGACACGACCACGGAGTCGCGGTTGCCGCGGTCGGCCATCCACTCGCCGATGATCAGCTCGGACGTGGACTCGCCGGTCACCCAGTGGGGGTAGACGTCGGCCGTGTCGATGAAGTTGCCCCCGCCCTCGACATAGGCGTCGAGTATCGCGAACGAGGTCTCCTTGTCCGCGGTCCAGCCGAAGACGTTGGTGCCGAGCGATATCGGGAAAACGGACAGGTCCGTCGTGCCTATTGATCTCATGCGGCCATTATCCGCGCCCCCGGCGAAGAGGCACGGACGGCGCCCCGGTCACGTCCGTGCCTGGTCGCGGACCTGACGTCAGTGCTCCACGGAGGCCAGGTCGAGGGCGCGCGGGGTGAGCAGCCAGACCGCCAGCGCGCCGATCAGCATCAGCGCCGCCCCCGCCCCGGAGGTCAGGGCCAGCGAGTCGGTGAAGGCCGTCCTGGCCGTCTCCACCAGCCGCGCCCCCTGAGCCCCCAGCTCGGCGGCCACGTCGAGCGCGCCGCCCAGCGACTCGCGCGCCGCGCCCGCGGCCGGGCCGCCGTAGTTCAGCCCGTCCCGGTAGACCACGGCGGCCACGCTGCCCAGCACGGCCACGCCGAGCGCGGCGCCCACCTCGTAGCTGGTCTCCTCGATGGCCGCCGCGCTGCCCGACTTCTCCGGCGGCGAACCGGCCATGATCACCGCGGAGGCGATGGCCAGCGCGCCGTTGCCCGCGCCGATCAGCGCCAGCGCGACGGCGACCGGCCAGTAGCCCAGCGGGTGCGGCGCCAGGGCCAGCAGCAGGAACCCCAGCCCCGTCACCGCGAGCCCGCCCGTCAGCACCGGGCGGGCGCCGACGCGCTCGGCCAGGACCGGCGCGAGCGGCGAGGCGATCAGCGCGGCCAGCGCGGCGGGCAGCAGTCGCACGCCCGTCTCCAGCGGCGCGTATCCCTGGACGAGCTGCATCCACTGCGCGAGCAGCAGCAGCACGGCGGCCATCGCGATCGACGTGGTCAGCGCCGTCACCACGCCCGCCGAGAACGGCCCGCTGCGGAACAGCCTGATCTCCAGCAGCGGATCGGGCCTGTGCAGGCACCGCACCACGAACCAGCCCAGCGCGACCGCCGCGACCGCGGTGGCGGCCAGGGCGGCGGGCGAGGTCAGGCCGTCCTTGCCGAACGTCTTGACCGCGTACAGCAGCGCGGCCATGCCCGCCATCGACAGGACGGTGCCCAGCGCGTCCCACCGGCCCGGCCGGGGGTTGCGCGTCTCCGGCAGCAGGAGCAGCCCGGCGACCACGGCCACCGCCATGACGGGCACGTTCACCAGGAACGCCGACTGCCAGGCGAAGTGCTCCAGCAGGAACCCGCCCAGGATCGGGCCGAGCGCCGCGCCCATCGCCGCCATCGCCGACCAGACGCCGAGCGCCCTGGCCCGCTCGCCCGGGTCGGTGAACAGGTTCCGGATCATGGACAGCGTGGACGGCATGATCATCGCGCCGCCCACGCCGAGCAGCGCCCGTACGGCGATCACCTCGGCGGCCGAGTCGGCCGCCAGGACCGCCGTCGAGGCCAGCCCGAACACGGCGAACCCGGCCAGCAGCATGCGCTTGCGCCCCCACCGGTCGCCCAGCGCGCTCGCCGTGACCAGCAGGCCGGCCAGCACCAGCGAGTACGCGTCCACCATCCACAGCAGCTCGACCGAGGTCGGCCGCAGGTCCTCGGTGATCGCGGGCAGGGCGACATTGAGCACGGTCATGTCCATGACCACGAGCAGCACGCTGGCCGACAACACGGCCAGGCCCGCCCACCGCCTGCGCGCCGGGACGCCGGTGGCCGTCATCACGACCACCCCCCGGCGCCCGCGCCGGTCAGGAACGTCTCGCGCAGCAGCCTGGGCACGTCCCTGCGGGCGACGTCGCCGCGGCGCAGGCTCTCCCGGACGGCCACGAGCAGGCCGTAGACCGTGTTGCTGATCCAGCGGGCGGGCAGGTCAGCGCGCAGCAGGCCGGCCCGCTGGGCGGCGGCGAAGAGCGCGATCTCGTGCTCCTCCAGCTCGTCCGCGCGGCGCAGCAGCTCCGGGTGCACGGCCATCGCGTAGTCGGTCAGGCCGAAGCCGTAGTCGTCGGCCACGTCGATCCAGCCCTCCAGCAGGGCCTCCAGGGCCTGCCGGATCAGGTGGGGGTCGTCGGAGGCGGCGGCGGACCTGACGTCCGCGCGCACCTGGAGGTCGTGCCACCGGTCGTGCGCGCGGTGGCCGAGCGCCGTCATCAGCTCCTCGCGGCTGCTGAACTGCCGGTGGAGCGTGGCCCTGCTGATCCCCACCGCCTCGGCGAGCTGGGCCATCGAGGCGGCCGGATGTTCGTTGAGGTGCTGGATCGCCGCGGTCATGATCTGCTCCCGGCTCACCACCATGAGACAACTCCGTCGAATATGAGACATTTACGTCTCATATGCTACATGACGGCCCAAGGGCAGCAGGCTCTCGCCCCGGCGGGATGGCGACGAAGTCGCAGGTGGCGTTAGGGTGCGAGCTGTGTCGATCGGTGACGCGCGCACGCGCATCCTGGACGCGGCCGAGGAACTGTTCGCGGGCGGCGGCTACGAGGCCACTCCGACCGCGGTGATAGCCAGGCTCGCGAGAGTCCCCAAGGGCCTGATCTTCCACTACTTCCCGCGGAAGATCGACGTACTCGTCGCCCTGGTCGACGAGCGCACCCTGGTCGAGGAGGGCCGCGAGGTCGACGCCGTGCCCGGCGACCCGGCCGGCACGCTCGCCCGGCTGGCGCGCGGGCTGCCGCTGCGGGCCTCACCGGCGATGCGGCGCATCCTGTTCCGCGAGGCCGACACGCACGGCTCGGTCAAGGAGCGGCTCGGCAGGCTCAACGGCGAGCTGATCAGCAGGGCCAGGTTCGCGCTGGAGCTCGCGCTGCCCGGCACGCGCGGCGACGCGGCGCGGCTGGAGGTGGCCGCGGCGACGTTCGCCGCCGTGCTGCTCTACCAGGAGAACCTCTGCCAGCTAACCGGTCACCAGATCGACCCCGACGCCGTCGCCGAACTCATCGCCCACGCACTCGGCTAGCAGCTCGTCGAGGGCGTCGCGCAGGTGGCCGAGCAGGCCCCACACGTCGTCCGCCCGCTCGGGGCAGGCCACGATGCCGAAGTCGAGCATGCCGTCGTAGGAGAAGCAGGTGATGTTCACGCCGCCGGACAGGTCGGTCAGCACCGACAGCGGGTAGTAGGCCAGCACCCGGCCGCCGCACATGTAGAGCGGGAACTGCGGGCCCGGCACGTTGCTGATGATCAGGTTGATCGGCGGGAACGCCGAGCCGGCCAGCCGGAAGATCGCCGGGGTGGCCAGGCTGGTGACCGGCGCGGGCAGCAGCGAGCACAGCTCGCCGAGCCAGCTCGGCGGCGCGAGCGCGAAGCGCCGCTTGGCCCTGTTCATGGTCTCGCCGACCGCCCGCAGCCGCTCCCCGGCGTCGGGGACGTTCGTCGGCATCGGCGCCACCATGGCCGCGATCTGGTTCCCGACCACGTCCTTGGCGCCGCCCGTGCGCACCGCCACGGGCACGGCCACCACCAGCGGCTCCTCCGGCAGCGCGTCCCGCTCGTCCAGCCACGAGCGCAGCGCCGAGGCGCACAGCGCCATCACCACGTCGTTGACGCTGATGCCGTTGGCCTTGGCGACCTTCTTGACCTCCTTCAGCGGCACCGACCCGAACGACAGCTCCCGCCGCGCGCTGATCGGCCCGTTGAACGGCGTGCGCGGCGCGGTCAGGCCCGGCAGCTCGGGCCGCTCCTTCTGGTCGCCGGCCACCAGCCGGGCGGCCCTGGCGATCGCCTTCGCGCCGGGCAGCGCGCCGGCCAGCGGGATCGCGTCGAGGTCGCCCGCGGCCCTGACCGCCGAGCGGGCCGCCCGCACCGGATGGGTGACCGATCGCACGGCGGCGCCGGCCAGCATCTCCATCAGGCCCGGCGCGTCCTGCCGCGGCGCCGCCGGACGCGGCCGTCGTTCCCGGGTCCCCTCCGGGGTCAGGTCGAGCAGGGTCGCCAGGGTCTCCGCGCCCGACACACCGTCGATGGCGGCGTGGTGCACCTTCGTGTAGACCGCGACCCGGCCGCCCGCCAGGCCCTTGATCAGGTGCATCTCCCACAGCGGACGCGACCGGTCGAGCCTGCGCTCGTGGATCGCGGCCACCGCCTCGGCCAGCGCGGCGTCGTCGCCGGGCGCGGGCAGCGTCGTCTCGAACAGGTGGTTGCCCAGGTCGAAGGCCGGATCGGCGCACCAGTAGGGACGGTCGAGCCCGAACGGCACCTCGACCAGGCGCAGGCTGAGCGCGGGGGAGAGGTGGACGCGGTCCAGCAGCAGCTGGGCCAGCGCGTCCCGGTCCACCGCGCCGCCGGCCGGGTCGAGGACCGCCAGCCCGGCGACGTGCGCCGCGGTGGTCTCGGACTCGACATGGAGGAACTGGGCGTCCAACGGGGTCAGCTGGCGCATCTGCTCTCCCTTCTTCGTCGTGTGCGAAAGCCTCGCACGGTGTCATTTCCGTAACGTTTCCGCGAGAGTCTTTCAGATGAAATGCACACCTCCGGACCACCTTTTCGTGAAGGGCCAGCTCAGCCGCGTTCGTGACACTTACCTATCCGTTGACCACCTGCACGGGATGACGCACGACCGCGTCGAAGGAGTAGCCGAAGGGGTGCTTGGGCGTGCGCAGGGGCTGGGTGGCGCCGGTCTCGTCGGTGGCCCTGGCCATCAGCACGGCGGACCCGAGGTGCTTCGGCGCCCACTGGACGTGCCACGGCAACCACGCCCCGACCAGGTGCGGACCGTGGTGCTCGGCCAGGTGCCAGGTCCGGCCGCCGTCGAAGCTGACCTCGACCTTGACGATCCGGCCGCGCCCGGACCACGACCGGCCGCGCAGCACGTGCGGCCCCGGACGGCCACGCCAGGCGTGCGGGCCGCGGATCGGCAGCCGGGCGTCCCAGGGCAGCTCGAAGGCGCTCTTCACGGGCTGCGCCGCCACGTCCCGGTAGAAGACCGTGTTCCACGGCGTGAACAGCTTGCTCGTGGAGACTTCGATGTCCCCCAGCCACTTGATGGAGGCGATGCCCACCCACCCCGGCACCACCAGCCGCGCCGGGAACCCGTGGTCGGGAGGCAGCGGCCGGCCGTTCATCTCGTACGCCACCAGCACGTCGTCCACGGCCTTGGCCACGGGCAGCGGACGGCGGACGTGGCCGTGGTGCTCGAAGGGCGCGTCGAGGCCGGTGGGGAGCACGTCCACGGCCTCGGGACGCAGCCCGGCCTCGGCGAGCAGGTGGCGCAGCGGCACGCCCCGCCACCTCGCCACGCCGACCGCGCCCAGCCCCCACTGGGCGCCGGGCGCGGGGTCGCCCTGCTGGGTGCCGTAGAACGCGCGGCCGTTGCCGGCGCACTCGATGGCGACGTCGTGGGTGCGCGAGGGCATCGACAGCAGCTCGTCGTAGGTGAAGGCGCGCGGCGCGCGCAGCCCGGCGCCGTGCAGGTGGAGCTGCCAGGCGGCGGCGTCGATCAGCGGCGTGGAGGTGTGGTTCCTGACGAAGAAGCGGTCGTTCGGCGTGTGGTAGCCGACCCCGGACATCGCCTCCCATCGCATCTCCGCGTTCCCGTCGTGGACCAGGAACAGGTGGTCGGGGAGCGGTTTGACGATCGTCGCCGCGACTTGCCTCATGGGAGCCACCTCTCGCAAGACGTATTTCCTACCTGGAAACCATTTAATCTCCTCGCGCTGTCTCCGCGTGCGAGTGCCTGCCGAATCCTGTCCCGGATCTGGGACCGTTCCGGCCGTGACGAGACCTACCCAACGGCGTGGGTGCGGCAACCGTGCCTTTCGGGGTGGTTCGTCAGGGCGTCCGGACGAGGGTGGAGAAGGGCTCGCCGGCGTTGAGCCGGGCCACCAGGCCGAGCAGTCCGGTGCGGCCGTCGTTCTCCCGCAGCCAGCGGCTCACCTGGCAGGCCGACCTGGCGTACGTGGCGGGGTCCGCGCTCGCGGTCCGCAGCCACTCCTCCAGCGTCACCGGCAGCGGCCCGGACGGCGCCACCAGGCAGCGGTCCGGCGCGGACTCCGGGGCCAGGTAGCGCGGGTCGCCCGAGACCACCACCGCCAGCCCTTCGTCGAACCACTGCGGGACGGCGGCGGAGGAGGCGAGCCTGGCGTGCAGCTCGACATGGGACAGCTCGTGCGAGGCGATCACCGGGTCGAGGCCGCGCGGCGAGAGCATGACCGACCGGTTGAGCACCGCGACGCCGCGCTCCTGGCCGCCGCCGATGCGCCGGTAGCAGGTGTCGGTCAGGCAGACGAGCAGGCCGGGGGAGCTGAGGCGGGTGCCGTAGAAGCCGGTGACCCGGCGGGCGGCCTGCTCGGCCACCTCGCCGACGCGGGTGCGCTGGGCGGGGGTCAGGCCGTCCTCGGTGTAGACGCCCGGGTGCAGCTCGGTCAGGCCGTAGCAGCCGGGGCAGGTGGTGGCGGCGAGCGAGGGGTAGGCCAGCGCGACCCCGCCGACGGCGGCCGGCAGCAACGAGGCCAGTACGGCGACGAGAATGCGCCACCAGCGCCGCCTGCTCTTCGTCCCGGATGCCCGTTCGGTGGGCCGGGCCGGGGGATGGTTGTCCTTCATCGCCGTCCAAGCTAGCGAAGCGGGATGATCTGCGCGCGGCGCGGCAAGAATGCGGCAAATGTTCTAATTTGTGGTGTTAAGTCCGAATTTTAGAGCAGAAATCTGGGTGGACGCCCGTTCCAGGACGAAGGCGGCGACCGCCCGCGGCGGACCCCCGCCTCCAGGCTCGGGTGCGGCCCGCGCTGGGTGCGGGCCGCACCCGACCCGCCCTCCGACGCGGGACGGGGACGGGACTAGCGCCCGAGGAAGGCGAGAAGCCGGTCGAGCGGCCAGGTGTTGATGACGTCGTCGCCGGTCAGCCAGGCCCGCTGCGCGATCCCGACCCCGAACCGCTGGTGGGCCAGGTGCGGGATCGCGTGCGAGTCGCTGTCGACGGAGAACTTCACCCCGTGGTGCTTGGCCAGCCGCACCAGGTCGGCCGGCAGGTCGGACCGGTCGGGATAGGAGTCGATCTCCATCGCGGTGCCCGTACGGGCGGCCGCCCGGAAGACGGCGTCCCAGTCGGCCTCGACCGGCGGCCGCTTGCCGATCTTCCGGGTGGTCGGATGGCCGATGATGTCGACGTACGGGTTCTCGCAGGCGGCGATGAAGCGGCGGGTCATCTCCTCCCGCGACATGCCGAAGTGCGAGTGGACCGACGCCACGCACACGTCGAACTCGCGCAGGACCTCGCCGGGCCAGTCGACCGAGCCGTCGGGCGCGATGTTGAGCTCCGACCCGTGCAGGATGCGCATGTGCGGATACTTCTTCTGCAGCTCGGCCACCCGCCCGCGCTGCTCCAGCGCCTTGTCCAGCGTCATGCGCTGCATGGCCAGGTCGGGCGCGTGGTCGGTGACCGCGTAGTAGGAGTAGCCGCGCGCGGCCCCGGCGGCCACCATGTCCTCCAACGAGGCGATGCCGTCGGTGAGGTCGGTGTGGGTGTGCAGGTCGCCCTTGAGGTCGGCCAGCTCCACCAGCACGGGCAGCTCGCCGCGCAGCGCCGCCTTGACCTCGCCGCCGTCCTCGCGCATCGGCGGCGGCACGAACTGCATGCCGAGCGCCTCGTAGATGTCCTCCTCGGACTCCGCGGCGATCACCCGCTCGCCCTCGAACAGCCCGTACTCGGACAGCTTCCAGCCCTTCTTCACCGCCATCTCCCTGATGGTCACGTTGTGCTCCTTGGAGCCGGTGAAGTACTGCATCGCCGCGCCCCACGACCCGGCCGGGATCAGGCGCAGGTCGACCTGGACGCCGGAGGTCGTGCGGATCGAGGTCTTCTTGTCGCCGGCGGCGATGACGTCGGCCACGTAGGGCTGCGCGCGGAAGTCGGCCATGACCGACTCGGGCGCCACCGCCAGGATGTCGATGTCGCCGATCGTGTCCTTCATCCGCCGCAGCGACCCCGCGTACGCGATGCGCTCGGCCTTGAGCGAGCCGATGACCTGCTCGGCCAGCGCCATGGCGACGCCGATGTGCACCCGCCGGCCCGCCTGCTCAAGCTGCTCGATGCCCTTGAGCAGGTTGGCCAGCGTCTTGGGGCCCAGGCCCTTGACGCCGTCGAGCCGGCCGGAGGTGATGGCCTCGCCCAGCGCCACCGTGGAGTCGATGCCGTAGTCCTCGAAGAGCATGATGGCCGTCTTGGGGCCGAGCGTGGGCACCCGGGTCAGCCGCCGCACGCCCTCGGGCACCCGGCCCCGCAGGTCGTCGAGCTGCCGGAAGCTGCCGCGCTGGAGGAACTCCTCCATCTTCTTGGCGATGGCCTCCCCGACGCCGGGGACGCCGCGCACGTCGACCTCCGAGATGTCCTCGGGGAACCCGGCGATCGCCTTGGCCGCCTTCTGGTAGCTCCGCACCCGGAAGGCGTCGCCGCCGCTCAGCGCGAACAGCTCCGCGTATTCCTGCAGCGCCGCCGCCGCCTCCTCATTAGCCCGCATGCCCCTACCTTAGGATCTCCGACCGACAATCCCGGTGATCAGAACTTGACCTCCCGCGGCCGGTACGGCTCGGCCAGGAACTCCATCTCCCTGTCCGACAGCGTGAGGCCGACGGCGGCGACGGCGTCGTCCACGTGCCGGTCCTTGGTGGCCCCGACGATCGGCGCGGTGATCCCCGGCCGGTTGAGCAGCCAGGCCAGGGCGATCTGGGCCGGCGGCAGCTCCCGCTCGGCGGCGACCTGGGCGACCCGGTCGAGGATCTGCCGGTCGTTGTCGGGGTCGTACAGGAAGTCGATGCGCTGGTCGGAGCCGGTCCTGGCGGTCGCGGAGGCCGCCGAGCCCGCCGAGCCCGCCCGGGCCAGCACGCCGCGCGCGAGCGGGCTCCACGGGATCACGCCCACGCCCTGGTCGGCGCAGAGGGGCAGCATCTCGCGCTCCTCCTCCCGGTAGAGCAGGTTGAGGTGGTTCTGCATCGAGACGAACCTGGTCCAGCCGTTGGCCTCGGCCACGTGCTGGGCCTTGGCGAACTGCCAGGCCCACATCGTGGACGCGCCGATGTAGCGGGCCCGGCCCGACCTGACGACCTCGTGCAGTGCCTCCATGGTCTCCTCGATGGGGGTCTCGTCGTCCCATCGGTGGATCTGGTACAGGTCCACGTAGTCGGTGCCGAGCCGGTCGAGCGAGGCGTCGACGGCGGACAGGATGTGCTTGCGCGACAGGCCGCGGTCGTTGGCGCCCCGGCCCATCGGGAAGTAGACCTTGGTGGCCAGCACGTAGTCCTCGCGCCGGGGGAAGATCCGGCGCAGCACGCTGCCGGTGACGACCTCGCTCTGGCCCCGGCTGTAGATGTCGGCGGTGTCGAAGAACGTCACGCCCGCGTCGGCGGCCCGGCGGATGATCGGCTCGGCCTCTTCCTCGGGCAGCGCCCATTCCTGCCGCGCCGGGTCGCCGTAGCTCATCATCCCCAAACAGATGCGAGAAACTTTCATACCAGTCGCGCCAAGTCGCATGTATTCCATACCGCCACCCTATGGCTGATATGAACTGTCTAACCTGTTGTGGGGTGGGAAGTCAGCGTGTCCGGAAGCGGCCTCGGCCTTTACACGGGGCTTCGCGATCAGGTCGATTAGAGGAACGAGGCAGCGGTGAGCGCACTCGCCACGCGTACTGTCCCGACGCATCAACCGTGTACCGGGGGTGAGGTGGACTCGACACACCGTGGCCTGACGCCTCGATTACGGTCCAGGATGCACAGTCTCTCGTCGCCGTCCTGGGCCGGGGGGCTCGGCCTGGTGGCCGGGGGCGTCGGGCTGGCGATCCCGGTGCAGGCCGGGCTGGCCGGGTCCGGGCTGGTGGTCGAGGGGTCGGTCGCGCTGGCCGTCCTGCTCACGGTGCACGGCAGGTTCGTCCTGGAGGAGCCCTCGCGCCGGGCCGGTGCGTGGTGGCTGGTGGCCGTCCAGGCGTGGCTCACGTACGTGCCGCTGGCGGTGTTCGGGCCGGCCTGGACGCCGGTGTGCGGGCTGCTGGCGGGCGCCCTGCTGGTGGTCGCGTCCCGGATCAGGTCGGTCGTGCTGGTGGTGCTGGCGCTGTCGTGCGGGCCGGTGCTGCTGGCCGCGCCCTCCTGGCAGGTCGAGCCGGCGTGGGCGCTGGCCTGCCCGCTGGTCGGCGTCGTGGAGTTCGCGCTGCTGAGCCTGCTGGCCCAGGTGCGCCGGCTGGCCGGGGCCCGTACCGACGTCATGCGCCAGGCCGTGACGCTGGAGCGCCGCCGCTTCACCCGCGACCTGCACGACCTGGTCGGGCACCGGCTGACCGTCCTGACGCTCAAGGCGCGGCTCATCCAGCGGCTGGTGGCGGAGGGTGACGAGAAGGCCCGGCAGGAGCTGACCGAGACGCTCGACCTGCTGCGGGAGCTGTCGGCCGACGTCCGGGCCGTCGCGCACGGACGCCTGCGCAGCTCCTCGCTGGCGGCCGAGATGAGCTCGGCGCGGGCGCTGCTGGAGTCGGCGCGGGTGCGCTGCCAGATCAGGGTGGCCTGCCGCGATCTGCACCCTGACGTGGAGGAGGCCCTCACGCACGCGTTGCGCGAGGGCGTGACGAACGTGCTGCGGCACGCCGAGGCCGGGCAGTGCTGGATCCAGCTCATGGAACGCGACAACGTGGTCCGCCTGTCGATCAGGAACGATGGCGTACGTCCCCCGCGCCGGCCGGGCGACGCCGGTCAGGGCCTGCTCAACCTGGCCGAACGCGTCTCGGAGCTGGGCGGCTGGCTGGAGGCGTCCACGTCGCGCGGCGGGCAGTTCTCTTTCAGTGTTTATGCCCCGCGCAGATAATTACCTTTTGTGAAAAACACATCAAAGCGCATTCCATAGCCATATATGACTTATGTTGCGTGTTACTAGTGCGCCCCGGCGCGGCTGCGGCAGGCTCTAAGCACACCGCCTCGGAGGGCCGCGCCAAATGGACAAGTACGAGCTCTACTGCCTTGTGGACCAGTGTTTCTACGACACTCCCGACCACAGCACGGCGGCGGACGCCGACTTCCCCCAGCTGCGCCGGCCCGTCCCGGAAGGCTGGGCCCACGACCTCAGTGACACCTGGGCCTACTACATGCCGACCCAGGAGGCGCCCCTGCCGACCCAGGGCTGGAAGATCCACGTGTCGGCCCGGGTCGAGGACGCCGAGAAGGTCGTCCAGACCGTGTGGGACTACTGCGTGCCCCGCGGGGTCGCCTTCAAGTTCCTGCGCGGCCCGGCCGTGCTCGTCATGGTCAACTCCAAGGCCGCCTCCCGGGCGTCGAGCGGCAAGCTGATCACCATCTACCCCCGGGACGAGGGCCAGCTCGAACTCGTGCTCAAGGAGCTCGACGAGCTGCTGCGCGGCGTCGAGGGGCCGTACATCCTGAGCGACCTGCGCTACGGCGAGGGGCCGATGTTCGTCCGGTACGGCGGGTTCGCCGAGCGGCACTGCCTGTCCCCGTCCGGGGAGCGGGTGCTGGCCGTCGAGGACGGCGACGGCACGTTGATCCCCGACGTGCGCGGCGCGACGTTCTCGGTGCCGCCCTGGACGACGCTGCCCGAGTTCCTGGAACCCCACCTGGCCGCGCGCAACGCCGTGACCATGGAAGAGCTGCCGTACCGGATCGAGAGCGTGCTGCACTTCTCCAACGGCGGCGGCGTCTACCTGGCCCGCGACACCCGCACGGACGAACGGGTGGTGCTCAAGGAGGCCAGGCCGCACGCCGGGCTGGATGTGGCCGGCCGGGACGCGGTCGCCAGGCTCCAGCACGAGCGCGACATGCTGCGCCGCCTGGCCGGCCTGCCCGCCGCCCCCGGGCTGCGCGACTACTTCAGCATCGGCGGCCACCACTTCCTCGTGCAGGAGTTCGTGGACGGCACCCCGCTCCAGCGGCGGCTGGTGCGCCGCTTCCCGCTGACCCGCGCCACCTGCACCGACCAGGACCTCGCCGAGTACACCGCCTGGGCCACCACGACCCTGGAGAGCGTCGAGGAGGCCGTCGCGTCGCTGCACGGACGCGGCGTGGTCTTCGGCGACCTGCACCCCGACAACATCCTGATCACCCAGGACGACCGGGTCGTGCTCATCGACTACGAGGTCGCCACCCTCGCCGCGGACCAGGCCAGGGCCGCGCTGGCCCACCCCGCCTTCGCCGCGCCGCGCGACCGCCACGGCGTCGAGGTCGACCGGTACGCGCTGGCCTGCCTGCGGTTCGCCCTGTTCGCCCCGCAGTGCACGATCATGCTGCCGATACACCGGCCGAAGATCGTCCAGCTGGCGCGGATCGTCAAGGAGACCTTCCCCGTCCCCGCCGCCTTCATGGACACCGCCGCCGCGACCATCGCGGGTGACCAGGCCGTCGAGACCCCCGTGCCGATGCCGGGGACGGCCACCTGGGCCGAGCTGCGGGACGCGATGTGCCGGGCCATCCGGGCGGCCGCGACCCCCGGCCGCGACGACCGCCTCTTCCCCGGCGACGTCGCCCAGTTCAGGCCCGGCGGCGGCCTCAACATCGCGACCGGCGCGGCCGGCGTCCTGCTCGCCCTGTCGGCCACCGGCCTCGGCCCCTTCCCCGAGTACGAGAAATGGCTGCGCGAACGCGCCCTGCGCCCCGCCGCCGGCTCCGGGATCGGCCTGTACGACGGCCTGCACGGCATCGCCCACGTCCTCGACCGGCTCGGACACCGCCAGGACGCGCTCGACGTCGTCGACATCGCCCTGCGGGAGCAGTGGGACCGCCTGGAGACGGCCCTGTTCTCCGGCCTGCCCGGCATCGGCCTGAACCTCCTGCGCCTCGGCCGGACCGAGCCCGCCCTGGCCGAGCACGCCATGCGCGCGGTGGACATGTGCGCCGACCGCCTCGGCGGCCCCGAGGACGTGCCCGGGATCAGCGGCGGCGACAACCCGAGAGCGGGCCTCATGTACGGCTCGTCCGGCTCCGCCCTGCTCTTCCTGCACGCCTACGAGCACACCGGCGACCACGCGCTCCTCGACCTGGCCGAGATCGCGCTCAGGCAGGACCTGCGTCGCTGCCGGGCCTCGGAGGACGGCTCGCTCCAGGTGGACCAGGGCTGGCGGACGCTGCCCTACCTGGACGAGGGCTCCGTGGGCATCGCCCTGGTGCTCGGACGTCATCTCGTGCATCGCGACGACGAGGAGCTCGCCGCGGAGCTGGACCGGCTGAAGCTGGTCGCCCGCTCCGGGTTCTTCGTCCAGCCGGGGCTGTTCACCGGCCGCGCGGGCATCATCGCGGCGCTCGCCGGAGATCCGGTGGCCCGCGAGCTGATCAAGGGGTTGAGCTGGCACGCCATGCCGTACGGCGGCGGCCTGGCCTTCCCCGGTGACGGGCTGTTGCGCCTGTCCATGGATTTCGCGACCGGAACGGCCGGCGTGCTGTTCGCCCTCGGGGCGGTGCTGGGAGACCAGCCGGCACGCCTGCCGTTCCTGGAGGCCGCACCCGAGCGGCCTGCGCATGATCAACCGTGGAAGGAGGTGTAGAACATGGTTCTTCTCGACCTGCAGGGTCTGGAGGCTCCCGCGGCCAGCGACGTGGCCAGCGGCGGCAGCTCGCTCACTGCTCTCACGTGTCACTCGGGCCACCCGAGCAACCTCAGTGTCGCTCTTTGCCACTGATAGCTGACAGGGTCCCCGCGCCGTTTCGTGGTGGCGCGGGGACCTCCCGAGTCTGAAGGAGGCCGGCAGGTGGGACCGGGAGACCGCCTGGTGGCGGACGCCGTACGGCGCTGCGGCCCGTGGCCCGCCGTGCTGGCGGTCACCGCCGTCGCCGGCGCGGCCGGTGAGCTGGCCGTCCCGTTCCTCGTCGGCCGCACGCTCGACCTGCTCCTCGCCCGCTCCTCCGGCGCCGCCACCGCTCTGGTGCTGTGCGCGGGCGTGGTCGCCGTGGTGGTGCTCTGCGAGAGCCTCGGCGGCTGGGCCAGAGGGGCGAGCAGCGCGTACGCGGCCGCCCGGCTGCGGCTCGGCGTGCTGCGGCACGTGCTCGGCGTCGGCCGGGCCGCCACCCGACGCTTCCCCGAGGGCGACCTCGTCACCCGGGCCGGGCTGAACGCCGAGGAGGCCGGACGGGCCCCCGAGACGGTCACCGGCGCCCTGGCCCTGCTGGTGCCGACCGCCGGCGCCCTGGTCGCGCTCACCCTCATCCATCCGCTGCTGACCCTCACGCTCGGGGCTGGCATCGTCCTCATCGTGTTCGTCCTGCGGGCCTTCCTGCGCGCCACGACCGTCATCTCCGGCGGCTACCAGGAGGTCCAGGGCGAGATCGCGGCCCGCCTGGTGGACGCGCTCGACGGCGCCCGCACCATCGCCGCCGCCGGGACCGCGGGCCAGGAGGCCCGGCGGGTGCTCGCGCCCCTGCCCCGGCTGCGCGCGCACGGCATGGCCCTGTGGCGCGCGAACGCCGCCGCCGGGGTCCGGTCGGGGCTCATGATCCCGCTGCTGGAGGTCGCCGTCCTGGCCGCCGGCGGGGTCATGCTGGCCGCCGGGCGGCTCACCGTCGGCGACCTGTACGCCGCCGCCCGCTACGCCGCGCTCGGCGCCGCGCTCAGCACCTCGCTCGGCTACATCGGCGGCCTGGCCAGGGCGCGGGCCGCCGCCGCCCGGGTGGCCGACGTCCTCGCCCTGCCGCCGGTCTCCTACGGCACGCGCCCGCTCCCGTCCGGCCCCGGCACGGTCGAGTTCCGGGACGTCGCCGCGAACGGCCTCACCGTGGGCGACCTGACGATCCCCGGCGGCACGGTCACCGCCGTGGTGGGACGGTCGGGCTCCGGCAAGTCCCTGCTGGCCGCGCTCGCCGGCCGGCTGACCGACCCCGAACGCGGGGACGTGCTGCTCGACGGCGTCCCGCTGCGCGAGCTGACCCGCGACGGCCTGCGATCGGCCATCGGCTACGCCTTCGAGCGCCCGGTCCTGGTCGGCGACACCGTCGGCGAGGCGATCGGCGCCGTCCCCGGCTCCCAGGCCGGACGGGAGGCCGCCATGGCGGC
This sequence comes from Nonomuraea sp. NPDC047529, assembly GCF_040642995.1. Lineage (NCBI taxonomy): Bacteria > Bacillati > Actinomycetota > Actinomycetes > Streptosporangiales > Streptosporangiaceae > Nonomuraea > Nonomuraea sp. NPDC047529. The sequence continues at coordinate 19,606 of NZ_JBEYTJ010000014.1, read as the reverse complement.
CCGCGCCGACGGGTTCGTCCGCCGCCTGCCCGCCGGTTACGACACGCCGCTGGCCGAGACCCCCATGTCCGGCGGCGAGCGGCAGCGGCTCGGCCTGGCCAGGGCGTTCGCGCGGGGGGACCGGGTGCTGGTGCTCGACGACGCCACCTCCAGCCTGGACACCGTCACCGAACGCGAGGTCAGCCGGGCGCTCACCGGTGATCCCCGGGGTCGCACCCGCCTGATCACCGCCCACCGCCTGGCCACCGCCGCCCGCGCCGACCAGGTCGTCTGGCTCGACGAGGGCCGGGTGCGCGCCGCCGGCCCCCACGACGCCCTGTGGCGCGACCCCGCCTACCGCGCCGTCTTCCAGGAGGGCCCCCCATGACCCCGGCCCCGGACGTTCCCGCGGCCCCTGACGGCCCCTCGATCCCCGGCGCCCCCGCCGGGTTCTGGCGGGTGCTCGTCCGTGAGCCGCGGCGGCTGGTCGCGATCCTGCTGTGGTCGGTGCTGGAGGCGGCGCCCGCGTTCCTCGTCGGGCACGCGGTCGCCCGCGCCATCGAGGACGGCTTCGCCCGCGCCAGGCCGCTGACCGGCCTGGCCTGGCTGGCGGCGCTCGGGCTGGCGTGGCTGGTCTCCGCCGTCGGCGCCCGCCAGGTGGTGCTGGCCGTGGCCGCCGTGGCCGAGCCGTTCCGCGACGGCCTCCTGACGCGGGTGGTGCAGGGAGCGCTGCGCCGCCCGCTCGCCGAGCGGCCCGACAGCGCGGCCACCGCACGGGCCGGGCTCCAGGTCGAGCTGGCCAGGGACGCCTTCGCCGCCGTCGTCACCACGGTCAGAGGGTTCGCGTTCACGCTGGTCAGCGTGGTGCTGGGGCTGCTGACGCTGGCGCCGGGCACGCTCGTGCTGGTGCTGCCGCCGTTCGCGGCCGGGCTGGCGTTCTTCCTGGCCTCGCTGCCCGCGCTGGCCCGGCGGCAGCGCGCGTTCCTGCTGGCCGACGAGGAGCTGGCCCGGTCGATGACCGCGACGGCCACCGGGCTGCGCGACATCGAGGCGTGCGGCCTGGCCGACCGCGAGGACGAGCGGCTGGCCCGCCAGGTCGGCGCGCAGCGCGACGCCGCCCGCGCGCTGGCCAGGGTGACCTCGGTGCGCACCGCCGCGCTGGCCGTCGGCGGCTGGCTGCCCGTCGTCCTGCTGCTCGCCGGCACCCCGTGGCTGCTCGACGGCGGCGCCGGGCCGGGCGTGATCGTCGGCGCGCTCGCCTACGTCACCCAGTCGCTGGCACCCGCGCTCGGTGGGCTCGTCCAGGGGCTCGGGGTGAGCGGCGTGCGGCTCGTGGCCACGCTGCGCCGCATCGCCGCCGCCGCGCCGCCCCCGCCGCCCGCCCCGCCCAGGGTCCGCCCGGCTGGCGCCGACGTCGCGCTCCGGTCGGTCACCTTCTCCTACGGGCCGCACTCCGCGCCCGTCCTGGACCGCCTCGACCTCGCCGTCCCCGAGGGTGAGCACCTGGCCGTCGTCGGGCCGAGCGGCGCGGGCAAGTCCACGCTGGCCGCCCTGCTCAGCGGCATCCTGCCGCCCGGCGAGGGGGAGGTGCTGATCGGTGGCGTCCCCGCCGGCCGGGCCGACCCCGCCGCCCGCGTGCTGATCCCGCAGGAGGCGTACGTCTTCCGCGGCACGCTGCGCGACAACCTCGCCTATCTCGTGCCCGGGTCCGGCGACCTGGACGGCTCCGTGGCCGCCCTGGGCGCCGGAGAGCTGGTCGAGAGCCTGGGCGGGTACGACGCCACGCTGGACCCGGCGGCGCTGTCGGCCGGGCAGCGGCAGCTCATCGCCCTCGTCCGCGCCCACCTGACCGAGGCCCCGCTGGTCATCCTGGACGAGGCCACCTGTCACCTGGACCCCGCCGCCGAAGCCCTGGCCGAGAACGCCTTCGCGGCCAGGGGCGGCACGCTCATCGTGGTCGCGCACCGCCTCACCTCCGCGCTGCGCGCCCGCCGCGTCCTGCTCATGGACGGTCCCCGGATCACGATCGGCACGCACGACGAGCTGATCCGGGTCTCGCCCCTGTACGCCGACCTGGCCGGCCACTGGCAACCGGAGCCCGTGTCATGACATTTGCAGACGAGTACCCGCCCGCCGAACGTCAACCGGTCACCGACCGCCTCGGCGGGCACGACGTCCCCGACCCGTACCGCTGGCTGGAGGACCCCCTCGACCCCCGTACCGAGGAGTGGCTGGCCGGGCAGGACCGGCTGTGGCGGGAGGCCGCCGCGCGCCTGCCGGACCGCGAGCGCTTCCTGGCCCGGCTCACCGAGCTGAGCGTCACGGGCCTGGTCACCCCGCCCGTGTGGCGCGGCGGCCGGTGCTTCCACCTGCGGCAGACCGGCTGCCAGGAGCACCCGGTCCTCTACTGCGACGACCGGCCCTTCCTGAACCCCGCCGACCGCGACCCCACCGGCCTGACCACCCTGGACGACTGGCAACCCGACCCGTCGGGCCGTCTGGTCGCCTACCAGATCTCGCGCAGCGGCGACGAGAAGGCCGACCTGTACGTCGAGGAGGTCGACACCGGCAAGCTCGTGGACGGCCCCATCGGCGGCTGCCGCTACTCGCCGGTCGCCTGGCTGCCCGGCGGCGAGGGCTTCTACTACGTGCGCTTCCACGAGGGCGTGCACCTGCACCGGCTCGGCGTCCCCGACGACGTCCCCGTCCTGACCGGCGGGCCGGTCTCGTACGGCGTGCAGATCAGCGCGGACGGCCGCTGGCTGACGATCTCGGCGGGCGGCACGGTCGGCAACTCGCTCTGGCTGGCGGACCTGGCCGCGGGCGACCCCGAGCGGCCGGAGCTGCGGGCCGTACAGGAGGGGACGCACGTGCGCACGGCGGGCGCGGTGGCCCCCGACGGCCGCCTGTACCTGCTCACCGACCGCAACGCCCCCCGGCGCCGGCTGTGCGTGGCCGACCCGGCCGAGCCGGAGGTGTGGCGCGAGCTGGTCCCCGAGGACCCCCGGGCGGTGCTCGGCGCGTTCACCCTGCTGGACGGCGACCGCCTGCTGGTCTCCAGGACCCGCCACGCGGTCGGCGAGATCGCCGTGCACGACGCCAGGACGGGCGAGCGGCTGGGCGAGGTGCCCCTGCCCGGCAGCGGCTCGATCGCCTCGCTCACCTCCCGCCCCGAGGGCGGCCACGAGGCCTGGTTCACCTACACCGACGCCGTCACCCCCGCCGAGATCTGGCGCTACGACGCCCGGACCGGCGCCAGCACCCTGTGGGCCGCCCCGCCCGGCCGCGTCGCGCTGCCCGACGTGAAGAGCCACCACGTCGAGTACACCTCCGCCGACGGCACCCGCGTGCGCATGGTCGTGGTCGCGCTCTCCTCCGGGTCGGGCCCCCGCCCGGCGATACTCAACGGGTACGGCGGCTTCGGCATCCCCCTCATGCCCGGCTACGCGGCCGACTCGCTGGCCTGGGTGGAGTCGGGCGGCGTGCTGGCCATCGCGAACCTGCGCGGCGGCGGCGAGGAGGGCGAGTCCTGGCACCGGGACGGCATGCTGGAACGCAAGCAGAACGTCTTCGACGACTTCGTCGCCGCGGCCGAGAAGCTGGTCGCCGACGGCTGGACGACCCCGGAACAGCTCGGCATCTGGGGCGAGTCGAACGGCGGCCTGCTCGTCGGCGCGGCCGTCACCCAGCGCCCCGACCTGTTCGCCGCCGCCGTCTGCTCGGCCGGCCTGCTGGACATGGCCCGCTACCACCGCAGCGGCCTCGGCCCGTCCTGGACCGGCGAGTACGGCGACCCCTGCGACCCCGACCATCTGGCCTGGCTGCTGGCCTACTCGCCCTACCACCACGTCCGCCGGGACGCGGATTATCCGGCGACGCTGTTCACGGTCTCGGCCGCCGACACCCGCGTGGACCCGATGCACGCCCGCAAGATGTGCGCGGCCATGCAGTGGGCCGGTGACGGCTCCCGTCCCGTCCTGCTGCGCCACGAGCGCGACGTCGGCCACGGTGCCCGCGCCGTCAGCCGGTCCATCGCGCTCGCCGCCGACGTCCTGGCCTTCCTGGCCGCCCACACCCGGCCCTGACCGGGCGGCGGGCGGCTGAGGGGAGGCGGCAGGAGGTCAGATCCAGCCGGACTCGCGGGCGATGCGGATGGCGTCGATGCGGCTGCGCGCACCCAGCTTGGCCGTCGTCCGGCACAGGTAGTTCCGGACCGTTCCCTCGGCCAGGAACAGCGAGGCGGCGATCTCCCCGATGGAGGCGCCGTCGGCCGCCGCGCCGATCACGTCCAGCTCGCGGGGGGTGAGCGGCGGCTCCTCGGGGCGCATGGCGGCGATGGCCAGCTCCGAGTCGATGACCCGCTCGCCGTCGGCGACCCTGCGGATGGCGTCGGCCAGCCGCTCCGGCGGCGCGTCCTTGGCCATGAACCCCCGTACGTGCACCTCCAGCGCCTGCTTCAGCAGCCCGGGGGTGCCGACGCCGGTCAGGATCAGCACGCCGCAGCCGGGCAGCTTGTCGTGCAGTTCGCGGGCGGCGGCGAGCCCGTCCATGCCCGGCAGGGCGATGTCGAGCACCGCCACGTCCGGACGGCACGACTGGGCGGCGGCCAGGATGTGGTCGCCCCGCTCGACCTCGGCGACGACCTCGATGTCCTCCTCGTAGGCCAGCAGCGCCACAAGCGCCCCTCGTACCAGGTGCATGTCCTCAGCGAGCAACGTTCGAATCACCATGGGATCCTTGCGGTCGACCAGGCTTGCAACGTCCTGCGGGCGTCTTAATCCTGACCTATTGCCCGCACTGTGGAAAGTCCCCCTAAGTGAGGGTAAAGCCGTCCCCCGCAAGAGGGCGCTCATTTGGGGAATGGTCAAGCCATGAAGCCTCGAGTGAAGCCCCTGCCTCCCGCGGAATGGGACGACTTTCAGCAGGCGAACCCCCAGAACGTGTTCACGACGCTGGGCCGGCACCCCGCGGTCTACGAGGGCTGGCTGCGCTTCGGCGGCGCCCTGCTGAACGGCACGCTGCCGGCCCGCGACCGCGAGCTGGCCATCCTGCGCACCGCCTTCCACAGCCGCAGCGCGTACGAGTGGACCCATCACGCCCGCATCGCCCGCGAGGCGGGCCTGACGGACGTGGAGATCGAGTCGGTCCGCCAGCTCGACGCCCTCTGGCCGGTCGAGGACCGCCTGGTGCTACAGGTGGCCGACGACCTCCACTACGCGGGCGACCTCACCGACGCCACCTGGGCTGCCCTGTGCGACCGCTACGACGAGGTGCGCAGGATCGAGCTGGTCGTCCTCGTCGCCCACTACTCCATGCTGGCGCTGGTGCTCAGGGCGCTCGGCGTGCAGCTGGAGGAGTGAGCCCGGCCCGGCGGTCAGCCGCCGGGCACGATCATCGTCACGCCCGGGACCGAGCCGATCGAGGCCAGCGCCTTGCCCGCGTCGGCCAGGCCGATCGTCCGGGTGACGAGCTGGTCGGGGTGCAGGATCCCGGCCCTGATCAGCTCCAGCATGGGCGGGTAGGCGTGCGCGGCCATGCCGTGGCTGCCCAGCAGCCGCAGCTCGTGGCCGATCACGCGGTCCATCGGCACCGGCGTCGGCCCGCCCGGCAGCAGGCCGACCTGGACGTGCCGCCCCCGCCTGCGCAGGCTCTCGACCGAGGCCGCGCACGTGCGCGGGCTGCCCAGCGCGTCGAGCGAGACGTGCGCGCCGCCCCTGGTCAGCTCCCTGACCTGGGCCGCCGTGTCACCCGCCGAGCCGTTGACGAAGTGCGTGGCCCCGGCCAGCTCGGCCAGTTGCAGCGCGTCGGTGCTGATGTCCACCGCCACCACCCGCGCCCCGGACGCCGCCGCGATCATCACGGCCGACAGCCCGACGCCGCCGCAGCCGTGCACCGCCACCCACTCGCCCGGACGCACCTCGCCCACCTGGACGACCGCCCGGAAGGCGGTGGCGAAGCGGCAGCCGAGCCCGGCGGCGGTGGCGTAGGCCATCTCCTCGGGGATCGGCACGAGGTTGACGTCGGCGTGGTCGACGGCGACGTACTCGGCGAAGGAGCCCCAGTGGGTGAAGCCCGGCTGGGTCTGCCGCTCGCACACCTGCTGCTCGCCCGTCGCGCAGGCCGCGCAGGTGCCGCAGGCGCAGACGAACGGCACGGTGACCCGCGCCCCCGGCAGCCAGCCGCGCACGTCGGGGCCCACGGCCTCGATCACGCCCGCCAGCTCGTGGCCGGGCACGTGCGGGAAGACCGTGATGTCGGGGTCGTGCCCCTGCCAGCCGTGCCAGTCGGAGCGGCACAGACCGGTCGCCTCGACCCTGATCACCGCCCCGCCGGGCGCGGGGGTGGGATCGGGCAGCTCGCGCAGGTCGAGTTCCCCGCCGAAGACGTCAAAGGCAACCGCTCGCATCTCATGAGCTTAGAGTGAGTCGCCGCAGGTCGCGCAAGGCCCGGTGGGAGGGCGAGCCGGGCTCGGTGGTGTAGAGCACCAGCCGGAGGTCGTCGCGGTCGGGCCACGGCAGCACCTGGCAGATGGCGTCGATCGTGCCGACGAGCGGATGGGTGACCTGCTTGCGCTGCTCCCTGCGCACCTCGACCTCGTGCCCGGCCCACAGCTCGGCGAACTCGGGGCTGAGCGCCAGCATCTCCGCCACCAGCGCCTGGAGCGCCCGGTCGTCGGGGTAGCGCCCGGCGGCCACGCGCAGGTCGGCGACCGAGGCGCGGGCGAAGCGGCCCTTCTCCTCGTCGGACAGGTGCTCGGCGATGCCGGGCGACATGAACACCCAGCGGATCACGTTGCGCCGGTCGGGAGGCAGGGAGTCCAGGTCGCCCATGAGCATGGCGGCGAGCGGGTTCCAGGCGCGCAGGTCGTAGCGGGCGTCCAGGACGTAGGCGGGGACGTCCTCCAGGAAGGCGAGCAGGTGCAGGATGCCCGCGGGCACGTCCTCCCGGATGCGGGGGGCCTCCAGCAGCCGGCCGGCCAGCCGGAACAGGTGGGCGCGCTCGTCCTGGTCCAGCATGAGCGCCCGGCACAGCGCGCCGAGCACCTGGCGCGACGGGTGCGGGCCCCTGCCCTGCTCCAGCCGGATGTAGTAGTCGATCGACATCCCGGCGAGCTGGGCCACCTCCTGCCGGCGCAGGCCCGGCGTGCGGCGGCGGTCACCGCCCGGCAGCCCCACGTCGGACGGGGTGACGCGGGCGCGCCTGCTGCGCAGGAATGCGGCCAGTTCGTCGCGGTTCATGCCTCCATCCTCCGTCCTGAGGCCAGGTGAGCGGGCTCGCGAAGGTGGTACCGCTGATCCCAGCTTCCGCGGGTCTCTCCCACACCCCTTCCGACCTGGGAGAACGTTGGGCCATGACGACGACTGCCCTCATCACGGGCGCCAACAAGGGAATCGGCCACGAGATCGCGCGGCTGCTGTCGGAGCGGGGGATCACCGCGATCGTGGGAGCCCGCGACGAGGAGCGCGGGCGGGCCGCCGCCGGTCGGCTGGGCCTGCCGTACGTGCGGATCGACGTGACCGACGAGGCGAGCGTGGCCGCCGCCGCCAAGTGGATCGAGGCCGAGTACGGCTCGCTCGACATCCTGGTCAACAACGCCGGGATCGCCGGCGGCCTGGACGGGGGCGTCCCGAGCGCCGCCGGCGCGCAGGCGTTCAGGGACGTCTACGAGACGAACGTGTTCGGCGTGGTCACCGTGACCAACGCCATGCTGCCCCTGCTGCGCAGGTCGCCGGCGGGCCGGATCGTGAACATGTCCAGCGAGCTGGGCTCGATCAGCCTGGCACTCACGCCGGGCGGCCCGTTCTGGGACCTCAACTTCGCCGTCTACAACTCCTCCAAGACCGCGCTCAACATGATCACCGTCTGCTACGCCAAGGAGCTGATGGACACCTCCATCAAGGTGAACGCCGCCAACCCCGGCTACTGCGCCACCGACCTCAACGGGCACACCGGCTTCCGCACCGCCGAGCAGGGGGCGGCCGTCGCCGTACGGCTGGCGACCCTGGACGCCGACGGCCCGACCGGCGCCTACCTGGAGGATGACGGACCGATCGCCTGGTGAGGTGTGGACACCTGCGTAGTGGACAGAAGGGGGCGATGGGACGAGATCTGGACAAGGAGCGGTTCTCCGAGGCGGAGTACGCGCGCTTCGGAGAACGCATCCGGGAGCAACTCGGCACGCTTCGCGAGCTGCTCGAAACCCCCGGCTTCGGGCAGGGGCCGGCCACGATCGGGGCCGAGCTGGAGCTGTTCCTGATCGACCGGCAAGGACGGCCGCTGCCACGCAACGACGAGGTCCGGGACCAGCTCGACGACCCGCGCGTCGTGCTCGAACTGGGCCGCTTCAACATTGAGGTCAACCTCACCCCGACGCCGCTGGCGGGCGCGCCCTTCGAGCGCATGGGGGCCGAGATCCAGGAGACGGTGACCAAGGTGGACGCCGCCGTCGAGGACGGCGGCGCGCTGCCGATCGGCATCCTGCCCACGCTGGACGCGAAGGACTTCACCCGCGGCGCGCTGAGCGACCAGAACCGCTACCGGGCCATGAGCAGGGGCATCAGGCGGCTGCGGCTGGAGCCGTTCCTCGTCAAGATCGAGGACCTGGAGCTGTCGGTGGAGGACGTGATCCTGGAGAGCGCCAACACCTCCTGGCAGGTGCACATCCGCACGCCGCCCGACCGCTTCGCCCGGCTGTTCAACGCCGCCCAGCTCGCCATCGGGCCGGTGCTGGCCGCGTGCGGCAACTCGCCGTTCTTCCTGGGCAGGGACCTGTGGGCGGAGACGCGGATCGCGCTGATGGAGGAGGCGGCCGACGACCGCGACGTGGAGCGGCGCGGGCGCAGGGACGGGCGGGTCACGTTCGGCTCGGACTGGGTGCGGGAGGGCGCGCACGAGCTGTTCGAGCGGTACGTGCAGGACTACGAGCCGATCGTGCCCGACCTGTCCGACGGCGCCGAGCCGCACGAGGTGCCCGAGCTGCGGCTGCACCAGGGCACGATCTGGCAGTGGAACCGGCCCGTCTACGACCCGGCCGACGGCGGGCACCTGCGGGTCGAGATGCGCGCGCTGCCCGCCGGGCCCTCGTGCGCGGACATGACCGCGAACACGGCGTTCCTGCTGGGGCTGACGCTCTCGCAGGCCGAGCGGGACCTGACCGGCTACCGGTTCGCCGAGGCGTACCAGAACTTCTACCGCGCCGCCCAGGACGGGCTGGAGGCCAAGCTGGCCTGGCCGGGCCTGGACGGCGAGTTCGAGGCCGCCGACCTGGTGCTCAGGCTGCTGCCCGAGGCGCGGGCCGCGCTGCTGGCGCACGGGGTGACCCCGCACGACGCCGACACCGCCCTGGACGTCATCGCCCAGCGCACCCGGCTGCGGCGCACCGGCGCGGTCTGGCAGCGCGAGGCGCTGGCGCGCTTCGGCGGCGACCGGGAACGGCTCGTGCGGCGCTACCGGGAGCTGGCCCTGTCGGGCCTGCCGGTGCATCTGTGGGATTGAACGCCAACAAATGCCGCCGTTCGTCCGTCAAACTACTCCGAGAGACGGACGAAGTGAGGCAGATATGGCGGCGACGGGGATGGTTCCGGCCGATAAGGCGCCCTACGCGTTAACGCGGGCCACGGGGACCCTGGCCGAGGGGGCGGCGAAGCTGGCCGGGGAGATCGGCGCGACCGGGGTCGAGGCCCTGCTGGCCCACGCCAACAGGACCGCCGTCCACAAGGGCGCCACGGCGGCGCTGGGCTCGATGCAGCCCAGGCCGTCGGACTGGTACGCCTTCGACGGCAAGGACCAGGACACCGTCGACTGGTACCCGCAGGGCGTGACCTGCGGCGAGGAGTCCGGCAGCATCGGCGTGCCGGTGCTCCTGGTGAGCTGGTACTTCAAGCCGACGCCGGGCGAGCGGGGGATCAGGGTGTCGTTCCTGAGCCCCCGGACGCTGAAGTACCAGCACGCGCTGCTGGTCGAGGCCGCGCCCGACGGGACGTACAAGCCGATCGACGTGCACGCGGGTGGCCTGGCCTGCCACGGCGACCTGCTCTACGTCGCCGACACCTACAACGGCCTGCGCGTGTTCGACCTGGGCAACCTGCTCGACCTGCGCACCGTCCAGAGCGACCTGGGCGATCCCGCGCGCGTCGGGCGTTCCGGCGGCAAGTTCCACGCCTTCGGCTACCGCTACCTGCTGCCGCAGACCGACTGCTGGAAGCTCGCGCGGCGCGGGCCGCACTTCTCGTTCCTGTCGGTGGACCGCAGCGGCGCCACGCCCGCGCTGGTCTCGGGCGAGTACCGGGAGAACGACCCCGGCGGGTGGGTCGCCCGCTGGAACCTGCCCCTGACCGACGGCACGCCCAAGGACGCCTTCGTCATGGGACACCCCAAGATCCAGGGGGCGGTCTCCTGGGGCGGCAAGTGGTACCTGAGCCAGGCGGCCGACGGCAACACCAACGGCAGGCTGCTCGTCCACAGCGGTGACAAGCTGCTGACCAGGCCCTACCCGATCGGGCCCGAGGACCTGACGGTGCGCGGCGGCAAGTTGTGGAGCGTCACCGAGTTCAGGAACAAGCGCATCGTCTTCGCCGTCGCACTCTGAGCCGGGGCCGGGGCGGGGCACCAGGTGGGGGCGGGGATCAGCCCTCCATGTGGGCGCGCAGGACCTCGCGGTAGCGGTGGTCGAAGGCGTCGTAGCGGGCCCGCAGCGCGGCTCCCGGCCAGCCTGCGGGCAGCAGCTCGGCGGGCAGCAGCGGGTCGGCCAGCAGGTGGCGCAGCACGGCGGCCGAGACCAGGAAGCCCTCGGCCAGCCCGTCGGCCCGGTCGAGCGCCCGCTCCAGCTGGTGTGCCTCGGCCGCCCAGCCGTCGAGGTCCCACAGCAGCGGGGTGGGGTCGCCGTGCGGGCGGCCGTCGATCAGCGTGCACTGCGCGGTGACGGTCTCGGGCCAGGCGCGCACCAGGTTCGCCGGACGCAGCCAGGTGCCCTCGCGCAGCTCGCCCATGCGCAGCGCGGACATCGTGTGCCGGAACGCCGCCCGGTCGGCCGGGGCGCGCCGCTCGGCGGTGACCACCGCCACCTCCCACGTGCCGTCCCACGGTTTGGTGTGCGGGTCGCGGCTCTCGTCCTGGCGGGCCTGGCGCTCGACGAGCCGTTCGGACAGCGTGTAGCGGCCGCCCTGCTGCGTCAGGTCGCCGGCCGCCACCATGCGCGACAGCGCCACCCGGACCGTGCCCTCGGCGATGCCGAACAGCGCGCCGATGCGCACCAGATGCCGGACGGGCAGCCGGGGCGGGTGGCTGCCCAGCAGCGCGCTCAGGACCGCCGACCGGGCGCTGAGTGAGGTGTTACGGTCTTCCATCGCGTGTTGATTATATGTAACACTCGCGAGTATGGGCCGGTATCTCATCGAACCTTTCGACCACAGTGACCGCTACGCCACCGAGCGCTACCAGGGGGCGGCCGGGCGCAACTGGTGGACCTGCGACCCCACGCTGCGCCTGCTCATGCGGCGCCACCTCGGCGACGGCTTCGCCTGGGCCGAGCCCCGCCTGGAACGGCTCGGCGCGCTGATGGGCGGCCTGGTCGCCGAGTGCGCCGAGGAGACCGACCGCAACCCGCCCCGCCTGGAGAAGTACGACAAGTGGGGCAGGGACGTCAGCCGGGTCGTCATGCCGCCGTCCTTCGAGGCCGCCCGCGCGGCGCTCATGGAGGACAACTTCACCTCGCCGTCGTTCGCCGAGGAGGCACGGGCGAACGGGGCGGACCCGTCCGCGCTGGCGGCGGCTTGGACGTACCTGCTCGACCAGGCCGACATCGGGATGGGCTGCGCGCTCGGCACCGGCGGGGACATGGTGGTCTCGCTGGCCGAGAAGCACGCGCCGCCGGACGTACGCGACCGGGTCCGGGAGATCTTCGCCGACGGCTACTACTCCGGCGAGGCCGCTCAGATGTTCACCGAACGCACCGGCGGGTCCGACCTGGCCGCCCTGGAGGCGTGGGCCGAGCCCGACGGGGAGGCGTGGCGGCTGACCGGGTTCAAGTGGTTCGCCTCCAACGCCAACGGGTCGGCGTTCGTGGTGCTCGCCCGCACGCCCGACGGCGCGGTGGCGCCGTTCCTGGCGCTGTGGGAGCGGCGCGACGGCTCGCGCAACGGCGTGCGCATCCGGCGGCTGAAGGACAAGCTGGGCACCCGCTCGGTCGCCTCGGCCGAGGTCGAGTTCACCGGCGCCGAGGCGTTCCTGCTGGCCGGCCAGGGCTCCGGCTCCGGGCTCGGGACGATGATGAAGCTCACCAACGCCTCCCGGCTGGGCGTCGCCATGATGGGCGTCGGCGTGGCCAGGCGGGCGCTGGTCGAGTCGATCTGCTACGCCCGCTCCCGCGAGGCGTTCGGCCGCCCGCTCATCGACCAGCCGCTGATGCGCCGCAAGCTCGCCGAGCTGATCGTCGAGGTCGAGGCCGCCCAGGCGATGGTGTTCGACGGCCTGGTCGGCCCCCGGCTGCGGCTCGGCCCCGCGCTGATCAAGCTGCGCGCCGCCCGGCTCGGCCTGACGGCGGCGAGCGACGCGATCGAGGTGCACGGCGGCAACGGCTACATCGAGCAGTGGCCGGTGGCCAGGCTGCTGCGCGACGCCCAGGTCAACCCGATCTGGGAGGGTGGCGACAACATCCTGTGCCTGGACGTGCGCCGCGCCATGCTGCGCGAGGAGGCCCACGTGCCCTTCCTGGCCCGCCTGCGCGCCCTGGCCACCTCCGACCTGGTGAACGCGCGGATCGACGACCTGTCCAAGGCCGTCGAAGCCTGGCACGGGCTCGACCCGGCGCTCGCCGAGGAACGCCTCTACCCGCTGGCCCAGTTCATGGCCGACGTCTACGCCGCCGCCCTGCTGGAGGACCAGGCCGCCTGGGGGCTCGACGACGGGCGCAAGGCCCTGGTCGCCCGCCTGTACGCCGAGGCGCACCTGGCCGACCGCGGCCCGCTGCGCGGCGTCGACGCCCCGGCCGCCGACCACTTCGACGAGCTGCTGGCCGGGGCGCTCGCCTGACAGTACGCTCGCCAGGTCTCCCCGAGGAGGGCCGCATGACCGTACGCGTCGAGCGCGAAGGACCCGTCACGACCGTCGTCCTGAGCAGGCCGGCGGCGCGCAACGCGGTCGACAGGGAGACCGCCGGCGCGCTCACGGACGCGTTCGGCGACTTCGAGCGCTCCGACGCGGCCGTGGCGGTGTTGTGGGGCGAGGGCGGCACGTTCTGCTCGGGGGCCGACCTCAAGGCGCTGGACAACCACGTCGGCGAGGACGGCGACGGCCCGATGGGGCCGACCAGGATGCGCCTGTCCAAGCCGGTGATCGCCGCCGTCGCCGGGCACGCCGTGGCCGGCGGGCTGGAGCTGGCCCTCTGGTGCGACCTGCGGGTGGCCGAGGAGGACGCGGTGTTCGGCGTCTTCTGCCGCCGCTGGGGCGTGCCGCTGATCGACGGCGGCACGGTCCGGCTGCCCCGGCTCATCGGCGCCTCGCGCGCCATGGACCTGATACTCACCGGCCGCGCCGTGCACGCGCCGGAGGCCCTCGACATGGGCCTGGTCAACCGCCTGGTGCCCACCGGCACGGCCCGGCGGCACGCCGAGGAGCTGGCCGCGCGGATCGCCGCGTCCCCGCAGGCGTGCCTGCGCGGCGACCGCATGTCGCTGCTGGAGCAGCACGGCCTCACCGAGGAGGAGGCCATGCGCAACGAGCTGCGCCACGGGCTGGTCTCGCTGCCCGGCGCGGCGGCGGGCGCCGCCAGGTTCGCCGCCGGCGCCGGCCGTCACGGCGACCTCACCTAGCCCGCCGCCCGCGGCTCCCGGGCCCATCGGTTCAGCCGAGCACCGGGAAGTTGGACCTGATGACGCTGAGCGGGTCGCGGGCGCGCTTGAGGTCGCGCAGCCGGGCCAGCGTCTCGGGCGAGAACGCCGCCGCCGCCTGCTCCCCGCCGTGCAGCATCGTGAACGGCCGCCGCCCGCTGCTGAACGGCACCAGCACCTTGCCGAGCCGCTCGATGCGCTCCGAGACCTCCGGCGACGGCAGGCCCAGCGCGTGCACGAGGTACGGCTCCGGCAGCCGCTCCACCGCGCCGCCGCCCTCGACCGGCCTGGCCACCGCCCCGCCCAGGTGCCGGACCTGCACCGCCAGCAGCGGCTCGATCGGCTCCCCGGTCAGCACGCCGGCGACCTCGTCGTCCAGCCTGGTCAGCAGCTCGGTGTGGCCCATGCCGGGGCTCGGGTCGACCGGCTCGTCGCAGATCGAGGCCAGTTCGGCCACCGGCAGCACCCGCCTGGTGTCGGCGATCGCCCCGCCCACGGCCTCCAGCGGCCGCAGCAGCGTCCCGGGGTCGGCCCCGAGGTAGGTGCACTCGACCATGACGAAGCCGGGGGCGCCGGGCGGCGTGAGGAGCTGGAACCACACCGACAGCTCCTCGGGCGCGTCGGCGGTGACCTCGCGGAAGGCCGCCATGACCTGCTCGGCGCGGTCGGCCGGCCACATGATCCGGCCGCCGTACAGGAAGGGCGCGGGGTGCAGGTCGAACTCCATGGCCGTCACGATCGCGAAGTCGCCGCCGCCGCCGCGCAGGGCCCAGAACAGCTCGGGGTCGCTCTCGGCGGTGACCGTGATCCGGCCGCCGTCGGCGTCCACGGCCTCGAAGGCGCGCACGCTGTCGGCGGCGAAGCCGTGCTTGCGGCTGAACCAGCTCAGACCGCCGCCCAGGGTGTAACCGGTCACGCTCACCACCGGCGAGCTGCCCGCCAGGCCGGTCAGCCCGAGCGGGCTCGCGGCGTCCAGCACCTCGCCCCACTTCACGCCCGCGCCGACGCGCGCCACTCCGTCGCGGATCGCCACCCCGCCCAGACGGCCGGTACGCAGCAGGATCGTCCCCTCGGTGTCGCCCGACGCGCCGTGGCCGCCCGGCTGCGCGGTCACCGCCAGGCCGTGCAGGCGGGCGTAGCCGATCACGGCGGCCACGTCGTCGGCGTCGGCGGCCTCGACCACCGCGCGCACCGGCTGCTCGACCGCCAGGTTCCAGGGACGGCGCGCCTGGTCGAAGCCGTCGTCGCCGGGAAGGAGAACGGGGCCGGTCGTCATGTTCCTCAGTTCGTTCATGTGATCGATGATGCTTGGTCCCACTTGCGTGGGAATTGGGGTTGACTTGAGCCCCGTGGAGTTCAGACTGTTCGGTCCGCTTGAGGTGGACGACGACGACGGCGCCCGCCTCGACCTCGGCACCAGGAAGCAGCGGGCGGTGCTGGCCATGCTGGCGCTGGAGCCGGGCCGGATCGTGCCACTGGACCGGCTGATCGAGGAGCTGTGGGCGGGGGAGGCCCCGGCCAGGGCCACCGCCACGCTCCAGGCGTACGTGTCGCACCTGCGACGGGTGCTCGAACCCGGACGCAAGCCGCGCACGCCGCCTCAAGTGCTGCTCACCCGCGAGCCCGGCTACCTGCTCGACATCGCGCCCGGCCAGACGGACGTCGCCCGCTTCGCCACCTGGGCGGCCGACGGCGCCCGGCTGGTGCGGCAGGGCCGGCACGGCGAGGCGGCGCGGGTGCTGGACCGGGCGCTCGGGCTGTGGCGCGGCGAGCCGCTGGCCGAGTTCCCCGGGCTGGCGCCCGACGTGCCGGCCCGGCTGGGGCAACTGCGGCTGGCGGCCGAGGAGGACCTGCTCGAAGCCCGGCTGGAGCTGGGGGAGGCCACCGTGCCCGACCTGGAGGCGCTGACCGAGGCGTATCCGTACCGGGAGCGGGCCTGGCGGCTGCTGGTGCTCGGGCTCTACCGGGCGGGCCGGCAGGCCGACGCGCTGGCCGCGCTGCGCCGGGTGCGCGGGCTGCTGGCCGGACAGCTGGGCATCGAGCCGGGCCCGGAGCTGAAACGCCTGGAGCAGGCCGTCTTCGACCAGTCCCCGGCCCTGGACGCCCCCGGCGGGACGACCGCCGCCGAACCGCCCCGGCGACCGGACGCGGACGACGCGAAGGCCCCATCGGCACCGAGTGCCGCGGCGGGCGGACGGGCGGCGGGAGAACGCCTGGTCGGACGGGAGGCGGAGCTGCGGACGCTGGAAGAGCTGCTGGGCGGCGCCAGGGCCGGGCACGGCGGCCTGGCGCTGGTCACCGGCGAGGCGGGCATCGGCAAGACCAGCCTGGTCAGGGCCGCCGCCGACCTGGCCGCCGCCCGTGGGTTCCGGGTGGAGTGGGGCAGATGCCTGGACGACCCCAGGGCCCCGGCGTTCTGGCCGTGGGCGCGGGCGGGCATGATCCCGCCGTCCCCGCACGCCGAGCTGTTCGACCTCTACGACGCCGTGCTCGCCTCGCTGCGCGGTGGCCCGCTCCTGCTGGTGCTGGAGGACCTGCACTGGGCCGACGCCTCGTCGCTGAAGCTGCTCGGCCACGTCGCGGGCGAGCTGGCGGGCACGTCCGCCCTGATCATCGCCACGCTCCGGCCCGAGCCCGCCGACCAGCCGGCCCAGCTCCGCGAGACGATGGGCACGCTGTCCAGGGAGGGCCGCAGGCTGCCGCTCGCGCCGTTCGACGCCGAAGGCGTGCGCGACTTCCTGCGCCTGCGCGAGGTGAGCGCCGACCCCGGGGAGCTGCTCGACCGCTCCGGCGGCAACCCGTTCTACCTCGCCGAGCTGCTGCGCCTGCCCGAACGCGAACGCCACCTCGTCCCGCCCGGCGCGGCCGACGTGATCGACCGCAGGCTGGCCAGGCTGCCCGGGCCGACGCGGGACCTGCTCAGGGCCGCCGCCGTCGCGGGCCGCGAGGTCTCGGTCGACCTGCTGGCCGCGCTCGTGGAGCAGCCGGTCGAGGACGTCATGACGGGCCTGGAGCCCGCCCTGGCCGCCGGGCTGCTGACCGAGGCCGCCGACTACCGCTTCTCGCACGCCCTCGTCCGCCAGGCCCTCGACGCCGGCCTGACCACCCTGGCCCGCGCCCGGCTGCACCTGCGCGCCGGCCGCTCCCTGGAGGGCGTGCCCGGCGCCGACCCGGCGCTGCTGGCCGGCCACTTCGCCGCGGCGGCCAGGCTGGGTGGGGCGGCCAAGGCCGTCGAGCACGCCACCGAGGCCGCGGCCCAGGCCGCCGCCCGGCACGGCTACCAGGAGGCCGTCGAGCTGTGGGAGCTGGCGCTGGCCCACCTCCCGCCCGGCGACTCGCCGCGGCGCTGCCGGCTGCTCGTCGAGCTGGGCCGGGCCCGCCGCACCCTGGGCGACGCCGCCGGCGCCCGCCGCGACCTGGACGAGGCCGTCGCCCAGGCCCAGCGGCTCGGCGACAAGGACGCGCTGGTGGCCGCCGTCTCGGTGTTCGGCGGCCTGTCGGTGTGGAACTGGCGGCCGTACGGCGTCGTGGACGAGGCGATGGTCACGGTGCTGGAGGACCTGCTGGCCGGCGGCCTCGACCCGGCGTCCAGGGCGGCGCTGCTGGGCACGCTCGGCATCGAGCTGCACTACGGCCCGCGCCGCGCCGAGGGCGAACGGCTGGCGCTGGAGGCCGTCGAGCTGGCCCGCGGCCTGGACGACCCGATGCTGCTGGCCACGGCGCTGAACAACTACCTGATCGCCGGGTTCGTCCCGGGCCGCAACGACGTGCGGCTCAAGGCGGCCGAGGAGATGCTCGCCATTCCCGGCCTGCCCAGGGAGGCCCGGCTGGTGGGACGCGTCCTGCGCATGTCGTGCCTGCTGCGCGCGGGCGACCTGGCCGAGTGGGCCAGGGACCTGGACCGCTGCGAGCAGCTCCTGCACGAGGTGGCCAGGCCCGAGCTGGAGGCGATGGTCCGCGTCTCGCAGACCGCCGCGCACACCCTGCACGCCCGCTGGGACGAGGCCGAAGCCCTGCTCGGCCGCTTCCCCGGCCTCACGTACGGCGGCAGCCTGTGGGGGATCGAGGCGCGCCGCCTGGCCGCCCTCTACACCTGCCGGCGCGGCCAGGACCGGGGCGCGGAGCTGCTGGAGGAGCTGGTGGCGGCGGGGGAGCGGCCGCTGATGAGCCCGGTGCGCCCGCTCGCCGTCCTCGCGGCGCTGGAGGCCGGGCGGCCCGAGGTCGCCAGGGAGCTGATCGGCCGGTGGGGCGTGGAGCTGCGCGAGGACTGGTCGGCGGACTTCCTCCACCCGGTCTGGGGGCTGGTGGCCGCCCGGCTCGGCACGCCCGACCCGGCCGACCTGTACGAACGGCTGCTGCCCATTTCCGGCCAGCTCATCGTCATGGGGATGGGCAGCGCCGCCTGGGGCTCGGTGCACGACGTGCTGGCCGAGCTGGCCGGGCGGCTCGGCCGCGACCGGGAGGCGCGCGAGCACAACGAGGCGGCGGTCGCGCTGCACCGGCGGCTCGGGCTGACGTACTGGGAGGCGCGCAGCCGGGGGTGGCGTCCCGGCTGACTGTCGGACCCGCCGCGTACTGTGATCTCATGCCTGACATCGAGGTCGCGGGGCGTTCCGTCCACATCACCAGCCCCGACAAGGTGGTCTTCCCGCAGTCGGGCCACACCAAGCTCGACCTGATCCGGTTCTACCAGGCGGTGGGCGAGGCGGCGCTGCGCGGCGTGCACGGGCGGCCGATGGTGCTCAAGCGGTTCGTCCACGGCATCGAGCAGGAGGCGTTCTTCCAGAAACGGGCTCCCGCCAAGCGGCCCGACTGGATCGAGGTGGCCGAGCTGCGCTACCGGTCCGGGCTGAGCGCGGAAGAGGTGGTCTGCACCGATCTGGCGCAATTGCTCTGGGTGATCAACCTGGGGTGCGTCGATCTCAACCCCCACCCGGTGCGCGCCGACGACCTGGCCAGGCCCGACGAGCTGCGCATCGACCTCGATCCCGTGCCCGGCGTCGCCTGGGCCGACGTGCTGGCCACCGCGCAGGTGGCGCGGGAGGTGCTGGCCGACCACGGACTGGTCGCCTGGCCCAAGACGTCCGGGTCGCGCGGGTTCCATGTCTATGCCCGGATCGAGCGGCGGTGGCCGTTCGCGAAGGTGCGCAAGGCGGCCGAGACCGTGGCCCGCGAGGTCGAGCGGCGGGCCCCCGACCTTGCGACCAGCCGGTGGTGGAAGGAGGAGCGCCACGGCGTGTTCGTCGACTTCAACCAGAACGCCTACGACCGCACGGTCGCCTCGGCGTACTCGGTGCGCGCGGTGCCCGACGCCCGCGTGTCCACGCCGCTGACCTGGGACGAGGTGCCCGGTTGCCGGCCCGAGACGTTCACGGTCGACAGCGTGCCCAAGCGGCTGGCCGAGCTGGGCGACCCGTGGGAGGACATGGATCTGCACGCCGGGTCGCTCGACGGGCTGCTGGAGCTGGCCGAGGAGCTCGGGCCCGCGCCCAAGCCGCCCAAGGGCAGCGGGCGCAGGCAGCAGACCATGCCGGTCATCGAGATCGCCAGGGCCCAGCACAAGGAGGAGGCGCTGGCGGGGCTCGACCGCTGGAAGGCCCGCCACCCCGAGGTCGCGGCCCTGCTGGAGGCCGCCGACGTGCTGGTCGACGGCATGCGCGGGCGCAGCAGCGTCTGGTACCGGATCCGGGTCAACCTCCAGCACGTGCCGGAGGAGGAGCGGCCGGCGCAGGAGCCGCTGGAGGTCGACTACGACCCCTGGCAGGGCGCCGGCGGCCCCTGACCGGGCGCGGCAGGGCGCC
>NZ_JBEYTJ010000013.1:100706-229648 GCF_040642995.1 Nonomuraea sp. NPDC047529 | reverse complement strand
TCGCGGGCGCGGTCGTGGCCGTGCCGATCACCGCCATCCTCTACCGGGCCGTGCCCGAACTCTTCAAAGGCGACCCGCTCGCCCTCCCGGCGGGACCGGTCCCCGAACCACCGGAGCAGACGGCGCCTCGTGGGAAGGAACCCGGACAGAACGACTGACGGGCCCGGAGGCAGGTGCGGGTGGTGTCCGGGTCGTGGCGGGCTCATGCGGGACGGGCGCGCCCAATCCGCTTGCGGCGGGATGACAACGCCGGTCATCGGGTGCATCGCCGAGGGCCCGCGTCGGTCATGACGCCGGATTCCGCTAGGTTTCACGGCGCGCATCGATCTGCGGCGCTGGCCGCCGCCGTGCCGGTGGCCTGGGGGTGGAGGCTGAGCCGGACCGGCCGCGCTGATCGCCGCCATCGACCAGCGGCTGGAGCGGCGGGTCCTGCGCGTCGGCCTGCACTTCGACACCTGACACAACATCCCGCATCGCATCGCCGCCCCCGGCCGCCAGGTCAGAGAAGGCTGGTTCCGCGCCATCGACCCCCACCTGATCAACCTCATCATCCCGGGGATTGAGCCGATCAACCTCCTGGTCATCCCACCCGCAGCCCCTGAGAAGGCACTCGCCCTGGTCACCCGATGCCGAGGCCGCGCCCGCTCCGGCGACGTCCTCACCGCCGCGGACCACGACGGCCCCACCGACACCGCCGCCGAGGAGGAGCAGCGCCTGGCCGGTTGGGACAACGAAGGCGGCCGGACCCCACGGCCCGCCCGCGAGGACCCCACACTCTGATCACGCATTCGGTGGCGCACTTCAGCGGCGACGCCGCCTACTGTTCAGCGGGTGGTCGTGCGGCGGTCCTGGTGGTCCTCCATCGCGTTCACGACAGAGCCGCACCTGACACGGAAAAGTCAGTCCTGCAGACGGACGACGATGACGACGGTCGTGCCGGCCGGGCCGGTGGTCACCGTGAGCGAGTCGCTGAGCTCGGCCATCAGCCACAACCCGCGGCCGTGGTCACGGTCGCGGGCAGGCATCGATGCCCGCTGCTGGTAGTGGCGGGCCGGGATCCCGGGGCCATGATCGCTGATCTCGCAGCACAGCAGGCCATCGGCCTGCCACAGGCGGACCCGCCCGGATCCACCACCATGATCGAACACGTTCGCCACGCCTTCTTGCACCGCCAGTTCAAGATCTGCCCGCCGAGCCGACGACAGCCCCTGCTGGGTGGCATGGGCGCTCACGCCCTTCCGTAACGCGCTCTGATCGTACGCGGCCGCGCCACCCGGCCCGGACGTACTCAGTGCCCAGGTCAGCAGCGGGTCTCGGCATTCCGGCGGCGGCCCGAACAACCCGCTCACCGGTCACGCCCACTCATCGCCGGTCACCGGGACGGCCGGCTGCTGTCCGAGGGAACTGCCGCCTGAACGCGCCGCACGCCCGCCCCTCGTCGCGACATGTCGACAGCGGCCGGGACATCAGATGTCGGAGGGGCCGCGACGGTCGGCACGGGCATGGGACGGCTGACGGCGCCTTGGACATCATGGTCCCTTCGATGGCGCGATCAGCGTGACTTGCGGGAGCGACGACAACCGCTGTGCAATCAGATCCTGGCTCGCGACATCCCTGCCCCTGCGGCGAAAGGGGAAACGTCCCAGGGGAAGTGACAGATGCCCAGACGGACCGTACAGCCCTCGCAAGATCGGTCACGGTCGGGGCCGGAGGGGGTCTGATGTCGCGGGGACGGGTCTGCAACGGGGCGCGGGGCGGTCACGTCCAGCAGGAGCAGCCCGTCGAAGTCGGAGATGCCGGGCTCGAGCCGACCCGCTCACCCAGATCCACGAGCAGGTTGCGGGCCTGCTGAGCCGTCCAACTGCCGGCGGGGTTCGCGGTCACGCCCAGGATATACACGCGCCGAGTGGCCACCTCCATGACGAACAGCACGTACAGGCGCTTCAAGAAGATCGTGTCGACATGGAAGAAATCACAAGCCGACAGGCCTTTCGCCTGGGTGCGCAGGAACGTCCGCCACGAGGTGTCGACGTTTCGGGGAACCGGACCGAACAGCCGACTCCGGAGGATCCGCCGCACGGTTGCTTCGCTGACCTCGTGGCCGAGCCGGACGAGCTCACCGTGCACCCTGCGGTATCTCCGGGCTGGGTTCTCCCGCGCCAGGCGCACCACCAGGTTCCGGATCTCCTTGCTCGTCCTCGGGCGGCCAAGCCGCCTCGGATACGTCCAAGGTGTCTGACCAGGCGGCGGTGCCAGGCCAGCAGCGTGCTTCAAAATGGTGACCGAGACGGCCGACCACGTGACCACGAGGTTGGCGCAGACCCTGATGATGGTCGTCATCGCCACGGCCGTGCCCGGTGCTCTGACGGCAGGCCTCCTGCGGCTGGCCTCGGCGCCCGGGTGGCTTGTCGCCATCGCGGGAGTGGGCGTCATGGTCGTGGTCGGGGCCGTGTGCTTGAGGTGGATCAGCGCCCAGCACCGCAAGAGCGAGGAGCCGATGAAGGTGGAGGAGCAGCGGCCCGGCTCCTAGCCGTCATCGTGGCGGCGCGCTTGTTGTGAGAGCCGCCCGGAGCATCCGGAACGCCGAGCCGAACATGGCCGACGCCACCGGCTGCTCGGGGCGGCTCTCAACATGAGCGCCCCACCTCACATGCACCTAAGAACGGCACTTTGCGATGCTGGCCTGCCCCTGATTGTCCGCGGACGATTCTGGGGTTCGACCCGATGTAACGAACAGCGCCTCTTGCTGGGCCCTCGTACTTCAAGGGTGACGGGAAGCTTCTTGGCGAAGATGGGCGTGGCGTATCCCCGGAGCTCACAAGGTGGGGGATGCCGACGAGGCGAGGTTGCTTCAGCAACAACAGCGAGTACGCCGACGCCCATCGAGGGACAGAACGTGGGTGCTTGAGTGCGGCCCCCACAGACGCTGCCTATGCGGCCCCCCGGTTTCGTCGCCCACCATCGGGTTGGCACTGTCTGGTCGCTTGCCCGGCGTACGGGCCCGCGCTGCTCGACGAGCACGCCGTCTCACGTTCCGCTGCTTCTTGTGCGTCCTTGTGCGTGAACCGGGACTGCTTCGGTCCTCCAGTACTGTCAGGTCCGTCGTGCGGTGCTGTCACTGCTCAGAAACCGTAAGCCGCCAGAACTCCACCGGCGTAGGCGGCGATCGGTGCCGCCACGTGTTCGGCGTCGCGGTGGACGCCGCGCAGGGTGTTGGAGGCGAAGGAACGCTGGAACTCCAGTCCGACGTAGCCGAGCCCTAGGTGAGTGGTGGACAGGCCGCCGGTGTGCCGGGGGAGTCCCGTCTTGTCGAGGGCGCCGAGCGGGGCCAGGTAGTCCAGGTGCGGCAGGTAACCGGTCGCGTAGATGACCGTGTCGATGGTCTCGCGTTCACCGTCGGCCCAGATGACGTGGTCGCCCTCGAAGGCGGTGAACATGGGACGGCGCTGCAGGCGACCATCGTCCAGGGCTGCGGCGTAGTCGCCGGTGTCCATGACCAGGGTGCCGGTGGAGATGCGGGCCAGCCAGGCGGGCGGAAGCTGGTCGAAGCCGGTGGTGGTGTGCCAGTAGTGCACGTCCTTGCCGCCGACGATCTGTGGCATGAGTTGCAGCGGCTGGCGTGAGGCGATCGTGACGTCGGCCATGTCGGCCAGTTCGTAGGCGACCTGGATGGCGGAGTTGCCGCCGCCGACCACCACGACGCGCTGCCCGGCGTAGTGCTTGGGGGTGCGGTAGTCGGCCACGTGGAGGGCTTGGCCGGTGTAGCCGTCCTGGCCGGGCAGGGCGGGGATGTAGGTGTTGCCGAAGGAGCCGCTGGCGGCGATCACGCCCATGGCGTGGAGGGTGTCCCCGGCGGCGGTGTGGACGTGGAAGCCGCCCGAGCCGTCGGCTTCCGCCGCGGTGACGTGGGTGCCGGTGCGGATCTCGACGTCCAGGCTGTCGGCGTAGCGCTGTAGGTAGGCGACGACCTCGTCACGGGTGGGGTAGTGGTCGCCGTCGCCAGGGAAGTCCTGGCCGGGCAGGGCGCTGTAGCGGGCTGGTGAGAACAGGGTGAGGCTGTCGTAGTAGCTGCTCCATGAGCCGGTGGGCGTGTGGCCGGCTTCGAGGATGACGGGGGTGCGGCCGGCGTCGCGCAGTGCGCGGGCGGCTGCCAGGCCGGACTGGCCGGCGCCGATGACGATGGTGTCCATGCCGCCGGATCATATCCTCATATACAGAAATGACAATACGGTAGAGTCGTGCCATGCAGACGGCAGGCGGCGGCATCCAGCTCACCAACGCGGCGCGAGGCTTCCTCAAGGCTCTGGCCAGCGACACCCGCCAGCAGATCCTGTTCCTGTTCGAGGGTGGGGTTGAGTTGACCGTGGGCCAGGTGGCCGAGCGTCTGTCGCTGGCCCAGTCGGCCACCTCCACGCACCTGGCGACGCTGCGCGAGGGCGGGGTGCTCGCCTCGCGACGCGAGTGGAAGACCGTCTACTACCGGGCCGACCCCGATGGGGTGCGGCAGGCGCTGGCCGACCTGCAGGCGGCCTTGGCTGCGTGCTGCCCGCCCGGCGAGGGTCCCTCTGTCGGCGGTTGCGGCTGACGGGAGGAGGCGGTCGTACATCAGGGTCTGAGCGCTCTGCTGATTTGACAATCTTCTAAGCAGTGGTTCAGAATCTGAGCTGTTTAGATGAAGTTCTATTCAGGAGGTGCGCGATGCGCGCTCTGCTCACCAACCTGCGCCGCCCGGCCGACACCTCGGAATTCACCTTCAACGAGGCCACCTCGGAGGTGTGCGACCGCGTCTGCCGCGCCGACGCCGCCATCGAGCGCGCCCGCACCTCCGCCCTGTCGTCCTTGTCCTTCCGCTGACCCGCACGCCATCTGGAGAGCCGTCATGAGTGACAGTTGCTGCGGCACCGTTGCCGTCGAGATCGAGCAGTTCGCCACCCCTCAGCAGGCCACCTCCGGGCAGACGGGCGACCTGCCCGTCGCCGTGATCGGCGCAGGTCCGGTCGGCCTGGCCGCCGCCGCCCACCTGACCGAGCGGGGCATCGACTTCCTGGTGCTGGAGGCCGGCGAGCAGATCGCCGCGTCGCTCGCGCAGTGGGGGCACGTACGGGTGTTCAGCCCGTACCGGTACAACATCGACGCCGCGGCCCGCCGCCTGCTGGAGGCCGACGGCTGGACGGCTCCTGTCTCCGACTGGCTGCCGACCGGCGCCGAACTCATCGACGACTACCTCGCCCCGCTCGCCAAGCTGTTCGGCGACCGGGTCCGGCTCGGCGCGCGGGTGAGCGCGATCAGCCGCCTCGGCTACGACCGGGTCCGCACAGCCGGCCGCGAGCAGGCCCCGTTCCTCATCCGGCTCGACGACGGCACCGAACTGCAGGCCCGCGCGGTCATCGACGCCTCCGGCACCTACACCAGCCCGAACGTGCTCGGCGCGAGCGGCCTGCCCGCCCACGGCGAGAACGACGTGTCCGTCGACCACGCCCTGCCCGACGTCCTCGGCGCCGACCGCGACCACTACGAAGGCAGGCGCGTGCTGGTCGTCGGCGCCGGCCACTCCGCCGCCACCACCCTGCTCGCCCT
Organism: Nonomuraea sp. NPDC047529; assembly: GCF_040642995.1. Lineage (NCBI taxonomy): Bacteria > Bacillati > Actinomycetota > Actinomycetes > Streptosporangiales > Streptosporangiaceae > Nonomuraea > Nonomuraea sp. NPDC047529. The sequence continues at coordinate 224,071 of NZ_JBEYTJ010000013.1, read as the reverse complement.
GGCCGAACTGGAGAACACGCCGATCACCTGGGCGATCCGCGCCGGCAACGCCACCCGCACCTACGGCGGCGGCGACGCCGACGCCCTCCCCGCCCGCGGCGCGCTCGGCACCCGGCTGCGCGCCCACGTCGAATCCGGCCGCATCCAGTTGCTGCCCGGCTTCTTCACCCACCGCGTCAACGCCACCGGCCAGGGCGTCGAGGTGGTCAGCCGTGACCCGTCAGGCCAGGAGCAGGCCGTCATCGTGGACCGGATCGTGTCGGCCACCGGCTACCGCCCCGACCACTCCATCGCCGCCGAACTGCGGCTCGACCTGGACCCGGTGCTCGGCTCCCCCCGCGCCCTGGCTCCGCTGATCGACCCCAACCAGCACTCCTGCGGCACCGTCCCGGCCCATGGCGTGGACGCACTCGCCCACCCCGAGCCCGGCTACTACGCGGTCGGCGTCAAGAGCTACGGACGCGCCCCGACGTTCCTCATGGCCACCGGATACGAGCAGGTCCGCTCGATCGTGGCGGCGATCGCCGGGGACTGGGAGGCGGCCCGCGACGTTCAGCTCGACCTGCCCGAGACCGGCGTGTGCTCCTCCAGCCTGGTCGAGGAGCAGGAGCAGCGGGTCGGTCTGGCCACCGGCATCAGCGGCGGCCTGCTGTCCACCCCGCTCCCCCTCGCCACGGTGAGCGCCGAGTCCGGCGGCAGTTGCTGCGGCTGAAAGGAACCCCGGATGTCCGACGGCTACCCCACCGCCGCCCAGAAGGAGGCGCTGCGCCTCATCTGCGACCACGGGCGGCTGGAGACCGAACGCCTGGGCCGCCACCTTCTGCAGGCGCGGCGGCCGAGCACCAATCCCGGCTACGCCCGCGCGATCATCCGGATGGCGGGCACCCTGGCCTGGCGCCTGCACGCCCAGGGCTTCATCGCCGAAACCGCTGGCGGCGCCTGGGCCATGACGGCAACCGGCAGGCAGCTCATCTCCTGTCCCGGCGAGCGCGAGTGAGTGCCCCCGTTTCGAGCGCCGTTCCCGTCCTCGGGGACGGCGCTCAGCCACGTCGGCGGCATGGCTGGCCGGTCGTGGCGGCGCTGGCCGTCACCCAGACCATCGGGTACGGCGTGCTCTACTACGCCTTCTCCGTCTTCCTCGCTCCCATGGCCCGCGACCTGCATGCCAGCAACATACAGATCGCCGCGGCGCTCACGCTGTCCGTCCTGATCGCCGCACTGTGCGCGCCGCTGGTCGGCCGTCTGCTGGACGCCCGCGGCGGGCGCGTCCTGATGACCGCAGGGTCGGTGCTCGGCGCCGCGGCGGTGCTGGCCTGGTCGCGGGTGGAGACCTTGCCACAGTTGTACGCGGTGTTCGCGCTCGTCGGCGTCGCCTGCTCCTTGGTGCTGTACGAGGCCGCCTTCGCCGTCATCGTCTCCCTGTACGCCGGCAACGAGCGTGGCCGGGCCAACGGGCTGCTGGCGCTGACCATCGTGGCCGGGTTCGCCTCCTCGATCTTCCTGCCGCTGACCGGCCAGCTCGTCGACCGGTACGGCTGGCGTACGGCGCTGGTGATCCTGGCCCTGGTCTACGGGCTGGCGGCGATCCCGCTGCACGCCCTCGTGCTGCGCCGCCGCGCCCGTACGGCGGGGACGCAGGCGTTCGCTGAGGCGCAGGAGCGGGCCGCCATCGTCAAGGCGGCCACCCGCCGGCGGCCGTTCTGACTGCTGGTGATCGCCTTCACCGCCAACGGCGGCGCGGTCGCCATCGTGGCGGTCCTGCTCATCACCTACCTGGTCCACCTCGGCCACTCACCGGTGCTGGCCGCCACGCTGGCCGGGCTGCTGGGCGTGCTGTCGGTGACCGGACGGCTGGTCACCACCGGCCTGCAGACCCGGCTGCCGGCCGCCCTCATCGCCGCCGCCATCTTCGCCCTGCAAGGCGTGGCCGTGCTGTTGCTGCCGCTGGTCGGACGCAGCGTGGCGGGCGCGATCGGCGCGGTGCTGCTGTTCGGGCTGGGTTTCGGCATCGCCTCGATCACCCTGCCGCACCTGCTGGTCGGCCGGTACGGCACCACCGCCTACGCCTCGCTCGCCGGCCGCATCGCGATCTTCTCCGTCGCCGACAAGGCCCTGGCCCCGCTGGGCGCGGTCGCCCTGGCCCAAGCCGTCGGCTATGGCTGGGTGATGGGCGCGGTCGCCGCCGCCTGCGGGATCGCTGCGTTCGCGCTGCTGGCCTATCATCGCCTAGGATTTAGACAAGCTTCGAATCAGGAGGGCTTGTCATGATCGTCCCGACGGGCCAGTGCTGCGCCCCGATCGCCCGCGAACCGCTCGGCGAGACCGACGCCGCCGAGCTGGCCATGCTGCTCAAGGCCGTGGCCGACCCGGTCCGGCTGCGCCTGCTGTCCATGATCGGCTCCCACGCCGGCGGCGAGGCGTGTGTCTGCGACCTGACCGGAACCTTCGACCTGACCGCGCCCACCATCTCCCATCACCTGAAGGTGCTGCGTACCGCCGGGCTGATCGACGGCGAACGCCGCGGCACCTGGGTCTACTACCGGATCATCCCCGAGGTGGTGAACAAGCTGGGCGCGCTGTTCACCCCGCTCACCGAGTCCGCCCCCGGGCCCGCCCCCCAGCCCGCTGCGGGACGCACCGAGCTGGAGCTGCTGCCCGCATGACGGCCGCCCCCCCGGCCCGTCGACGTCCTCGTGATCGGCGGCGGGCAGGCGGGCCTGGCCGCCGGCTACTACCTGCGCCGCGCGAAGGTCGACTTCGTCATCCTCGACGCCCAGGACAGCGCCGGTGGAGCCTGGCAGCACGCCTGGGACAGCCTGCGCCTGTTCTCACCGGCCCAGTACAGCTCACTGCCCGGCCGCATGATGCCCATCCCGCCGGACGGCGGCTACCCGAGCGCTACCGAGGTCGTCACCTACCTGACCGACTACGAACGCCGCTACGACCTGCCGGTCCTGCGCCCGGTGACGGTGAACGCCGTCCGGCGCGGCGACGGCCGCCTCCTGGTCGAGACCGGCCACGGCACCTGGCAGGCCAAGAACGTGATCAGCGCGACCGGCACCTGGTGGCGGCCCTACGTCCCGCACTACCCGGGCATCCGCGACTTCCGCGGCGAGCAGCTGCACACCGCCGGCTACCGCGGCCCCGAGCCCTTCCATGGTCGCCGGGTGCTCATCGTGGGCGGCGGCAACTCCGCCGCGCAGATCCTCGCCGAGCTCTCCCGGGTCGCCCAGACCACCTGGGCGACGTTGCGCCCGCCCCGGCTGCTGCCCGACGAGATCGACGGCCGCGCCCTGTTCGACCTGGCCACCCGCCGCCACCGCGCCGCCCAGGCGGGCGAAAAGACCCAAGGCATCGCCGACCTGGGCGACATCGTCGCCGTCCCGCCCGTACGAGAGGCCCGCGACCGGGGCGTGCTCAAGGCCGAGCCCATGTTCTCCCGCATCACCCCCGACGGCGTGGCGTGGGACGACGGCAGCACCGAGGCGTACGACACGATCGTGTGGTGCACGGGCTTCCGCCCCGCTCTCGCTCACCTGTCCCCGCTACGGCTGCGCGGCCCCGGCGGCGTGATCCCCACCGACGGCACCCGCGCGCTGGCCGAACCGCGCCTGCACCTGCTCGGCTACGGCGACTGGACCGGCCCCGCCTCGGCCACCCTCATCGGCGCCGCCCGCACGGCCCGGCAGACGGCCGCGGAGATCGTCGCCCAGCTGTAGATCTTCGGTCCCCGGACCGCCTGCCGGCCTGTACATGGTGCCGTCAATCTCGGGCGTGACGGGCCATCTTGACCGCTGAGATCACCAGGACGACGGCAAGGGCGGGAATGAGCAAAAGATCGGGTACCACCCCGAGCAGCAGCCCGCCGAGGAGCGCGCCCGCGACGGAGCCAGCGATCATGACGACGGTGAAGCGCAGATTGGCGCCCAGGACGGCGAAGCTGCCGTCCCGGCTGTAGCGAGCGAACGCGACCAGCATGGTCGGCAGCGACACCACCAGCGACAGGCTGCCCGCGGCCTTGATGTCCACGGCGTACAGCAACACGATCGCAGGGATCAGCAACTCGCCGCCGGCCACGCCCATGATGGCCGCCACCACCCCGATGCCGAACCCGGCCACGACGCCGGTCACCGCCAGCAGCGGCCCAGGCAGGGTGAGCGAGCCCACCGAGGTGGTGTGGGTGAGCACCAGAGCGGCGGCCATGAGCACCATCAAAGCCCCGAGGACCTTGTAGAGGGTGGCGGTGCGCATCCGGACCGCCCACGAGGCTCCCGCCCAGGCTCCCAGCAGACTGCCGGCCAGCAGGTTGACCACGACCGTCCAGTGCGCGGCCAACTCGGTCAGGGGGACGGCGGCCAGCCGGGCAGGTAGCGCGACCAGCACCACGATCAGGCTCATCGCCTTGTTCAGGATGACCGCCGACAGCGCGGCGAACCCGAACAGGCCGATCAGCAGGGGAAGCCGGAACTCTGCGCCGCCCAGGCCGATCATCCCACCCAGCGTGCCTACCGTCGCGCCGGCGGTGAAGGCCAGTGGCAGCGAGCGTGCCGCCGGCGCGGGCATGGTGCTTTCCTTCAGCGTCATCGACCACGCTCCTGGCTCGCCACGCCGCCCGCCGTGTCCGGCGTGATCGGCCCCCTTGTGTCCGCTCGGCTCACGCTATCGACGGAGCTCACGGGCGCGTCACTGCCTTACGTCGTCTGCCGGGATAATTCGACCTTTGTCTATCTTGACGCCCATCTAATCAATATGAGATCGTACGGACTGCTTAGACATACATCTAACTATCCGGTAGCGGTCCTGCCGCTGCCCAACGCGAAGGAGACCACGATGACGAGGCAGACCGGCGGTGGCTTCATCGGCGACCTGGACGAGGCGTTCGCCCCGCCCGCGGCCGGCGGCTGCTGCGGAGCCCCTGCCGCACTCAGCACGAGTGAGACGGACCAGGCGGCCACGAGCTGCTGCGGAAGCCCGGCCGCGGCCCAGGAGGCCGCCCAGTCCGGCTGCTGCGGCCAGGCCCCGGCCCCCGTCGACGTTCAGGTCGCGGACGCCACCTCCGCCGGGTGCTGCGGATGACATCCACGCCCCCGGACGTGAACTCGCCCCCGGCCGACCTCGCCACGCTGCTGAACCAGGTGTCGGCACAGCGGATGAAGGCCACGGTCCACGAGCTGGCCGGCGACCAGTACGCCGGGCGGCGCGTGGGCACGCCCGGAGGCCGCGCCGCCGCCGCATGGCTCGCCGAGCGGCTGCGCGAGCTGGGCGCCGACGTCGAGCTCGACTCCTTCCCCGTCGCCGACGTGCGGGAGCTGTATGCCGCTCCGGTGCTCGAATGGAACGCAGGCGGCCAGGTGCTGCGCCTGGAGCATCGCCGGGACTTCGTCGAGCACCTCGCCTCCGCCGACCTGCCGGATCCGCGCACTGCGCCGCTGGCCGCCGCCTCCGAGGCCGACCTGCGCGGCCGGTGGGTGCTGGCCGAGGCCGGGAACTGGGCGTGGGCGTGCGAACGAGCCGAGGTCCGCGGCGCGGCCGGCGTGCTGACCGCGCGCGGCACCGACGCCGAGGGGTGGATGCCCAAGATGATTGCCGGACCGGCCACCCGCGCCGTCCCGATCATCGCCCTGCGCACCGACCTGCACGCTCGCCTGGCCGACGCCCTGGCCATCAGCCCGGTGCAGGTCACCGGATCGATGCCGCTCCGGCAGATCTCCACCGACGGGCACAACGTCCACGCCCGCTTCCCCGCCTCCTCCCACGCCAGGGATGTGGGGACCGGGCCGCGGGTACTGCTGACCGCGCACTACGACGGCGTCGGCGACGATCCCGGCATGCGGCTGCCCGCGGCCGCCGACAACGCTTCCGGCGTGGCCGCCGTCCTGGAGGCCGCCCGCGTTCTGGCGGCGGGCCCGGCCGTCCGGGCCGGTCTGTCGGTGGCCTTCCTGGACGCCGAGGAGAGCGGGGCATGGGGTTCGGCCCACCACGCGGCCGCCCTGCCGTCCGACACACTGGTGCTCAACCTCGACGGCGCCGCGCACCTGCACCAGGCCGCTTCCGTCGAGGCCGGCGGACCTGCCCACGCCCTGCTGGCCACCCTCGACCAGGCCGCCCGCCTGGGCGGCGTGCCGCTGCGGGCCGGCGTGATGGCCTCCGACAACCGCCGCTACGCCGCCGCCGGACTGGCCGCGATCGGCATCGGCATGGGCATGCCCGGCTACCAGACCCCCGCCGAAACCCCCGACCGCGTCCAGCCGGACAGCCTCGTGGCGGCGGCGCGGCTGCTGGTTACCACCGTGGGAATGCTGGCCGCCCACACCTGACCGCCTCACGATGACACCACCTGGGCAGCGGTTGCTGTGCTCAGGTGCCGTCGGCCGATGATCGAGTGGCGGCTTGCTAGGTGAAGTGCTAGGGGAGAGCGGTCATCCTGCCGAGGTCATGATCGCGAACGGCCTGTCAGGCGGTCGCCGGGTGCAGAAGGACGGACTTCCTCGCGCTATTGGCGGTCAGGAAGCGAGGAAGTCGAAGTGAAAGCCGACGAGGAACAGCACCAGCGCAATCCAGCGCAGCGCATGAGCAGGCCGTGCACGATCAAGAAGGGCGGCGAGGGTGTCGAATGCGCCCATCGCCAGAAGTACGAAGAGAAGGCCGGGTATCACCAGGGTGCCCAGGAGGAAGGCGCCGATCCAGATGCCGAGTCCGCGTTTGAAGGACCAGTGATCTCTGCTCATGATCCGGTGGACGAGCACAGCCATGGCCGCCACGACAGTCCACAGGACAAGAGCTGACGCTGCCGTCCAGCGGGGGATGAACGGATCAGTGGAGGTAAGGCTGAGAACCAGCATGTAGCTGACGAAGCCCACCCAGGCCAGGGCTGCGGTAACCATGACGACGGTGCCCAGAAAGGGGCTTCGCCGAGAATGATGCTCGAAGACGCGTCGGCGAGCCCGCCGCCCCACGGCTCGCAGTGATTCGGGTCCGATCAGGTCGAGCACGACGGTCAGGGCGGCGAAGAACTGGAGTGCTTTACCGGCGCGCCCCCAGATGTACAGGGGGTGTCCCCACAGAGTGGCGCCGACGAGTTGATGGCCGTTGAGCCAGCGCATCCACAGCTCCCATAGATCCCCCACGTGCGCATCATGTTGGCTGTATGACGTGGCGTCGAGCGGGACGGAGAATCAACCACATATGGAGGTGATGCGCATAATGGCGACTTTTGTTAGAGACGCTTCAGCGCTTTGCCGGAAGGATGGCGAGCCGGCGCCACTGCTCTGCGGTGCGGTCAGATTGAGTGGCACAGCTCGCTGAGCAGCTTCTCCACACGCGAGGCGGCGGCTGGACGCTGCCCCGGCTGCACCACTCGGCGCTGACCCGCCTGGCCGTACCTGGTCGTCAAGTTGGTACGTGAGGGTCACGTCATCGGCTCTGGCTGGTTAACGTCTAAGCGCGCTGTCGGTGGGAAGATTGAGTGGGTTTGCGCGCGGCGAGGAAGGCCGGTGAGGGATGGGCGAGCATACTGAGCTGAGCTGCCCGATCATCGCCGACTTGGGCCGGGTGAGGGATCAGGTGCGCGCCTTCGCGATGGCCTGCGGTTATGCCGGTACTCGGCTGGATGAGGTGCTGCTGGCAGTCGGGGAGGCGACGGCCAACGTGATCGAGCACGGCGGCGGCTCGGGCAGCCTGCGGGCTCGCGCCGACGCTGACGGCCTGCGGATCGAAGTGCTCGACACGGCTGGGACGCTGGCGTCCGAACGGTTTCAGCACCACATCACGACCCCACCGCCCAGAGGCAGACGCGGCGGATACGGGTTATGGGTAATCGCCCGGCTCTGCGACGAGGTCAGACTCGATCATCACGGTGGCGGGTCCCGCCTGAGCATGCGGTTGGGGCTCCACCGTACGGTCCCGCTCCCGAGCGAGCCGGCACGGTCAAGCCTCAGCCGGCCAGCTCCCAGCCTGCGTGAGACTGGCGTACGGCGGAAACAGGTCGACGAGCTGCGTGGTGATCAGCAGCCGGGCCAACGGGCCATGCACGCCGATCAGCCGCACGGCGCCGCCTCGTTGTTCAGCGCGGCGCTGCCCGCTGATCAGGGCCCACAGGCCGTGGGAGTCGCAGAAGACCAGCTCGCGGGTGTCGATCACGATACGAGGCGCGGGGCTGTCCAGGAGTCGATCGAAGACGCGCAGCAGGTCGGGCCGGGTTTGATGGTCGAGCTCCCCGTCAAGCCCAACGAGGGAGAATCCGGGCCGCTGGTCGATAGTGATCGCTAACTGTGTCATGGCGGGAGGGATAAGAGGGTCTAGCCGGGAACGTTGCCGATGGTATTGAGCCACGGCCCCGCACGCCGACGTGGTGGATCATCGTCAGAGTTCGCTCCTCCTACCCCGAGACCACGAATCCATCCGCTGTCGACGATGGGTTCAGATAATTGCATCGTTCGCGCTACGTGCCGAGTGGTCGTCAGTCTGCTGGGTGAAGTGCTCGGCAAGGGCGGTCATCTTGCCGAGATAGCGGGCGGCCAGTTGCAGGTGGGTGTAGGCCGTGTCCTCGTCGACGGTCCGGCCGCGCGGGTGACCGGCCTCGTTGCGAGTGATTCTCAGCAGGTCGGCCACCGCGTCCATGGTCAGGTTGTCGCCCAGGTCATCGGGCAACGCGGGCCGCATCGGCTCTAACCGGGCGCGCAGCGCCTGAAAGCGGGCGTTCTGAGAGCTCTTGGGGTTGTCCAGTTCCTTGCGCAGCTTCTCAGCCGAGGCGCCGAGGGCGGCGACCATGGCCTCGGCCACGCCGAGAAAGACCTGCTCGGCCGCGACGCCGAGCAGGCAAGATAGCAGCCCGCGTTGAAGGACTGCAGGGCCTCCTGCATGTACTGGTAGGCGATCGGATGCAGGCCCGGCACCTGACGGCGCAGCCGGCGCAGGTAGCCTTCGGGGTCGTAAGGCTCCCACGGGCCGCCCTCGACCGCCCTGCGGCCTCGCTCGGACAGTTTCCATCGCCAGTTGTCACTGGCCGGTTGGCGTTCGGGGTCCAGGTAGATCAAGCCGTCGGCGAGCAGTCCCCATAACGCTTCCCACGCCTCGTGTGGCTGGCAGCCGCTGGCTGCCCGGATGGCCTGGGGCAGGTAGGCGTCGTGGAAGCGGGTGTCAGCGCGGGGGATGGCCATCAGTCTGAGGACTTGGCTACGGATCTGCATCCCGACACAGTAGCCAGCCGATTGACGTCCGTACCGGCACGAGATGGGCGATGGCCGGCCCTCCATGTGGGAGGCGGCCATCACCGTAATTCATCGCAGTTGCTCAGCTTGGCAGCAGCTCGCTGAGCAGCTTCTCCACGCGGGCGCCGATGTCGTCACGAATGGCGCGCACGACGTCGATGCCCTGTCCGGCCGGATCGTCGAGCTTCCAGTCCTCGTACCGCTTGCCGGGGAAGATCGGGCAGGCGTCGCCGCAGCCCATGGTGATGACCACGTCACTGGCCTCGACCGCATCGACGGTGAGGACCTTGGGCTGGGCGGCGGTGATGTCGATGCCCACCTCGCGCATCGCCTCGATGGCGACCGGGTTGACCTGATCGGCCGGGGCCGATCCGGCGGAACGGACCTCGACGCGGCCTGCGGCCAGGTGGGTGAGCCATCCGGCGGCCATCTGGGAGCGTCCGGCGTTGTGTACGCAGACGAACAGGACGCTGGGCTTGTCAGGCACGGATGGGCTCCTTGGTGGTGAACAGGCGGCGGCCGGCCAGGCTGACGTAGACCAGGGCGACCAGGACGGGAACCTCGATCAGCGGGCCGACCACACCGGCGAGCGCTTGACCGGAGGTGACTCCGAAGACCCCCACGGCGACGGCGATGGCGAGCTCGAAGTTGTTGCCCGCAGCGGTGAAGGCGAGCGTGGTGGAGCGCTCGTAGCCCAGGCCGATCAGCTTGCCGATCAGGAACGAGCCGCCCCACATGATGGCGAAGTAGGCCAGCAGCGGCAGCGCGATGCGGGCGACATCTCCAGGCTGGGAGGTGATCGTGCCGCCTTGCAGGGCGAACAGGATGACGATGGTGAACAGCAGGCCGTAGAGGGCCAGGGGACCCACGCGCGGCAGGAAACGCTCCTCGTACCAGGTGCGGCCCTTGGCGCGCTCGCCCAGCTTCCTCGACAGATATCCGGCCAGGAGTGGGATGCCGAGGAAGATGAGCACGTACTGGGCGATGTCCCAGGCAGAGACCGCCAGCGCGGACTGCGCGAGGCCGAGCCAGCCGGGCAGCACCTGGAGGTAGAACCAGCCGAGCGCGCCGAAGGCGATCACCTGGAAGACGGAGTTGAGTGCGACCAGGACGGCGGCGGCCTCGCGGTCGCCGCAGGCCAGGTCGTTCCAGATGAGGACCATGGCGATGCACCGGGCGAGCCCGACGATGATCAGGCCGGTCCGGTACTCGGGCAGGTCGGGCAGGAAGATCCACGCCAGCGCGAACATGATGGCCGGGCCGAGGATCCAGTTGAGCACCAGGGAGGAGAGCAGCAGGCGGCGGTCGCCGGTGACGGTGCCCAGGCGGTCGTAGCGGACCTTGGCCAGCACCGGGTACATCATCAGCAGCAGGCCGAGCGCGATCGGCAGCGAGATCTGTCCGATCTTGACGGCGTCCAGCGCGGTGTCCAGTCCGGGCACCAGGCGTCCGAGCAGCAACCCCACGCCCATGGCCGCGATGATCCACACCGGCAGGAACCGATCCAGTACCGACAGGGCGCCGATCACGCCGGCCGACGGCGCGGTGGCCTGTACGGGGCGAGCCGACATCACGGCGACACCACCACCGCAGGGGCCGGACCGCCGGCGGGCAGGGTCAGCAGCGCCGACAACTCACCCAGCGTCTCGGGCACCAGGCGGTAGTAGACCCAGGAGGCGCGCCGCTCGGAGGTCAGCAGCCCGACTTCTTTGAGCACCTTCAGGTGGTGGCTGATGGTCGGCTGGGACAGCTCGAAGGCGTCGGTGATGTCGCACACGCACACCTCGCCGCCGGCGCGGCTGGCCACGATGGACAGGATGCGCAGCCGTACGGGGTCGCCCAGTGCCTTGAACACGCGCGCCACCCCGGCCGCCTGCTCGCTGTCCAGCGGTTCGCGGGTCAGCGGCGGGCTGCACTCCAGGATCTCCAGCAGTTCCATCCACTGCCCTTCCGTATAGACGTTTATCGAAATAGATGCATGTCTATATTGACATCTGTCTCTGCGTGCTCGGAACGAGGAGTACTCTCAGCCGGCCGGGACGCCGATGTCGGCCAGCAGGGCGCGGACCCGGCGCTCGACATCGTCGCGGATCGGGCGGATCTGCTCCGGCGTCTTGCCGTCGGGGTCGTCCAGGTCCCAGTCCAGGTAGCGCTTGCCCGGGTGGACCGGGCAGGCGTCGCCGCAGCCCATGGTGACCACCACGTCGGCGGCCTGCACGATCTCGCTGGTCCACGGCTTGGGGAACTCACCGGTGATGTCGATGCCGCGCTCGTGCATGACCTCGACGACGGCCGGATTGATCAGCTCGCCGGGCTCGGTGCCGCCGGACCAGCCGAGGGCGCGTTCGCCGGCCAGGTGGGCGAAGAAGCCGAGCGCCATCTGTGAACGGCCGGCGTTGTGCACGCACAGGAACAGCACGATCGGCACGCTGCTGCCGTCCTTGCCCTCGACGCGGGCCAGCGCGCGCAGCCGCTGGCGGGCGAACCGCTCGGCCAGCAGCGGCAGGTAGTTGGCGATGACGGCACGGCCGGCGAACTGGTCGTAGCTGGTGTGCAGGAACCGCTCGATGGTCTCGGTGCCGAAGGTGCCGGCGAACTCCTCGGCGAGCGTGCGCCCTGCGGTGAGCAAGGCGTGCTGCTGATCGACGGTCAGATCAGCGTGGCGGTAGGTGCTGTCCATGAAGGGCTCCGGCGGCGTCGCTCATATCGACGGCTGTCGATTTCGATGCTCATCGATATTGGCAGCCGTCGATGTCGTGAGGATGAACGCCAGGCCAACATCGGCCCTCGTGGTTGCTCATGCGCCGATCACCGCGCTGCGGCGTTCGATCAGCAGCACGTCCCGCCAGACGCCGTGATGCCGGCCGATGCGCTCGCGCGTCCCCACCACCTGGAACCCGAGCGCCTGGTGCAGGTTCAGGCTCGCGGCGTTCTCGCCGAACACGCCCGACTGGATCGTCCACACGCCGGCGTCCTCGGCGGCGGCGATGAACGCCGCCAGCAGGGCCCGCCCGATGCCGTGGGCCTGGCAGCCGGGATGGACGTAGATGCTGTGCTCGACCACGCCCGCATACACCGGTCGGGACGACACCGCCGAAGCCGCCACCCAGCCGAGCACCTCGCCGGAGTCGCCATCGGTCGCCACATACCGCAGGTGTGGCAACCGGCTCGCGCTGAAGCCCTCCCAGCTGGGTGCGGTGGTCTCGAAGCTGGCCTGGCCGGTGTCCAGCCCGTCCTGGTAGATGGCCAGCACCTCGGCGGCGTCGCTCTCGCGCATCGGCCGGATCTCCAGGCCGGGCCCGATGGCGGGCTTGACGGCCTGGACGATGGCCGAGTGCACCCCGTCGCCGTGATCGGCGCTCAACGTGATGGCGACCTGGACGAAGCCGGCGGCGACGAGCAGGTCCCGGTACTCCTGCACGGTGAGCGATCCGGCGGCGCAGCCGATGCGCTGCTCGGCCCGCCGTCGCGCCTGCTCGTCGAGCACCTGCGCGGTGACGACGTCGCTCACGCCGAACCGGCCGCCAGGCCGCAGCACCCGGAACGCCTCGGCCAGCACCGCCGCCTTGTCGTCGGACAGGTTGATCACACAGTTGGAGATGACCACGTCCACCGTGTGGCCGGGCAGCGGGATGGCCTCGATCGTTCCGTGCAGGAACTGCACGTTGGCCACGCCTGCCTGTTCGGCGTTGCGCCGGGCCAGTTCCACCATGGCGGGGCTGGCGTCCAGGCCGAAGGCGGTGCCGTACAGGCCGACCCGGCGGGCTGACAGCAGCACGTCGATGCCGCCACCGGACCCGAGGTCGAGCACCGTCTCACCGGCACGCAACTCGGCCACGGCGACCGGGTTTCCACACCCCAGGCTGGCCCGAAGCGCCCCCTCGGGAAGCGCGGCGGTGTCGTCGTAGCCGGCCGGGCCGAAACCGCCGTCGGTGAAGGCGGCGGGGTCGCAGTCGGCGATGCGTTGCCCGTCGAGCGCGCTGCGGGCCAGGGCGGAGTAGTGGTCGACGATCTCGTCGTGTGCCATGGGATCTCCTCAGTCGCAGACCGGTGCGGCCGGCACGGGGTTGCCCATCACCACGTCCGCGGCGGTGGGGAAACAGCTCACGCAGTTCTCGTTGATCCGGTACAGGCTGGAGGTCCCCTGCCGCTCCACCAGGACGAACCGCACCTCGGACAGGATCTTCAGGTGGTGCGACACGGTGGACTGCCCCACTCCGGAGGCGGCCACGATCTCGCCCACGCTCATCGGCTCGCGCCGCCGCGCCAGCAGCGACACGATCTGGATGCGGGTGGCGTCGGCCAGGGCCTTGAACCAGCTCGCGTACTCCTCGGCCTCGGCACGCGGCAGAGGCTCCTTCGCTTCATTCATCGAACATCGACGATAGACGATTAATTGCGAAGAGGGAAGCCCGGCTTGCGGACTTCGACGTAGGGCATCGGCCGTCGCGTTCGGGATCTACGCCATCCGTGCCGAGAGCCTGGTGCGCATCTGCCGCAGGCCCCCTGGACTCGCGCGTCTCGTTCGGGAGGACGGCGCGGGAAACAGACCCAGATGCCAACAGCGACCTTCGGCGCAGGACGACCCGCACCGGCCTTCAGCGAGTAGGCAACAATCGCCAGACAGGACAACCAGTAGTCATGCCGGTCAAGGCCGGGACGGTACTCGAAGGAGCCTTGGCAAGTATCACCGAGCCGCATGACTTGACCGGAGAAATCTCGGATCGATTTGATGCGCGAAGTAGAGCACAACAGGCTTGACCGGTGCTTGGGCGAGTATGCGATCAAGCCCGGCGTGTTCCGCTCGTTTATCTTTCCATCCGGCCCTGCTGGTGGGCGTTGTGCGGTCGAGGCGCGCGGTAGTCGACAGCTCGAACCCAGACATTTTGCCCCGCTGTCGGGTCCCAATGCGCCGGGCGCGTGCCGAAGAGCATGTGATGAGCATGAACTCGGTCATTCTCGCCTCTCGGAAGAGGCTCAGGAACCGAGAAAGCCCAGGTCGGGCAGGGTGTGGAGTGTAGGGCGCCCGGGGCTCGAACCCGGAACCTACGGATTAAAAGCCCGCAGCTCTGTTTGTGCGTGTCAGAGCATGCCGCATTCTGTCCCACCCGTTCAAAAGGTGTCAGCGCGAATGCGTCGATGTCGGGATATACATGCACGAAGCGACCGTCGGTGATCCGTTCGTATATGTCGCGAGTAAAGCCATGCGCTGCTGCTGATTGCTGGAGCTGCTCGGCTCGGAGTCCGATGCCGGTTTGACCAAGAGTTGGCCTCCCGTCCTGTCCTAACTCGGCCTTTCTGGCCGGTATTTAGATCAGTGACAGGGGTGATTGGCCCGCCAGATCGGGGCGTCCGATGGTGACCGTACAGTCCAGCTACTTCGCCGGATCTTCATGTGCCTGTCGCGCAAGCTGAGGCTGCCGCCGTGCGATCGGCGAGGGGCTCTCTGCGTGAGGCTGGCGTTCTCCGGCGAGGCATGTAGCCCGAGGGCCCGGTCCTGGGTGCGACGTGGGCCGGGGCACTGTGACCAGCGGATATCGCTTGACATGGGTGGTGAAGGTGGGCGTCGATATCGACCGCCCCGGGCCAGCCGGTGGCGCCCGCGTCCCCCGCTACGGTCCCTTAACGGCCCGTACGGGCCGACCGGTGCCGCCCTCCGTGCCGGGGCGCGGCAATCCCCGCTCCGGGCCGCCGACGGCGGCCCTTGCGGTGACGGACACGGTACACCGAGCGCTGCCGGTGGCGTCTAGAGCCTGTACGGAGTTCGGATCTCTAGGCTGGTCGGAGGCTTCGGATCCATAAGACGGCCCCGCGTAGGTGCAAGCCGGCCAGATAGCTGTCGGGTGTCTTGTCGAACCGGAAGGCCAGCCCACGCCACTGTTTGATCCGGTTGATGCAGCGTTCGGCCGTGTTGCGCTGCTTGTAGAGCTCGGGATCATGGGTGACCGGCCGACCACCGGCAGATCCGCGCTTCTTGCGGTTGGCCGCCTGGTCGGCCTTCTCCGGAATGACCGCCTTGATCCGACGCCGACGCAGGTAGGCGCGGTTGCCGCGCGAGGAGTACGCCTTGTCTGCGGCCACCGCGCCCGGCCGGGTGCGGTGGCCGATCGGCAGGCGGATCTTGATGCGCTCCAGCACCGGGCGGAACTGCGGGCTGTCCCCGGCCTGGCCGGCGGTCAGGACGAAGGACAGCGGACGGCATCGGCCATCGGCCGCCAGATGCACCTTGCTGGTCAACCCGCCCCGGGAGCGGCCCAGCTTGCCGGCCTTCAGCCGGAACCGGTAGCGGCGTCGCAGCAGTCGCCGCTCGTTCCTCTCGTCGTCGTCCCCGTCGTCCCCGTCGTCCCCGTCGTCCCCGTCGTCCCCGTCGTCCCCGTCGTCCCCGTCGTCCCCGTTGTTGTTGTCGCTGCTCTTTTCGTTGTTGGGGTTGCTGTCGGGGGCGTTTTGCCTCCTTGGCGAAGCCCCCTTTCCTGCTCGACGGCTTCTTCCAGGGCTGCGCTCAGCTCACCGTCCAAGACCATCCCGGCGGCATGATGGTGGGCGCGCACGGTGGTGGAGTCGACGCTGACCAGGTCGAGGTCGGCCTGTCCCCGGCCGGCGGCCTCGGCGATCATGGCCTGCATCAGCTGCTCGAACACGCCGTCCCGCGCCCAGGTGCGGAACCGGTCGTAGGCGGTGGACCATGGCCCGTACTCCTCCGGCAGGTCACGCCAGGGGCTGCCGGTACGAAACCGCCACATCACCGCGTTGAACAGCCGCCGCAGATCCGGGATCGGACCCCGCTCACCCAGCGGTAAGTGGGGCTCGATCAAGGACCATTCTTCGTCGGTGAGGTCTCCACGCGCCATGTTCGATGGCCTACCAGGACTGCCGGCCGTACCGCAGGCAATCCCTCTGATCTCAACTCCGTACAGGCTCTAGCAGCGGCCGAACCGTACGGGGCGCCGGTGTGGGGAGCGCCGCAGCAAGCGCGACGTCAGGCAAGCCGGCGACGCGAAATCAGCGAACAAAGGAAGGCGCAACAGCGACGATGAACGGAACCACCTTCAAGACGTGTTCCTGCCGGGACGAGGCGACCGGCAAGAGGCTGGGCAAGGCGTGCCCGAAGCTGCGCCGCCCCGGTGGCAGGGAACGCTGGAGCAGCACCCACGGCACGTGGGCCTACCAGCTGGAGCTGCCCGCACACGCTGACGGTCAGCGGCGTAACCCCCTGCGGCGTCGCGGCTTCGCTAGCCTGGAGGAGGTCGAGGCTGACCTGGAGCAGGCCCGGGCGCTGCTGGCGTTGGATGAGGACCCGCACGTGCAGCGGAAGATCACCGAGCTGATGCTGGCCGTGCTCAAGGACAGCAAGGCGCTGCCGCCGGTGGAGGAGGTGCGCCGCAAGGTCCGTACCCGCCAGGACCTCAACCCCACCGTCACAGTCGCCGAGTGGATGGAGGAGTTCCTGCGGCGTAAGCGGAAGATCGATGTGACCACGCGCCGGTCGTACGAGGCGCACATCCGCCTGTACTTCACCCCCTACCTCGGTGACATCCGGCTTGATCGGCTGCGGGTGTCGGATGTGGCGGGGATGTTCGATGCGATCGAGGAGTTCAACGACGTCATCGTCACCGCCCGCGCCAGCGGCGATCCCGAGGAGCGGGTCAAGGTGCGGTATCGGCGGCCGGTGGGCCCGGCCACTATGCATCGCATCCGCGCCACCTTGCGGCATGCGCTGAACATCGCGATCAAGCAGGATCGGCTGATCGACTTCAACCCGGCCACGGTCGTCGAACTCCCTGACGCCGAACGGCCGAAGGCGCTGGTGTGGACCGATGAGCGGGTCGCCGCCTGGAACCGGGATCTGCAGGAGCGGCTCGATGTCGAGCAGCGGCGGCGCGGCGCTCGGCTCAGCCGTGCTTGCATGATCAACGTGTACGCGTCCGTGCCGCGTCCGTCGCCGGTGATGGTGTGGACGCCCTCGCACACCTTTGCCTTCCTCGCCCAGGCGGCTACCCATCGGCTGTTCGCGCTGTACCGGTTGATCGCCTTGCGCGGGCTGCGCCGGGGTGAGGCGGTCGGGCTGCGGTGGAAGGACGTCGACCTGGCTGCCGGGACCGCTGGGGTGCACTGGCAGATCACCCAGCTGGGGTGGGAGCCGGTGCAGGGCAGGCCGAAGACCGAGGCAAGCGACCGCACCATCGCCTTGGACGCCGACACCGTCACGGCGCTACGCGCACATCGCAAACGGCAGGCGGCCGAGCAACTGGCCGCGGGGGAGGCGTGGACGGACAGCGGGTTCGTCTTCACCGACGAGCTCGGCCGGCCACTGCATCCGCAGCAGGTCAGCGACCAGTTCTACCTGCTGGCCTTCCAGGCGGGGTTGCCACCGGTGCGGCTGCACGACCTCCGCCACGGCGCCGCGTCGATCATGCTCGCTGCCGGGGTCGATCTGAAGGTCGTGCAGGAGACGCTCGGGCATGTTTCATCCACCTTCACCCGAGACACCTACACCAGCGTTTACCCAGAGGTGGCCCGCGCCGCCGCCGAATCCACCGCCGCCCTCATCAACACCGCAGCCGCAGGCGCCCAGAGCGCCCGGCTGATCACACTGCCGAACCACACCGGCGACGCCACCATCTGATGCAGCGAGCCCGGCGGGCCCGCCCGGTTCGTGGGCGGGCCTTGCTTGTTTGTCTATACGGCTGTCGCGGAGACGGTGCTGCAGCCCTCTGCGAGAAGCAGCGGATCTTTTATCTGCTGGCTGGAAACGCCCGGGAAGCCTGACGGGGCGGCTTGGGCGAGACTTGACCCCGCCTGAGGTCATTACTGGCTCGCGACGCCGTCCAGGCCTTCTTGCTTGATCTTCTGTTGGTCGTCGCCGGGGTCTGAACTGACGATGGCGGTCTAAATGATCTACCGGCATACACGGTGCGTACACAAGAGCAACCATCGAGCAACCAACCATGATCAACAACAAGATCCGAGGGTGGCGAGAAGCGAGAAACCCCAGGTCGGATGCGGTTTTGATGAGTAGGGCGGGTGGGACTTGAACCCACGACCCACGGATTATGAGTCCGATGCTCTGACCGGCTGAGCTACCGCCCCTGGATTCAGTTGTGGCGTGCGGTGTGCGGCGGGTGGATCTTGGTGAGGCTCGCGCATGTCAAGGCTAGAGCATCGGATCCGGGTGTCGCACGGCCGGACGGGGACGGTGTCCCGCGGACATCATTCCATGCCCGGCAAGGTTGGTGGAGTCGTGTCGATCATATTCGGGTCTCGGTTACGGGTCGTGTTTGCTGTGGGCGGAATGAGGGGGCTTGAGGGGCGGAGGTACGGTGCCGTCATGGCGGTCAAAGTGGTGTACGAGACCCATTCCATCACTGTGGACAACGAGATCGGGGTTGCCACCGGGTGGCTTCCCGGGGAGTTGTCCGAGCGGGGGCGGGAGCTGGCCGCCGAGCTCGGGATGCGGAGGCGGGGAGTGGACGTCGTCTACTGCTCCGATCTGCGCAGGGCGGTCGAGACGGTGGAGGTGGCGTTCGGGGGTGGGAAGGAGGTCCGGCTCGACGCGCGGCTCCGGGAGTGCGACTACGGCAGTTACAACGGGCGGCCCGTGAGCGAGGTCGCGGCCCTGCGCAGGGGGCACATCGACACGCCTTGGCCTGGTGGGCAGAGTTATCGGCAGGTCGTGGCGGAGACGGCCGCATTCCTGGGGGAGCTGCGGGAGGAGTGGCAGGGGGCCACGGTGCTGGTGGTGTCCCATTCGGCCAATCGGTGGGCGTTGCAGAACCTGCTGGAGGGGACTCCGCTGGAGGATCTGGTGGATGCGCCGTTCGCGTGGCAGGAGGGGTGGGAGTACCAGGTGGAGTAGTGCCTCGCCTGGAGGTGGGTCCCCGGGGGCCGGGGTGCGGGGGCCCGATCGGAGGTGGGCTCGTCGATGAGGTGGACGTGGGTGTCGGCGGGGTCGCCAGGGCGCCGGGGCTCTTCTGGGCGTACGTCGGCGGCGTTCGGTGGACATGGCTGATGCGCCGATCGCGTTCGCGATCAGCGCCGGTGGGTCGAGCTGGTTGTCTCCTTGCCGCCGGGGGTGTCGCCACGCCACGTTAACGGCGGGCCCGGGGGGCGAGGAGTACTACTTCACTCCTATCAGGGTGTTATGGAGCGGTGCCGTACGCCGGGTTGCGTACGAGCCAATCGGAGTAGACCGGACTGCGACGTACGGCCTCGGTGTGCGCCTGTTTGGCCTGGGCGACGACCCAGGTGGCGTCGGGGGCGGTGGGGTGGCGGCCGAGGAGCTGCCGCCAGCGCAGCGGCGCGCCGGAGAGCGGGACCATGGCCAGCCCGGGCAGGGCCTGGTGGGTCGCCTGGCAGAGCACCACGGCGCGGCCCACCTGGGCGAGGTGGGTGCAGGTCGGCACGTCCGTCTCGTAGATCGTCTCGGGGGTGAAGCCGGCCCGTGCGCACGCCATGGCGAAGCAGTCGGCGAAGCAGCCGTCGCCGGGCGTGACCGCCCATTGTTCGCCGGCCAGGTCGGCCAGCTCCACCTCCTTCTCCTTGGCGAGCGGATGGTCCTCGCCGACGAGGCAGAAGACCGGGTCGAGGCTGATCGTCTCCCACAGGAGTGTTCCCGTGGGGGTGCCGGAGTCGCCGCAGGCGCCGGTCAGCACGTAGTCGAGGCGGCCGAGCTCGACCATGTTGATCAGCTCGTGCGTTGACCAGGACGTGAACGTGGTGACCGTGCGCTCCGCGGCCAGCCGGTCGACCAGGCCGCCGAGTATCGGGCCGTTGGTGGCGCCGATGCGGAAGCCGGGGGAGGGGGTGTGGGCGAATCGTACGGCTTCGTCCTGCAGTTCCTTTGCCGCGGGGAGCAGCACGCGCGCCCGGGCGAGAACCAGCTCGCCGAGTCGCGTGGGCCGGGCCCCGTGACGGTCACGTTCGAACAGGGCGCCGCCGAGCACCCTCTCGATACGTTTGAGCTGGGCGGTGAGGGCCGGCTGCGCCAGCCCGAGCAGGGACGCGGCCTTGCTCACACTTCCCGCGTCCGCTACCGCGCGGACGATCCTGAGGTGCCTGAGCTCGAGGTCCATAACGGGAAGGTAAGGCGACGAATCGCTCCCAAACAATGGCTATATGTCAGGAATTGTGACAGATATTGTCGGGGGTGTCTGGGGTAGAGGGAACCCATGACGACGATGGGAATAGATCCGGCCCAGCTCAGCGACGAGGATGTGGTACGCGAGCTGCGGCAACTCCATGCCACTCGTAGTGACACATTCTTCCATGGATCAGACGATGCTCTGGCACGTCACACTTCCCGTACCAATGAGCTAGAGGCAGAATACCTTCGCAGGTTCCCCGACCGCGAGGTCGATCCGGCCCGGCTGCGGGAGGGGGCGAGGCAACGTTGATGTCCGAGGGGCATGACGTGCAGGAACTGTCGGACGTCGACATCCACGTCTACGAGGCGGTGGCCTCGCAGGCGATCGAGTCCGACGGCGTGGCCGGGCTGGAGGCGGTGATCCGGGCGACCGGCCTGGAGGGGGACGAGGTGCGCGAAAGCCTGGCCACCCTCGCGGGCCGGGGGTACGTCGTCCCGCGTGGCGACGGGTACGGCCTCGGTCCCCACACCTTCGAGGTCGAGTACTGACGCCGAGGTTCCGGGGCGGGGGCGCGTACCGGATCCGGGTTCGGAGGGCGAGGGCCGAGCACAAGAACGGGCGCGGGCGGCTCCGGCCCGGTGCCACAGCGGCGCCGGGCCGAGCCCCCGGAACAAAACCGGACCATCGGCCCCCGCACGACCCCCGCACGGGCCCGGAGTGGGCTCAGAGGGGCCTCGGGCAGGGGAGGGGGTCGGAGGGTCAGATCGGGCGGATGCGGGCCCAGGCGACGAAGGCGGCGCCGAAGACGGCCATCGGAAGCCCCGTCCACAGATTGACCACGTCCCCGAGCACCCCCGCCACGATCAGGATCACCCCGTACAGCAGGAACAGCCCGCCGATCACCATCCGGATGTCACTCACAGGATCACTCCGTACAAGAGGGCGGCCAGAATGACGGCGCCGGTGCCGAGCAGCACCGGCGAGCGGTACCAGCGCCGGTCGCCGGCGAGGGCGTCGTCCTCCAGGTCCACGGCGCTCAGGCCGTACACCAGGCCGCGCAGTTCCGCCTCCGGCTTGGGCGTGGTGACCAGCGTGACGATCACCGACACCAGCACGTCCACCACGAAGGCCACGCCCGCGCCCCAGAAGCTGGCGTTCAGCTCGGTGCCGAAGTTCACCACCCCGGCCTTGTACGCGAAGTACGACGCGAAGGCGCTCGCCGTCCCCGCCAGCAGCCCCCAGAACCCCGCCCACGGCGTCATCCGCCGCCAGAACAGCCCGACGACGAACGTCGCGAACAGCGGCGCGTTGAAGAAGCTGAACAACGCCTGCAGGTAGTTCATGATGTTGGAGTAGCCGGCCGCGATGAACGCCGTGCCCACGCCGAGCGCCACCCCGGCGACGGTCGCCACCCGTCCCACCTTCAGGTAGTGGACGTCCGGGCGGCCGGGCCGTACGTGCGCCTGCCAGATGTCGTTGGTGAACACCGTGTTGAACCCGCTGATGTTGGCCGCCATCCCCGCCATGAACGAGGCCAGCAGCCCGGTCACCGCGACGCCGAGCACGCCGTTCGGCAGCAGGTCGCGCATGAGCAGCGGGATCGCGTCGTTGTAGTCCTGGCCCTTGCCCAGGTCGCCGAAGAGCACCAGCGCGATCATCCCCGGCAGCACCGTCACCAGCGGGATGAACAGCTTGGGGAAGGCCGCGATGATCGGCGTCATCCGGGCCGCGTTGGTGTTCCTGGCCGACAGGGCGCGCTGCACCTCGGCGAAGTTCGTCGTCCAGTAGCCGAAGGAGAGCACGAACCCCAGGCCGAAGACGATCCCGATCCAGTGGGCCTGCATCGGGTTGGAGCCCGCGGTCCCGGCCCAGGTGTGCAGGCCGCCCTCGCCGAGCGCGCTCCGGCGCACCTTGTCGAACAGGCCGGACACGCCGCCGACCTTGATCAGGCCGAGCACGGTCAGCGGGATCAGCCCGGCGAGGATCACGAAGAACTGCAGCACCTCGTTGTAGATCGCCGAGGACAGGCCGCCGAGCGTGATGTAGGAGAGCACGATCAGCGCCGAGACGACCACCGACACCGGTAGCGGCCAGCCGAGCAGGGCCTCCATGACCAGGGCGAGCGCGTACAGGTTCACGCCGGCGATGAGGATCTGCGCGACCGCGAACATGAGGGCGTTCAGCAGCTGGGTGGCGCCGTTGAAGCGCCTGCGCAGGAACTCCGGGACGCTGCGCACCTTCGAGCGGTAGTAGAAGGGCATCATGACGATGCCGAGGAACACCATCGCGGGGACGGCGCCGATCCAGTAGTAGTGCACGGTCATCGCGCCGTACTGGGCGCCGTTGGCCGCCATGCCGAGGATCTCGATCGCGCCCAGGTTGGCCGACACGAACGCCAGCCCGGTGATCCAGGCGGGCAGCCCCCGGCCCGCGAGGAAGAAGTCGAGGCTGGAGCTGATCCGGCGGCGGGCGGCGATCCCGATCGCGAGCACGGTGGCGAAGTAGACCGCGATGAGGAGGTAGTCGAGGAGGTTGACGTCTAATCGCACAACCGGCCCGCTACCCGGAAAACACCGCGATAGCCGCGTTGTGGACCGCGTGCACCGGCCGCCATAGTGTCGAAGGGTGGACGTCGCCACCTTGAGCCCCGCACAGGCGCGGGCGCGCTTCCGCGCCGGTGAACGGGTGCCCACGGCGGGCTGGTGCCGCGGCTGGACGCAGGCCAACTTGATCGCCGTGCCCGCCCGGCTGCGGTACGAGCTGCTGCTGTTCGCCCACCGCAACCCCAAGGCCTGCCCCGTCCTGGACGTGGGCGAGCCGGGCGCCTGGTCGACCACCCTGTTCCGCGGCGACCTGCGGACCGACCTGCCCGGCTACCGCCTCTACCTGGGCGGCGAGCCGGTGGCCGACCTGGACGAGGTGACCGGCCGGTGGCGGGCGGACCTCGTGCCGTTCCTCATCGGCTGCAGCTTCACCTTCGAGGGGGCGCTGCTGGCCGCCGGGGTCCCGGTACGGCACCTGGAACAGGGCCGGAACGTGCCGATGTACCGCACGAACGTGCCGTGCGAGTCCACCGCCACGCTGTCGGGCCCGCTCGTCGTCTCGATGCGGCCGGTCCCGGAGGAGCTGGTGGAGACCGCTGTCGAGGTGACCGGCAGGTATCCGCGGGTGCACGGCTCGCCGGTGCACGTCGGCGACCCGGCCGCGATCGGCGTCCTCGACCTGGACCGGCCCGACTTCGGGGACCCGGTGGAGGTGCGGCCCGGCGAGGTGCCGCTGTTCTGGGCCTGCGGGGTGACGCCGCAGGCGGCGGTCATGGCGAGCGGCGTGGAGTACGCGATCGGCCACCTGCCGGGCCATATGGCCGTGCTGGACGCCCGGGATGACGACTATCGAGTGACTTGATCAGATATTTCGCGGTATAGGTGGATGCTTCGGTCAGTTCGGCCGGAGTGCCCTCGAAGATCACCTCGCCGCCGTGCCGGCCCGCCTCGGGGCCGAGGTCGATGACCCAGTCGGCGTGCTTGACCACGTCGAGGTCGTGCTCGACGACGACGACCGTGTCGCCCTCGTCCACCAGCCGGTCGAGCAGGGCCAGCAGCGTGTCGACGTCGGCCATGTGCAGCCCGGTCGTCGGCTCGTCGAAGACGTACACCTGGCCGCGCTCGCGCATCCGGTGCGCCAGCTTCAGCCGCTGCCGCTCCCCGCCGGACAGCGTGCTGAGCGGCTGCCCGAGCGTCAGGTAGCCGAGCCCCAGCGCGCCGAGCCCGCCGATGCCGGGCAGGTCGAACAGCCCCGTGGCCTCCTCGGCCGTCATCGCCAGCACCTCCGCGATCGTGCGGCCCGCCACCGTGTACGACAGCGCCTCCTCGCTGTACCGGCTGCCCCCGCAGGCGTCGCACGCGCGGGTCACCGGGTCCATGAACGCCAGGTCCGTCCGGATCTCGCCGCGGCCCTTGCACACCGGGCACGCGCCGGCCGAGTTGAAGCTGAACAGCCCCGGCCGCACCCCGTTGGCGTCGGCGAACAGCTTGCGCAGGGGGTCCATGGCCTCCAGGTACGTCGCCGGCGTCGAGCGCGGCGACCCGCCGATGGCCGACTGGTCGATGAGCACCACGTGCGGATGGCGGGCGACCAGCTCCCGGCGCATCAGCGTGCTCTTGCCCGACCCCGCCACGCCGGTGACCGCGGTGAGCACGCCGAGCGGCACGCGTACGGTGACGTCCTTGAGGTTGTGGGCGTTCGCGCCCTCGACGGTCAGCCAGCCGGACGGCGCGCGGACGGCGTCCTTGAGCCCTGTGACGCGCCGCATCATGCGGCCGGTCAGCGTGTCACCGGACGCCAGCCCGGCCACCGTGCCCTCGAACACGACCCGGCCGCCCCGCGTGCCCGCGCCCGGCCCCATGTCCACCACGTGGTCGGCCAGCTCGATCAGGTCGCGGTCGTGCTCGACGACCAGCACCGTGTTGCCCTTGTCGCGCAGCTCCACCAGCAGGTCGCCGAGCAGGTGGACGTCACGCGGGTGCAGCCCCACGCTGGGCTCGTCGAAGATGTACGTCATGCCGGTGAGGCTGCTGCCCAGGTTCCGCACGGTCTTGAGCCGCTGCGCCTCGCCGCCCGACAACGTCGGCGTCTCCCGGTCGAGGCTGAGGTAGCCGAGCCCGATGGCGTCGATCCTGCGCAACGACTCCACCGCCGCCTCCGCCACCGGGTCGTCCAGGCCCTCCAGCACGCCGATGAGGTCGGTGACCTCCATCGCGCAGTGGTCGGCGATGGACAGCCCGCCGATGAGCGAGGCCAGCGCGGCCGCGTTGAGCCGCCGGCCGCCGCACTCCGGGCACGTGCCCTGGCGCACGTACGGCGCCGCGGCCTTGTCGAGCCGGTCGAGGTCGCGCTTGAGGTGGACGCGCTCGAACCGGGTGACCAGGCCCTCGTAGGTGTTGGTGTACTCGCCCCGGTTGACCTTGAAGCCGCCGCCGTACAGCAGCAGGTCGCGCTCCTCGGGCGTGAAGGCGCGCACCGGCTTGTCGGGGTCGAACAGCCCGGACCTGGCGTAGAGCTGCCACACGTACGACCCGGGCGGGGCCATCCGGATCGCGCCCTCGTTCAGCGACAGCTCCTCGTCGAGCAGCCTGCCGAGGTCGGCCTCCACCTTCTTCCCCAGGCCGTCGCAGACCGGGCACATGCCCTGCGGGTCGTTGAACGAGTACGCCGTCGCGGGCCCGGCCGACGGCTCGCCGCGCCGCGAGAACAGCACCCGCAGGATCGCGTGCACCTCGGTCATCGTGCCCACGGTCGAGCGCGCGCCGCCGCCGACCGGCCGCTGGTCCACGATCACGGCCGCGGTCAGGCCGGACATGCGCTCGGCGCGCGGGCGCTCGTGCTTGGGCAGCCGGTTCCTGACGAACGCGCTGAAGGTCTCGTTGAGCTGCCGCTGCGACTCCGTGGCGACGGTGCCGAACACGATCGAGGACTTGCCCGACCCCGACACACCGGTGAACACGGTCAGCCGCTCCTTGGGCAGCCGCAGCGTGACGTCCTTCAGGTTGTTCTGCCGCAGGCCGATCAGCTCGATGTCGCGCGACACGTGCCACACCTCCCATAGCTTTGGCTACTACCTATAGCTTAAGCTAATACACGTGGCTGACATTCCCGACCGGCGAGCGCGACGGCGAGCCGAGACACAGGCCGAGATCCTCGCCATCGCGCTCGACGTGATGGCGGAGGAGGGCGTCGCCGGGCTGAGCCTGGCGACCGTGGCCAGGCGGCTCGGCATCCAGCCGCCCTCGCTGTACAAGTACTTCCCGTCCCGGCACGCGGTCTACGACGCCCTGTTCAGGCGCGGGCAGGAGGGCTACCTGGAGGCCGTGCGGCGGGGGGCCGAGCCGCACGAGCCGGGGCTGGCGGCCATGGGCCCGTCCCTGGAGGCCGGGGCGCGGTGGATCATGGAGAACCAGGTGCTGGCCCAGCTGATGTTCTGGCGGCCGGTGCCGGGGTTCGCGCCCTCGCCCGAGGCGTACGCGCCCGCGCTGGCCGTCCACGAGCACTTCGCCGTCCTGATCAGGGCCGCCGTCGAGCGCGGTGAGCTGCGTGCCGACGCCGCGGGTGAGGACGGGCTCGCCCTGGCCGCGAGCCTGATCGCCGGGCTCGTCTCCCAGCAGCTCAGCAACGAGCCCGGCGCCTCCTACGAGGAGGGGCGGTTCACCCGGCTCGTCCCCCGGCTGCCGGCGGTGTTCGCGGCGGTATACCCGCCGCCGTGAGCTGGTCGCCGACCGATGGCGCGCCCGGCCGGTTGTCGATCTCCAGGTGCGGCACGACGGGCGGCTCGTCCACGCGGACGTTCCGCAGGTAGTCGGCGAAGGCGGCCAGTTTGCCGGCGTCCCTGCCCAGGCCGCGCGCCTCCAGCCGGGCACGCAGCGTCGGCCCGTCCGAACGCACCCACAGCAGGCGTACGGGCGGCCCGCCCAGCTCCCCGGCCCACCGCGTCCAGCGCGCCGCGTCGTGCACCTGCGTGGTGAACGGGCCGTCGAGCAGCACCGGGCAGCCGTGGCCGCGGATCTGCGCGGCGAGCCTGGTCAGGCCCTCGTACTCATGGCGTTTGACGTGCCGGTCGTACCAGGGGCCCTCGCGCTCGCCCTGGTCGCGGCCGTGCGCCCGCAGGACCTCCGCGACGAGCCCGCCGTAGACGGTGTCCTTGTCGAGCAGCGCGGGCACTGGCGACAGGCGGGCCAGCAGCTCGGCCGCCACCGTGGACTTGCCCGCCCCCGGCGGCCCGCTGATCACCCACACGGTCGTCATGCGATCAACCTACGCGGATCTGCGTACACGGGTGCCTCGCCTGGACGGACGACGTCCGGCGCGCCCGCCGACAGACTTCCTGCTCATGCTGACCGTCTTCGCCAGAGCGTTCCGGGTGCCGGAACTGCGCAGGAAACTGCTGTTCACCCTGGGACTGATCGTGCTGTTCCGCCTCGGCCAGATCATGCCCGCCCCCGGCGTGGACGTCGTGGCCGTACGGCAGTGCGTGGGCTCGGCGAGCGGCGGCGTCTTCGACATGATGCAGATGCTCAGCGGCGGCGCGATGCTCCAGCTCTCGGTGTTCGCGCTGGGCGTCATGCCCTACATCACGGCCAGCATCATCATGCAGCTGTTCGCCGTCGTGGTGCCGCGCCTGGACGCGCTCAGGAAGGAGGGCTCCAACGGGCAGGCCCGGATCACCCAGTACACCCGATACATGACCGTCGGCCTCGCCGTGCTGAACGCCACCACCATCGTCGCCATGGCCCGCTCGGGGAACCTGCTGCCCGGCTGCGCCCGTCCGCTGCTGCGCGACCAGGGGCTCTTCGCGGTGTCGGTGATCGTGACGACGATGGTCGCGGGCACCTGCGTGGTGATGTGGATGGGCGAGCTGATCACCGACCGGGGGATCGGGAACGGCATGTCGATCCTGATGTTCACGCAGGTCGTGGCGGTGTTCCCGGGGTACATGGCGAAGATCTTCGTGCTCACGCCGTTCGGGTTCGGGGTGATGCTGGCGGCCGGGCTGTGCCTGGTGGCGGCGGTGGTGTTCGTCGAGCAGGCACAGCGGCGGGTGCCCGTCCAGTACGCCAAGCGCATGGTGGGGCGGCGCATGTACGGGGGGAGCAGCACGTACATCCCGCTCAAGGTCAACCAGGCGGGGATCGTACCGGTGATCTTCACCTCGTCGCTGCTCTACGTGCCGACGCTGGCCGCGCCGCTGCTCGGCGCGGAGGCGGGCGCGTGGGTCTCGCGCAACCTGACCGCCGGCACCCATCCGCTCTACATGACCGTGTACGTGCTGCTGATCGTCTCCTTCGCCTACTTCTACGTCTCGATCACCTTCAATCCCGTCGAGGTGGCCGACAACATGCGGCGGTTCGGGGGGTTCGTGCCGGGGATCCGGCCGGGCGTGCCGACGGCCCGCTACCTGGCGTACGTGCTGTCGCGGCTGACCGCGCCCGGAGCCGTCTACCTCGGCGTGCTGGCGCTGCTGCCGCTGGTGGCGTTCGCGATCCTGCGCGACCCCGGCACCCAGCAGAACTTCCCGTTCGGCGGGACGAGCGTGCTCATCATGGTCGGCGTGGGGCTGGACACGGTCAAGCAGATCGAGGCCCAGCTCCAGCAGCGCAACTACGAGGGCTTCCTCAGGTAGCCCCCGGCCCTGCCCGATGCCGCTCAGGTCGGCAGTGCGAGGCCGGCCCGCATGGCGAACACCACGAGCTGGGCCCGGTCGCGGGCGCGCAGCTTGACCATGGCCCGGCTGACGTGGGTGCGCACGGTGTCGGGGCTGATCACCAGCTCCCCGGCGATCTCGTCGTTGGACCGGCCCGTCGCCACCCACGCCACCAGCTCGCGCTCGCGCGGGGTGAGCGTGTCCAGGCCCTCGACGGGCTCGGCGCCGCTGCGGCCGAACAGGCCGATGACCTTCCTGGTGATGGACGGCGACAGCAGCGCCTCACCCGCGGCCACCACCCGCACGGCGTTGACCAGCTCGTCGGGCGCGCTGTCCTTGAGCAGGAAACCGCTCGCCCCGGCCTGGAGGGCGGCGAAGACGTACTCGTCGACGGCGAACGTGGTCACCACCACGATCCGGGTGCCGCCCAGCGTGGGGTCGGCGGCCACGGCGCGCAGCGTGGCCAGGCCGTCGGTGCCGGGCATGCGGATGTCGAGCAGCAGCACGTCGGGACGGGTGCGGCGGATCAGGTCGAGTGCCGCCGCGCCGTCGGCCGCCTCGCCCACGCACTCCATGCCGGGCTCCCGCTCCAGCAGCGCCCGCAACCCCATCCGCACCACGGCCTGATCATCCGCAACCGCCACCCTGATCACCGGCTCCCCGGAAGTGGGGTGGTGTGCGTCCCTGATCACGGGCTCTCCGGAAGCGGGTCGTGGGGCGTTCGTGATCACCGGCTGCCCGGAGGCGGGGTCGGGGGTGTCCGGGGCCGGGCCGTGGGGGGTGTGGGTGGTCATGCCGTGGGCCGGGGGAAGCGGGCGGTCACCTGGAAGCCGCCGCCCTCGCGGGGCCCGGCGGTGAACCGGCCGCCCGCCTCGGTGACGTGGGCGCGCATCCCGGCCAGCCCGCGGCCCTCGTCCGCGCCGTTCCAGCCCGCGCCGCGGTCGGCGACCTCCAGCACGAACGCGCGGTGGTCGTGCGCCAGACGCACCGACGCCCTGGTCGGCCCGGCGTGCCGGAGCACGTTGGTGAGGGACTCGCGGACCACCCGGTAGACGGCGCCCTTGAGGTGAGCGGGCACGGCGGGGTCGGCCGGCTCGACGTCGACGGGCAGCCCGGCGGCCCGTACGCCCGCGATGAGGCCGGGCAGGTCGGCGGCCGGCGGGTCGATGCCGTCGAGCGCGGCGCGCAGGTGGGCGAGGGCGGTGGTGCTGGTCTCCCTGATCGCCCGGAGCGAGGCCCGCGCCTGCTCGGGGTCGTCGTCGAGGGCGACGAGCGCGAGCCCGGCCTGCATGGCGATGGCGGCCAGCCCGTGACCGGCGGCGTCGTGCACCTCCCCGGCGATCCGCGCCCGCTCGGCCGCCACGACCCCCACCCCACCGGGCACGGCGTCGGACGCGCCGGGGCCGGCGGTCGTGCGGCCCGGAAGCAGGCACGCGCCCGCCACGAAGGCGTCGCCGTCCGCGACGGCCTGGCCGGGACGGACGGTGGCCGCGGGATGGGGTACGGCAGGTGCCGGAATCCCCCACGCCGCACCCGGCCGGGGCCCACGAACCGGAGCCGCACCACCGGCCACCGTGTACGGCGGCGCCCCGTCCTCCGGGGTGAGCGTGTACGGCGGCGCGGTGTCGAGGGCGTATGGCGGTGCCGCGGCCTCGAAGGCGAGGGTGTGCGGTGGTGGGGCGGTGTCGGCGGTGTGGGCCGAGGGCGGGGGTTCGGTGTCGGCCGCGGCGGCCGCCGCGGCCGCTCTGGCCTGGGCGAGACCGCTGAACGACCACGGGACGGCCAGCCACCCGGCCCAGGCCAGCATGACCACGACCGGGATGTCACCCACCCGGTTCAGGCGCGACAGCGCGGCGAACGACCCGCGCAGGCGCCCGCCGCGTTGCGTGTGCTCGCTCACCATCCCCCACCCGGCCAGGCTCGTGTCGTCCCGATCCTAGCGAGTTCCTAGCGGCACGGTTCGATCGCGGGCCCGTCCGGCCGCCCCGGGACGATCTTGCCGGGAGGGCGTCAGCGCATCCCGTCGGTCAGCCAGCGCAGGGGGTTGTCGCGGGTGATCAGGCGGATGACGTCCTCGGCGGTGCCGGCCTCGCGCAGGCGGGGGAGCACGCTGTGGAACAGGTGGGCGTAGCCGCAGCCGCCGTAGCGCTGGACCTGGGCCACGCGGCTCAGTCCGGTGCTGAGCAGCAGGCGGTCGGCGTGGCCGTCCTCGATGAGGCCGAGCGCGATCCTGGCCGCCTGGTCGGGGCCGAGCGCCACGGCGCTGAGACTGACGTACGCGCCCGCCTCGGCGATCTTGCGGGCGCCGCCCAGGTCGCCGGAGTAGCCGACGGTCACGCGGGAGCCGGGCAGGTTCTCGCCGAGCAGGATCTCCAGCAGCGCCAGGGCGTTCTGGCCGTGGGTGGCGACGGGCAGGCGCGACTGCCGGGAGGCGCGGGCGGCGGCGCGCAGGCAGCGCTCCTCCCACGCGGTGGGCTCGGCGCCCCAGCTGCCGACCTCGCCGATCACGCCGGGGAAGACGCCTGTGCCGTCCACGCCGCTGGAGATCTCGGTCATCAGGCGCCGGGTGAGCTGCTCGACGTCCTCGTCGCCGACGCCGGTGAACGGCTGGGCGAAGAAGCCGGTCGAGGCGATCACCGGCACCCGGCTGCCCGCCGCGATGCGGGCCAGGGCGGCGGCGTCGCGGCCCATGCCGAGACAGGTCAGGTCGACGACCAGGTTGAGCTCGTCGGACTGGCGGAGCTCACGGAGCTCCGCGGTGACAGTGGTCTCCTCGTCGAGCCAGCGGTGCGGGTCGGAGTCGATGCCGACCGCCCAGCGCATGTCGTTGCGCAGATGCTCGTGGGGGAGTACGGCTCCGTTCACGGCGGCCGCGCGAATGGGGCCGGTGACGGTGCGAAGGATGACCTCGGGCATAGCAGACATTAACCGATAGTTACCGAATCCTGTGCCCCACGTCCGGAAATTTTACCCTTAGTCCCGTTTGGTGAGCTGCTAGTGGTCTGCAAGTGTTCCTGCCGGTGTGGGCCTTATCCTGAAGGGAAGCCGACGACACGGGGGAGACGTGCCGATCCAGAACTCCGAGACGGGCGACGCCGACGTGATGAAGGACGAGGCCGCCGAACGTTCCGCCATGCCCGGCCGCCGTACCGGCCTGAAGGGCTGGCTCGACGGCGTCAGGTCCACCCGCGCGGGCGCGCTCACGTTGAAGATCGTGGTGGGCGCCATCGGCGCGGTGATGGTGGTCGGCGGCCTGATCATGGTGCCGTTCCCCGGGCCGGGCTGGCTCGTGGTGTTCGCCGGGCTGGCGGTGCTGGCCACCGAGTTCCACTGGGCCCACCGGGTGCTGGAGTTCGGCAAGCAGACCCTGCACGCCTGGACGCAGTGGTACAAGCGGCAGGGCTGGACGGCGCGCATCCTCGTGCTGCTGGTGACCGTGGCCGCCGCCGGGGTGATCGTCTACTTCGGCATGCTGACGCTCGGCATCGACCTGCTGGAAATCGCCCAGCGCTTCGTCTGATCCGGCGAAGGGCTTTCAGACCGGGTCGTTATCGTTCCCGGAATCGCGGCCTTTCCCTGCCTATTCTGCGGGCGTGATCGCTCACCTCGCCGTCGCCTTGTCGCTGACGTTCCTCGCTCCGGCCGCCGCCAGGGCCGACCTGGAATTGCCGGGAACCGGTGGAATGAAATATCAGGAAAAGTCGGGCGATCCCGTACGGCTCAGCGCGTACGGCCTCGGCACCGCCGGCACCTACCTCCGCGCCGCCACCGGCGACGCCTTCACCCGGCAGAAGAGCCTGTCGGAGGTGTCGGTCTCGCCCGACGGACGCCTGACGGCCGGGGTGCCGTCGTCGTACCGGGCGGGCTTCGACTCCGTGGTCGTCACCGACCGGACCACGGGCAAGACCGCCACGATCCGTACCGTCAAGAAGCCCATGACGGCCTCCTACGCCTCCTGGTCCAGGGACGGCAGGAAGGTCGCGCTCACCGTCGAGCAGAAGGTGAGCGGGACGTGGCGGGTGCTCGGCTTCACGGTCGTGGACGTGCGCGCGGGCACCGCGAGCACCGTCCGGGTCGCCGGGCTCGCCCGGCGGGCCGGCTTCTGGTGGAGCCCCGACGGCAACCTCGTCAGCATGTACGGCACCGGCCTGCGCGTCTACCGCCCCGCCGACGGCACGGTGCTGCGCACGTACGCGGACGTGGGCCTGCCGACCGGCCCCGAGGACTCCTACGCGCCCTCGGGCAAGCGCCTGACGACCTGGTGCCCGTCGCGCTTCAAGGAGCAGGTCTGCCTGGTCGACCTCGCCACCGGCACGATCGCCCAGCGCGTGGCCGTCAAGCCGGAGGCCCTGTTCGGCTGGTGGGACGACAGCCACCTGATCGCCGTCACGAAGGCCGGGAACGGCCGCCGCCTGTCGGTGCTCGACCTGACCGGCCGCACGACGCGCGTGCTCGCGGACGTGCCCGCCGCCACCTGGGCCGCCGAGCTGTGGGTCAGCTTCGCCAGGACCCGCGTGTCATAGGTAGAGGCCCGTGCCGTGGTCGGTCTCCTGGGTGGCCACCGCGTGCAGGTCGCGCTCGCGCATGACCAGGTAGACCCGCGCGTGCACCTCGACCTCGAACTGGTCCTCCGGGTTGAACAGCACCTTGTCGCCCACCTTGACCGCGCGCACGTTCGTGCCGACGCCGCAGACCTCGCCCCACGACAGCCGGTTGGCCATCTTGACCGTCGCGGGGATGACGATGCCGGAGCCGCTGCGCCGCTCCTCGGCCTCCTGCTCCAGCCGGATCATCACGCGGTCGTGCAGCATCTGAATCTCGAACTTGGGCGCTTCCACGGGTCACAGTTTACGAGCCGCCGCGCCCCCGCCGGTCCGCGATCGTCCCAGGTCCCGCCGGACGCCGGTCAGGGCCCGGTGGTGGGTCAGGGCAGCCGGAGCTCGGCGTACACCGGGCGGTGGTCGCTGCCGATCGGCCCGAGCACCCGGAAGTCCCGCACCGCCATGCGGCCGTCGGCCAGCACGTGGTCGATCGCCACGCCGGGCACCGGACCCCATCCGCCCCACGTCGGCGACAGGCCCCGGCCCATGGCGGCGGCCGCGTCCCGGTAGCCCGCGGCCAGCAGTTCGCGGACCGGGCGGTGGTCGAGCGTGGCGTTGAAGTCGCCGGCCAGCACGCGCAGCCGTCCGCCGCCGCGCGGCAGCCGTTCCAGCCCCGCCAGCCAGCACGGCTGCCGGCCCATCCGTTTGGGCGCGCAGGGATGCACCGAGACGATCTCCAGCCGGGCCCCGCCGGGGTGCGTCAGCACGGCCGTGGCCTGCCCGAACCCGCCCAGCTTGATCAGCTCGCCGGCCGCGAGGGGATGGCGGGCGTACACGGCCGAGCCGCCCACGCCCTCGGTGGCCCGCGTCACCGCGTACGGCAGCGGTTCGCGCACTCCCGCCGCCTCCAGCCGCCGCTCGGCCGCAGGCGTGAACTCCTGCAACGTGAGCACGTCCGGGCGCAGCGATCTGACCAGCCGGGCCAGCTCGGCCGCGTCGGCCGTGCCCACCAGCAGGTTGGCGGCCAGCACGCGCAGCGTCGCGCCGCCCGCGGCGGCCCCAGCGGGCTCAGGGAGGGCGCGCGGCAGCACCGCGACGCCGAGCGCCAGCACCGTGACCAGCGCGACCGCCCCCGCGGCCCACCGCCGCAGCAGCCCGGCGAGTGCCAGGCTCAGCACCGCGCCCGCCGCCGCGTGCGGCGTGAACGCCACCATCGGCACCCACGGCCAGTCCGGCTCGAACCCGCTCACCCGCACCGCCGCCCACACGGCGAACGGCGTCACCGCGATCCAGCTCATCCAGGTACGCACGCCCTGTATCACCACATGTCCTGCAAGGAGTTCACGGCGTGAGAAAGTGTGCTCCATGCGCGACGTGGAAGCCAGGGTCCTCAACGCCATCGACGAGACGGAGACGGTCGGCCTGCTGGCCGAGACCGTGCGGGTCCCCAGCGTGACGGGCACCGACGCCGAGTCCGACCTCCAGCACCGCTTCGCCCGCCTGCTCACCGAGGCCGGCCTGGACGTGGACGTCTGGAAACTCGACCTCGCCGGTCTCACCGCCCAACCGGGCTTCCCCGGCACCGAGGCCCCCAGGCGGGAGGGCTACGGCGTCGCCGCCGTGACCGAGGGGGAGGGCGTGCCCGCGCTCGCCCTCCAGGGCCACGTGGACGTCGTCCCCACGGGCGACCTGGCCAAGTGGGAGGGCAGCGACCCGTTCGCCGCCCGGATCACCGGCGACGTGCTGCACGGCAGGGGCGCCTGCGACATGAAGGCCGGCCTGGTGGCCAACCTGGCCGTCG
This sequence comes from Nonomuraea sp. NPDC047529, assembly GCF_040642995.1. Taxonomy (NCBI): domain Bacteria; kingdom Bacillati; phylum Actinomycetota; class Actinomycetes; order Streptosporangiales; family Streptosporangiaceae; genus Nonomuraea; species Nonomuraea sp. NPDC047529. The sequence continues at coordinate 189,245 of NZ_JBEYTJ010000013.1, read as the reverse complement.
TACGGGCGCTGAAGCGGGCGGGCGTGCGCCTGGCCAGGCCGCTCGCCGTGCACTGCGTGATCAGCGAGGAGGACGGCGGTCTCGGCGCGTTCGCCACCCTGGCCCGGGGGCACACGGCGGAGGCCGCGGTGATCACCGAGCCCACCAGCGGCGCGGTCATCACCGCCAACGCCGGCGCGCTGACCTTCCGCCTGGAGCTCGCCGGCCGGGCCGCGCACGGCGCCACCAGGTACGAGGGCGTCAACGCGATCGAGGTCTTCTGGCCGGTGTTCGAGGCGATCAGGCGCCTGGAGGCCGAGCGCAACCGGGACGTCCCGGAGATCTTCGGCGGCAACCCGATGCCGTACCCGATCGAGGTCGGCACCGTGCGTGCGGGCGACTGGGCGAGCACCGTGCCCGACCTGCTGGTCGCCGAGGGACGCCTCGGCGTGCGGCTGGAGGAGGACCCGGCCGCGGCGCGGGCGGCCTTCGAGGAGGCCGTCGCCTCGGCCGCCCACCCGTGGCTGCGGGACAACCCGCCCGCGGTGACCTGGCCGGGCGGCCAGTTCGCCAGCGGCCGGCTGCCCGCCGGGCACGAGCTGCTCGGCGAGGTGAACCGGGCCGTCTCCGACGTCGCGGGCCGCCGTCCGGCCGAGGCCGCCGCGCCGTACGGGAGCGATCTGCGCCTGTACGTGGCCGGCGGCGTCCCGACCCTGCACTACGGCCCCGGCGACGTCCGGTTCGCGCACGCGCCCAGGGAGCAGGTCGAACTGGCCGAGCTGCGCGAGGTCACCCGCGCGCTGGCGCTGCTCGCGGTCCGCCGCTGCGGCGTCCTGTGAGCAGTTCCCGGTACGACGGTCACAGGGACGACTCGACCGGCAGGCCGGCCCCGACCCAGTCCTCGATGCCCTCGACGTACCGGCGGACGTCGGTGTAGCCGAGCGCGGTCAGCCGGTTGGCCACGGCCTTGCTGTTGCCGCAGGCCGGGTTGGAGCAGTAGGTGACGATGGGGGCCTCCTTGTCGGGCAGCAACTCGGCGGCGCGCTCGGCGACCTCGCTCTCGACCAGCGCGACGGCCCCCGGCAGGTGCTGCTGGGCGTAGTAGGAGCCGCCGAGCGTGTCGAGCACGGTCACGCTGCCCAGACGGGCGTGCAGTTCCTCGCGGGTGATGGTCATTGTGGCCTCCAAGAGAAATGGACTAAAGTCCGGATGTGTGGATGGCCAGAAAGTTAACGGACCGCAGTCCGGTTCGTCAAGCGAGCCGCTGGAGCTGCTGACCGGCAAACCGGTCAAGGAACGCGCGGACGCGGCGCGCAACAGGGAGAAGGTGCTGGCCGCCGCCGCGCGGCTGTTCGCCGAGAAGGGCGTGGAGGCCGTGTCGATGGACGCGGTCGCCGCCGAGGCGGGCGTCGGCAAGGGCACGCTGTTCCGCAGGTTCGGCGACAAGTCGGGGCTGGCGGTGGCGCTGCTGGACGCCCGCGAACGCGACCTGCAGCAGCGCGTGCTGTCCGGGCCGCCGCCCGTCGGCCCCGGCGCGCCCGCCGCCGAGCGCCTGACCGCCTTCACGGCCGCCTACCTCGACTACCTCTACGCCCACCTCGACCTGGTACGCATGTCCGAGACGGCCAGCCCCGGCGCCCGCTACCGCATCGGCGCCTACCGCTTCTGGCATCGTCATTGTGCGATCCTGCTGGCCGAGGCCCGTCCGGGCGCCGACGCCGACGTGCTCGCCCACACCCTGCTGGCCGCGATGGGCGCGGAGGCGGCCGGGGTGCTGCGCGAGGAGTACGGCCGCGAGCGCGCCGTCGCGGGTGTCACCGCCCTGGCCGACGCCCTCGCGCGGCCGGTCTAGCCCAGCGCGGGGGCGGTCACGCGCCGCCGCGCCTCGGGGACGATCATCGGCGTCCCCGTCTGCGGGTCCTGGATGATCTCGCACCGCAGGTCGAACACCCGGCGGACCAGCTCGGACGTGACGATCTCGGCCGGCACGCCCTCGGCCACGACCTCGCCGGCCCGCATGACGATCAGGTGGGTGGCGTACCGGCACGCCTGGTTGAGGTCGTGCAGCACGGCCACCATGGTCCGGCCGGCCTCGTGCAGGTCGGCGCAGAGGTCGAGCACCTCGATCTGGTGGGAGATGTCCAGGAACGTGGTGGGCTCGTCCAGCAGCAGGATCGGCGTCTCCTGGGCCAGTGCCATGGCCAGCCACACCCGCTGCCGCTGCCCGCCGGACAGCTCGTCCACGATCCGGTCGGCCAGCTCGGCGACGTCGGTCGCGCGCATGGCCTCGGTCACGGCCGCCTCGTCGGCCCGCGACCACTGCCGCATGAGCCGCTGGTGCGGGTACCGCCCGCGGGCCACCAGGTCGGCCACGCTGATCCCGTCGGGCACGATCGAGCTCTGCGGCAGCAGGCCCAGCCGCCGCGCCACCTCCTTCGACGGCAGCGAGGTGATCACGCTCCCGTCGAGGTGCACGGCGCCCTTCCTGGGCCTGAGCATCCTGGCCAGCGCGCGCAGCAGGGTGGACTTGCCGCACGCGTTCGGGCCGATGATCACCGTGAAGGACTCGTCCGGGATCGCCACGCTGAGGTCGGTGGCCACGACGCGCTGGTCGTAGGCGAGGGTGAGGTCGGTGCCCGAGAGGCGAGGGGCGTCCATCAGTGGCGGTCCTTCCGCAGGAGCAGGGCGAGATACGTGCCGCCGACCGCGGCGGTGACCACCCCGACCGGGAGCTGGGCCGGGGCGAGCAGCCGCTGGGCGACCAGGTCGGAGGCGGTCAGCAGCACGGCCCCCATGAGCGCCGACGTGCCCATGGTGACCCCGGGGGAGCGGGTCAGGCGGCGGGCGATCTGCGGCGCGGCCAGCGCGACGAAGACGACGGGCCCGGCCGCCGCGGTGGCCACGCCGGTCAGCAGCACCCCGGCGGTGACGGCCACGGCCCGTACGGCCTCGACCTTGACGCCCATGGCCTTGGCCGCGTCGTCGCCCATCTCGATCATCCGCATCGGCCGCGCCACCAGCGCGCACACCGGCAGCAGGACGGCCAGCGCCACCGCGACCGGGATCGCGTGGTCCCAGCCGCGCCCGCTGAGGCTGCCGGTCAGCCACGCGCCCGCGGTGGCCGCGTCGTTGATGTTGGCCCTGGTCAGCAGGTAGTTGTTGACCGCCAGCAGCAGCGTGTTGGCGCCGATGCCGACCAGCACCAGCCGGTAGCCCTGCACCCCGCGCCGGAACGCCAGCGCGTAGACCAGGACGGCGGTGACCACGCACCCGGCCAGCGCGCCGCCCGCGATCGTCATGGCCGACCCGCCCGCGACGACGGCGACGATGCCGCCCGTCGAGGCGCCGGCGCTGAAACCGATGAAGTCGGGGCTGCCCAGCGGGTTCTTGGTCAGGCTCTGGAAGATCGCGCCGCCCGCCCCGAACGCCGCCCCGACCAGCAGCCCGGTGACCACGCGCGGGGCCCGCAGCTTACTCACGATCAGCTCGGCGACCGGCGTGCCCTGGCCGAACAGGGCGTCCAGGACATCGGGCACGGAGACGGTGAACTCGCCGGTCGCGATCGCCGCCACGGCCACCCCGCAGCCGATCGCCACGAGGGCGGCGCAGACGAGCAGGGACCGGGGCGCGAGCCGTACGGACCACGGGCCGACTCGTACGGTCACAGCGCCGTCACCCGCCTGCGCCTGGCCAGCAGGATGAAGATCGGCGCGCCGATCACCGCCCACACGATGCCCACCTGCACCTCTCCCGGACGCGCGATCAGCCGTCCGACGACGTCGGCGCCCAGCAGCAGCACCGGCGCGGCCAGCGCCGAGTACGGCAGCACCCACCGCTGGTCGCCGCCCACCAGCGCGCGCACGGCGTGCGGCACGACCAGCCCGACGAACCACAGCGGCCCGGCGGCGGCGGTCGCGGCCCCGCACAGCAGCGTGACGGCCACGCCGGTGAGCACCCGCGTCCTGCCGACGGCGACGCCCAGCGAGCGCCCGGCGTCGTCGCCGAGCGAGAGCATGTTGAGCGGCCTGGCCAGCGTCAGCCCGAGCGCCAGCCCCGCGACCATGAACGGCGCCAGCCGCACCAGCGTGTCCGCGCTCTGCCCGGCCAGCGAGCCGGTCAGCCAGAACCGCATGCGGTCGAAGGTCTGCGCGTCCATGCGCAGGATCGCCGAGGCCACCGCCGTGAACACCATGCCGAGCGCGACGCCGGCCAGCGCCAGGCGTACCGGGCCGGCACCGGAGCGGCCGGCCGAGGCCAGCGCGTAGACGACGACGGAGGCCACCGCGGCACCGCCGAAGGCGAACCAGACGTAGACGGCGGGGTCGGACAGGCCGAACAGGCCGAGCGCGAGCGTGACGCCGAGCGCGGCGCCCTCGTTGATGCCGAGCAGCCCGGGGTCGGCCAGCGGGTTGCGGGTCAGGCTCTGGATGAGCGCCCCCGCCAGGCCCAGCGTCGCGCCGACGCCGATGCCAAGGAGCGTTCGGGGGATGCGCAGCTCGCGGATGACGACGTGGTCGCTGGAGCCGTCCGGGGCGAACAGCGCGTCGATCACCGTCGAGAGCGGCATCGACCGTGCCCCGAGCGCCACGCTCGCCGCGGCCACCAGTGCCAGCACCCCCGCGGTCACGACCAGGCCGGTCACCAGCACGGTGGCGGGCCGGCGGGGTCGCGGGCCCTCCACGGTCGCGGCCGGTCGCCCGGTGGCGGGCTCAGCGGTGTCCTCTGCCGGGCGCACCCGACCCCCTCTCGTCGCGGTCAAACTTAGGTAAGGCTAATCTAATGCCTCGGCATGAAGGCAAGCCTAACCTTAGGAGATGGACATGTCGGGACCGGTACTCGCGCGCAGGGGCTTCCTGGCCGCCACGGTAGGGCTCGCGGCGGCCCTGACACTGTCGGCCTGCGGCGGCACCGAGGCGGCGGGCGGCGGCGCGTCCGCGTCGGCCGCGCCCTCCGGCACGGCCGCGCGGAGCTGGACGTTCACCGACGACCGTGACAAGAAGCTGGACCTGCCCGAGCGCCCCTCCCGGGTGGTGGCCCAGGTGGGCGCGGCCGCCGCGCTGTGGGACTTCGGCGTGCGCCCGGTCGCCGTCTTCGGCCCGCACAAGCTGGCCGACGGATCGAGCGACCCGCAGGTCGGCAACGTCGACATCACCAAGGTCGAGGGCCTGGGCAACGTCTGGGACGAGTTCAACGTCGAGAAGTACATCTCCGTCCAGCCCGACCTGCTGGTCAGCAGCATGTACGTCAAGGGCACCCTCTGGTACGTGCCGGAGAAGTCGAAGGAGACCATCGAGCAGGTCGCCCCCACCGCCGGCGTCATGCTCACCGGCCGCAGCGCCACCCAGGTGATCGGCAAGTACGAGGAGCTGGCCAGGTCGCTGGGCGCAGACCTCCAGGGCGTGCCCGAGGCCAAGGCCCGCATGGAGGCCGCGACCAGGGAACTGGCCGCCTTCAAGGACCTCAAGATCCTCATGATGTCCGGCGGCGCCGACGCCATGTGGGTGGTCAACCCGCCCGAGTACCCCGACATCGTGCATCTCACCGAGAACGGCCTGAACGTCGTCAAGCCCTCGAAGGTCGACGACGGCGGCTTCTTCCAGACCCTGAGCTGGGAGAACGCCGACACCTACGACGCCGACGTGATCCTCTACGACACCCGCACCCAGTCGCTCAAGCCCGAGGAGATGCTGAAGAAGCCCACCTTCGCCAAGCTCCCGGCGGTCAAGGCCGGCCAGTACTACCCGTGGCGCGCCGAGGCGCCCTTCAGCTACCAGGGCTACGCGGCGTTCCTGGAGGAGCTGGTGTCGAACCTGAAGAAGGCCGAGAAGCTTCAGTAGGCTCCGCGCACCTCGACGATCTCGGCGAGGGGGAACTCCAGGTAGTCGCCCGCCTCCTCGCACCAGGCGTCGAGCGTCCCGGCGCGCAGCTCGCCGTGGCTGATGGTGGCCGTCAGACCGTCGGTCAGCGTGATGCCCGCCCGGACCCCGCGGTCGACGACGAAGCCGAGCAGCGACTGCTGGGCGGTCGGCAGCCTGTTGGCCATCCGGCCGATGACCGCCCAGGTGCGGCCGTGCTTGTCGGAGTCCTCCCGGCCGGCCGCGACCAGGCGGCGGGCGTGCTCGTGCGGGTCGGGGGCCGGCTCGGCGATCACGTACGTCGGCTGCGCGCCGGAGCCGGCCGCGAACTCCGACAGCTCGGCCACCTGCCCGCCGGGCAGCAGGATCAGCTTGCCGTTGTGCGGCTCCTCGGCCCTGGCCCGGTGGATGGTGATCTCGCCGGTGTCGGAGACGGGCACGGGGGAGTAGCCGTTCTCGCGCAGGGCGGCCAGCGTGCGGTCGGCCGGGGCGGCGCTGATCAGCACCGTGGGGGCCAGCAGCCGCAGCCCCAGCCGGGCCAGCCGCCGGTGCCCGGCGATCTCGGCGAGCAGCCCGGTGTCGCCGGCCTGCACGACGCAGCCGACCGTGGAGACCGTCACCTCGCCGTGCCGGCGCGCGGTGTCGCGCACCAGGTACTCAAGGGGCTGCGGGATCGTGCCGACCGCGGCCAGCTCGTCGAGCAGCTCGTCGGCGTCGTAGCCGTGGTCGAGCGCGCCGCGCACGCTCTCGGTGGTGAAGCGCCACACCGAGGCCGCGCCGCGCGACTCGCGCTCGGCCACCCGGTCGAGCAGCGCCGCCAGCTCGGCCGACGGCGGCCCGGTCACCACCGCGGTGAGGTCGGGGCCGAACAGCGCGCTCCTGCGCACGCTGGCCAGCGCCCTGGTGGACGCCTCGGCCAGCACGGGATCGTGCTCGACCTGCGGGACGGCGTCGTCGTTCTCGTCGCCGGGGTCCGCGGTCAGCCCGGCCAGGGCGCGGCCGAGGTCGGTGAGCGCGCCGTTGGCCAGCAGGCCGAGCAGCGTGGCCTCGTCGAGGACGGCCGGCGCGCACTCGGCCAGCAGCGCCTGGTCGAGCAGCGGGGCGTGCCAGTGGACGTTGCGCACGAGGCTGTCACGGTCGGCGAAGGCGGTGCCTGCGGGCAGGTGGGCCAGCGCCGCCAGCACGGCCCTGCGCACCCTGGCCACCGCGCTGCCCGAGGGGTCGTCGCCGAGCACGGTGGCGTACTTGCCGTCGACCTTGCGCAGGGACGACCGTTCCATCCGCCACCATGCCGACAGCAGCACGCGCAGCCGGGCCGAGCCCTCGTCGAGGCGCCAGCGGTCGAACCGGTCGGTGGGGATCATGCCGCCTGACTGCTCGTCCCAGGCCAGCAGCCTGGCCACCGCGCAGACCTCCAGCAGCAGGCGGGTCTCGTCCTCGTCGCAGCCGGTCTCCTTGGCCACCCTGCGCACCTCGCGCACGCCCACGCCGCCGGTCTTGAGCAGCGGCAGCGGGTTCTTGGAGGTGTTGTCCAGCAGGGCCGCGCACCGCTCCACCACGTGCGGCGCGGCCAGCGTCATCAGGTGGTCGACCTCCTCGGGGTCGACCGGGATCGAGGCCACCTCGGGAGCCTCGGGCTGGAACGGCGGGTGGTAGCCGGGGCCGCGCACGCACAGCGCCACCTCGCGGGGGATCTCGGCGACGTGCCAGCTCGGGCGGAACAGCAGGCCGTGGTCGGCGCACCACTTCTCCGGCGTGCCGGGGACGACGAACCGGCCGCCGTCGACGTCGCGGGCGGGGCCGTCCCAGGCCAGGCGGCCGAGCAGGGCGAGCGTGCCGTCGGGGGCGGTGGCCGCCAGCCGGTCGAGGCGGCCGGGGTCGGACAGCAGCTCGATGACGCGGGCGATCGTGCGCCGCTTGTTGCCTTGGGCGGGCAGGCCGAGCACGCGGGCCAGGGCGCGCAGGGCGTCGTTGCTGATCGTCCAGGAGTTGAGGTAGTGCTCCAGCGGCTCGCCCAGGCCGAGCGGCGCCGCCCACCAGCGCGCGACGCCCTCGGCCAGATGGATCACGCCGTCGGGGTCGGGCCAGGCCAGCGCGTGGTCATGCAGATGGTCGAGCCAGGGGGTCACGGTCTCACCCGGGACGCCGAGGAAGGCGGCCAGCCCCTCGGGCGTCGGCCGGCTCATGGTCAGGCCCGCCTCGGCCAGTTGCAGGGCGGGCAGCGGCAGCCCCCGCATGGCCTCCATGACGGCGAAGCCGTTGCCCAGGCGCTGGGCCAGCGTGTCGAGCCGGCGGGGCCAGGGCGGCGCGATGGCGTCGGGCCTGTTGGCCAGGATGCGGGCAAGCCTGTTTTCGTCTAGTGTTCGCAGCCAGCCGAGCAGGTGATCTTCCATCTGTCAGCACTCTCATGGGGTCGCGTGGGACTCACCGTGAGCCATGACCATCCACGGTAGTGCAGAGCACCCCTCCGTCAGGAGAGGACTGCCCAGACGATCTTGCCGTGGGGCGCGAGTGCCGACCACCCCCAGCGGAGGCTGAGCGATTCGACGATGTGGAGACCCAGGCCGCCGGTGTCAAGGGGGCCAGGGTATCGCAGCACGGGCACCGAGGTGCCGGGATCGGTGAACGCGCTGGTGACGAGTCCGCCGCGGCGCACCAGGGACATGTGGACCGGGCGCTGGCAGCGGGGCTCGTCGAGGCGCAGGCCGTGACGCAGGGCGTTGGTCGCGAGTTCGGAGACCACCAACTCCATGTTCTCGACCAGCTCGCCGAGCCCCCAGCCGGACAACGTCCCCATGGTGAAGCTGCGCGCGGAATGGACCGAGGAGGCGGTGGGGGGGAGCACGTACGTGGCGCTCGCGGACGGGCCGGTCACCAGGAGATCGCGAGCCGCCTCCGGCCACCAGCCGACGGGCGGCCACCAGTCGAACGTGGTCCACTGGCCGGGCGCCGTGGTGGATTGCACGTGATCATTCTGCGCCAATCTCTCGTGCAGGTGCAAGAGCGAATGCACGTGCAGACAACTCGTGCAGGCGCTACGGTTCTCCCCAAGTGGTCAATATGGGGGAAAGGGGATCTTGTCCGCGGCCCATGATCTTTCGGCCGCTAAGTGACAGACTGTGTCTTCAAGGAAACGACACAAGGAGCAGCACGTGTCCATTGATCCGCCCGGCTCCGGTTCGACCGTTCGGCGCATCATGCTGGGTGCGAGCCTCAGGCGCCTGCGCGAGGCCTCTGGTCTCGACCGCGGCCAGGCCGGATTCCACATCCGGGCGTCCGAGTCCAAGATCAGCCGCATGGAGCTCGGGCGTGTCGGGTTCAAGACACGTGACGTGGAAGACCTGCTCACCCTGTACGGCGTCGTCGACGATGCCGAACGCCGTGCCCTGCTGGAGATGGTCCGCGAGGCCAACACCCCCGGGTGGTGGCACAAGTACTCCGCCGAGCTGCCCTCGTGGTTCACGACGTACGTGGGCCTGGAGGAGGCCGCGAGCGTGATCCGCACCTATGAGGTGCAGTTCGTGCCCGGCCTGCTGCAGACGGCCTCGTACGCGCGATCGGTCTTCCAGCTCGGCAACCCCGATGCCAGTCCGGACAAGATCGAGCGCCGCGTGCACATGCGCATGCAGCGCCAGGAGCGCTTCACCCAGAAGGACGGCCCCAAGCTGTGGGCCGTCATCGACGAGGCGGCGCTCAAACGGACCATCGGCGGGCGGGAGGTCATGTCCGAGCAGCTCCAGCATCTGCTGGAAGTCGCCGCCCTTCCCAACATCACCCTCCAGGTGATGCCCTTCAGGTTCGGCAAGCACGCCGCCGAGGGGGGCGCGTTCAGCATCTTGCGGTTTCCCGAGTCCGACCTGTCGGACGTTGTCTACGTCGAGCAGCTCTGGGGTGCCCTGTACCTGGACAAACGTGAGGACATCGACCCGTACCTCACCGCCATGGAGCAACTGTGCGTGGAAAGCACCACGCCAGGGGGCACCGTCGAGCTCATCGGCGGTCTTCTCAGAAAGATGTAGATGAACCACACCTACAACGGCATGCCCGCGGCCGACCTCACCCAGGTCGCCTGGCGCAAGAGCCGCTACAGCAACTCGCAGGGCAACTGCGTGGAGCTCGCGGAGCTTCCCGACGGAGGGATCGCGGTCCGCAACTCGCGCTTCCCCGACGGTCCTGCTCTCATCTATACCCGCGACGAGATCCGGGCCCTGGTGCTCGGCGCGAAGGACGGCGAGTTCGACGGCCTCCTCGTGTAACAGCCTGTTCACCTCCGGCGCGCTCCCGTAACGGGGGCGCGCCGGTGGCGTAACCGGCCTGGACCTTCCGCCGGTCAGGATGGCGGACATGCTCGACCGGATGAATCTCTACCCGATCGCCGACGACGTGCTGTTCGCGCCGGGCGGCAAGGTCGTGGTCCGCACGTACGGCGTGGCGCCCGCGGGCGCCTCCATCTCCTACCGCACCTGGGTGACCGGGCTGCGTGACCAGCCGCGCTACTGGCACTGGGGGCACTTCGAGGACGCCGCCTCCGGGCACCGCCGGGTGCTGGAGTGGCTGACCGGCAGGGGGCCGCAGCCTTCCCAGGCGCTGACCTGATCGCTATTCTCGTGCCAAGCAAATGCTTGGTAGAGGAGGCGTGGTGCGGCGCGCGATCCACCTGCTCGAAGAGGTCGACTTCCGGCCGATGAACTCCCGGCGTCCGCTGGAGTACCTGACCTGGCTGACCCGCTACAAACGCGAGGACGAGAGCCGCGCCGAGCCCGCCCTGACCTCCGGCATGTCCATCAGGTCGCGCGAGATCGACCTCGTCGGCGCCTTCTACGCCGTGGGCATCACCGGGCACCCCCAGTTCAAGGCCGTCACGCTGTGGGACTGCCACGGCGGGTGGGACGGCGGCTGGCGCCAGATGATGAACATCTACCAGGGCGTGGACGAGCGCCTGTTCCTGTCCGACATCGACGACCTGCGCTTCTCCGCCTTCTCCAGACCGCTCGGCGCCGCCCCCGGCTGCCCGCCGCTCGGCGAGGCCCCCGCCGCCGAGTTCTACCTGTTCGAGAGCGCCCGCGTACGCCCCGGCGCCGCGCTGGACTACCTGGAGGCCGTCCGCACCGAGCGCGCCCCGCTGCTGGCCGAGCACGGCCACACCCTGACCGGCCTGTACGAGGTGCTGTTCTGCGACACCGAGGCCGTCACCATGTGGGCCGTCTCCCTCGACGACCACCTGGCCGCCCAGCGGGCCCGCGACGCCGCCCTCGGGCTCGACGACGAGGTCCGGCCCGATCCCCGGCTGCTCGACTGGGGCAGGCGGGCCCGCGGCTACCTCGAAGGCCCCTGGCGTGAGACCCTGCTCGCGCCGTTTCCCGGCAGCCGCCTGGCGCGGGGGGCGCGGCCGGGTTAACGTCGGCCGCGGAGGCAGCCATGACGGACCCGTACCTCTACGGCGCGGGCGAGGGGGACCACCTCGCCGCGTGCCCGGCCGTCGCGTCCGTGGCGGTGCCGTACGCCGAGCAGGTGGCGCTCATGGGCGACCTGCTCGCCGGGCTGAGCCCGGCCCAGTGGGACGCGCCGATCGCGCGGCACGGCACGGTCCGCGACCTGGTCGGCCATCTGGCCGCCAACGACGGCGCCGTGGCGTTCGTCATGGGCCTGCCGGGCGCGTCCGGGGACCACCGGCGCTGGCGGGAGCAGGCCGGGTCGCTGGTCGAACGCCTCTCGGTGGCAGGGGAGGTGCTGCTCGGGGTCGAGGTGGGGCTGGCGGGGGTGCGTCCGGCCCGCGCGCCGCTGCGCCAGGCCCTGATCCAGCGCACGTTCGAGACCTGGACGCACGCCGACGACATCAGGGCCGCGACCGGCCGCCCGCCCGTGCCGCCGCGCGACGGGCACGTGCGCCTGGCCGCCGGGTTCGGCCTGGCGCTGCTGCCGCGGGCGCTGAAGGGGCCGCGCCGCGACGTCCGGGTCACCGTCGTGCTGACCGGCCCCGGGGGCGGCACGTGGACCGTCCCGCTCTCGCGCGCCCCCGGCCGGGTCGCGGCGCTCGTGTCGGCGGACGCGGTGGACTTCTGCCGGCTCGTGGCCGGCCGCCGGCCCCCGGACGCCTTCACCTGCGCGGTGGAGGGCGACCCCGGCCTCGCCCGCGCGCTGATCCACGCCGCCGCCACCCTCGGCTGCGACTGACGGGGCCGCCGGACGACCGGCGAGTTCGAGCCGCGACCGACGGGACGGGCCGTCAGGCGGCCGGCGAGTTCCAGCTCAGCAGCACCGGCTCGGAGTGCTCGAAGCCGAGCCGCGAGTAGGTGCCGGTGTCGAGCCTCAGCAGCCGGCCGTCCGCCGCGTCGAGGCCGAGCCAGCGGGCGGCCAGCACACGCAGGAAATGGCCGTGCGCCACCAGCACGACCCGCCCCTCGGCCCGCCGGGCCCGCTCGATCACCCGGTCGGCGCGCGCGGCCACCTCGGCGGCGCTCTCGCCCGGATGCTCGGCGTCGCCGGGGATCACGCCGTCACGCCACAGGTACCAACCCGGCCGGGTCTTCCTGATCTCCACCGAGGTGATGCCCTCGTAGCCGCCGTAGTCCCACTCCCACAGGTCGGGGTCGACCTCGTAGTCCGTCAAACCGGCCAGCTCCGCCGTACGGCGGGCCCGCTGCGCGGGGGAGACCAGCGCCAGCCCGAACGTGCCCTCCTTGACCAGCGGCGCCAGCGCCCTGGCCTGGGCCTCCCCGTCGGGCGTCAAGGGCAGGTCGGTACGGCCGGTGTGCTTGCCGACCGTGCTCCATTCGGTGGCTCCGTGCCTCAGCAACAACATCTCATCCATGTGGTCCATCATCCGGCAGGCCCGCCAGCTCCTCGACGATGGGGGTGAAGGCGGGCAGGTCGCGCTCGTGGTGCAGCACGAAGTAGGACACGCCGTGCTCGTCGCGCCAGTGGCGGAGCTTGTCCACGATGTCGCGGCGGGTGCCGAGCAGCACCTGCGGCGTCTCGCCGAGCCCGGAACTGTCGGCGGCGCTCCACGACTCCTCCGGCTTGCGCTCGCCCACCTGCATCACGCTGGTGCCGACCTCCAGCAGGTGGTGACGGGGGCCGCGGCGCAGCAGCGCCAGCTTGGCGAGGAACGCCTCCAGGCCCGCGTCGCGCGGGTCGGGGCCGGTGCCGTCCGGCTTGACGCGGGTGCCGAGGTTGACGATGTCGGCGTGCTCGGCGGCCAGGCGCAGCATGCGGGGGCCGCCGCCGCCCAGCAGGATCGGCGGGTGGGGGCGCTGCATCGGCGTGGGCGCCTGCTCCAGCCCGGCCAGCCGGTAGTGCTCGCCCTCGTAGGTCAGCGGACCGCCGGCCCACAGCCCTTTGATCACCTCCAGGGCCTCGCGCAGCCGGTCGAGGCGGACGCCGGGCGGGTCCAGCCGCAGCCCGGCGCCCGCGTACTCGCCGGCCATCCAGCCGGTGCCGAGGCCCAGCTCCAGCCGTCCGCCGGAGAGCACGTCGAGGGTGGCGGCCTCCTTGGCCAGCACGGCCGGGTGCCGGAAGTCGTTGGCGAACACCAGCGTGCCGACGCGCAGCCGGGTGGTGGCGCAGGCCGCCGCCGTCAGCGCCGCGACGGGCGCGAACCGGGGGCCGACCAGATGGTCGGGGACCAGCAGCACGTCGAAGCCGGACGCCTCCAGCCGCCTGGCCTTCTCTGCCCACGCCTTGCCGGACCGCGCCTCGCGCAGCACCGCGCCGAACCTGAACCGTCGCACGGCAACCTCCTCGCGCCGGATCTTAACAAGCGCTTGCTTGGAATGGCACACTGGTGGCCATGGAGATCCCGGTACGCCAGGCGACGGACGACGAGGTGGCGTTCTTCGGCGCGCACGGCTGGGTCCGCCTGGACCGGCTGGTCGACCCCGGCACGGTCGCCGACCTGCGCGAACGGGCCCGCGAACGCCTGCGGGGCCGCAGCCGGGCCGGGGACACCCCGGTCGACCGGGCCTTCGGCCAGTCGCGCGACGTCGCCGCCGAGGACGAGCTGTTCGGCGCCCTGAGCACCAGCCCCGCCATGGGACGCAACGCCGTACGGCTGCTCGGCGGCGTGCGGGCCGTGCGCGTCCAGGTCACCAACCTGCTGGTCAAGGAGCCGGGCGAGCACGGCGCCACCGAGTTCCACCAGGACTTCCCGTGGATGCCCATGGACCGCTCGGCCATGCTGACCGTGTGGCTGGCGCTGGCCGACGTGCCCGCCGACATGGGATCGCTGCGCTTCTACAGCGGATCGCACCGCTGCGGCCTGCTCGGGCGCAGCTTCACCCGCGCCGGGGACGACCAGCTCAGCCAGCATCCCTGGATCGGCGAGCTGGAGCTGTCGCCGCCGCTCGACCTCAGGGCCGGGGACGCCACCGTGCACCACGCGCTCACCGTGCACGGCGCGCCCGCCAACCGCCGCGACGCCGCCCGCCTGTCGTTCACCGTCACCTACTTCGACGCCGACGCCCTCTACACCGGGCTGCCGTACCGGCAGACCGACGGGCTCGGCCTGGAGGTCAACCGGCCCTTCGAGCACGAGAGGTTCCCGTGCCTGAGACCGTGAGAGGGCCGGTCGCCGACCTCGGGGCGACGCTCATGCACGAGCACGTGTTCGGGCTCAGCCCGGAGATCCTGTGGAACTGGCCGGACGTCCCCGAGGGCTGGGACCTGGAGAAACGCGCCCGCGAGGCGGCGGCCAAGCTCGACGCGCTCAAGGCCGGGGGCGTCGACACGATCGTCGACCTGACCGTCGTCGGGCTCGGCCGGTACGTCCCGGCCGTCCAGCGGGTGGCCGAGCTGACCGAGGTCAACATCGTGGCCGCCACCGGGCTCTACACCTACGACGCGCTGCCCCCGTACTTCGGGAACCGGGGGCCCGGGTCGTTGTTCGGCGGCCCGGACCGGCTGGCCGAGTTCTTCGTCCGCGACATCGAGGAGGGGATCGGGCGGACCGGGGTCAAGGCGGCCATGCTCAAGTGCGCCTCCGACCACCTCGGGATGACCAAGGGCTGCGAGCGGGTGTTCCGGGCCGTGGCCGAGGCCCATCTGGCCACCGGCGCGCCGATCACCACGCACTCGCACAGCGCCTCCAGGGGCGGGCTGGAACAGCAGCGGCTGCTCGGCTCGCTCGGCGTGGACCTGGAACGGGTGGTGATCGGGCACGCGGGCGACTCGACGGACCTGGCGTACCTGGAGGAACTGGTGGCGGGCGGCTCCTACCTGGGCATGGACCGGTTCGGCATCGAGACGATCAGTCCGTTCGAGGACCGGGTGGCGGTGGTGGCGGCGATGTGCGAACGCGGCCACGCCGGACGGATGGTGCTGGGTCATGACTCGTACTGCTTCAACGACCGGTTCGACCCCGACGTCGTACGGCGGCGCCACCCGAACTACCACCTCCTGCACATCTCCCGCGACGTCGTGCCCGAACTGCGCGAGCGCGGCGTCACCGGCGACCAGCTCCACCAGATGCTCGTCGACAACCCCCGGAGGATCCTGCGATGACCGAGGACTTCGACGTCGCCTCCGACTGGCACGTCGCCGCGCCGTACGACTTCCTGCGCCGCCTGCGCGCCGAACAGCCGGTGTTCCGCAGCGAGCACCTGGGCGCGTACGTGCTGACCCGCCACGCCGACGTGCGCGCCGCGTACGGCGACCCGGCCCGCTTCTCCTCCGAGGGGTCGCTGACGATCTCCCGCAGCCTCACCCCGCGGACCCGCGCCAAGCTGGGCGAGCACGGCTCGTTCCTGTCCAGCTTCGTGGCCAACGTGGACCCGCCCGACCACACCCGCCTGCGCCGCTCGGTCTCCCGGGCCTTCACGCCGCGCGCGGTCGCCGCCATGGAGGAGCGCTTCCGGCGGCTGAACGAGGACGTCCTCGACCGGGTCGCCCCCCGGGGCCGGGCCGACTTCGTCGGCGAGATCGGCCACGAGCCGTCGATCAAGCTGACCGCCCGGTTCATCGGCGTGCCCGAGGCCGACGAGGCGTTCGTGCAGGCGCACGTCAAGGACTGGTTCATGCTGTTCCTGTCGCCGCAGCCGCCCGCCCGCCAGCTTGAACTGGCCGACAGCTTCCTGGCCTACCTCGACTACGTCGACCGCCTGGTGGCCGCCCGCGCCAAGGACCCCCGGGACGACTTCACGTCCCTGATGACCTCGCTGATCGGCGACGAGCTGTCCCACCGGGAGGTCGTCGAGCTGATCTCCACGATCCTGCTCGGCGGCAACGACACCGTCCCGAACCAGCTCGGCAACAGCGTCCTGCGACTGCTGCGCGAGGACGCCTGGCCGGTGCCCCCGGCGCTGATCCCGGGGGCGGTCGAGGAGTGCATGCGGATCGACGGCGCCTCGCTGGGCTCGTTCCGCCACACCGTCCAGGACGTCGCGCTGCACGGTGTGACGATCCCGGCGGGCTCGCTCGTCCTGCTGTCCACCGACTCCGCCGGGCACGACGAGACCGTCTTCGCCGACCCCGAACGGTTCGTGATCGACCGCCCCAACGCCGCCGACCACCTGGTCTTCGGGTACGGCATCCACTTCTGCGTCGGGGCGGCGCTCGGCCGCCTCCAGCTGCGCACCGCGCTCGACGTCCTCGGGCGCCGCCTGCCCGGCCTGCGGCTCGCCCCGGACGCGCCCGTCGTCCACCGCAGGTCGCTGGTGGGCCGCGGGCTGAGCGCGCTGGAGGTGGAGTGGTGACCCGGGCCCGGCCGCAGGGGGCCGGTGGGAGGGGAACGAGGAAAGGGATCTAAGGTCGGGAGAAAGCGGACTTAGGGGGATGGATGGAGCCGGTCGCGGTCGGGTTGATCGGGGCGGGGCCCTGGGCGGAGATGGCGCACGCGCCGATGCTGGCCAGAGGCCCGCACACCCGGCTCGCCGGCGTCTGGGCCCGCCGCCCCGACCAGGCCGCCAGGCTCGGCGCCCCCGTGTTCGAGCGCGTCGAGGAGCTGTTCGACGCCTGCGAGGCCGTGGCGTTCTGCGTGCCGCCCGGCGTGCAGGCCGAGCTGGCCGTCCGCGCCGCCCACGCGGGCAAGGCGCTGCTGCTGGAGAAGCCGCTGGCCGACTCGGTCGAGGGCGCCATGCGCGTGGCCGAGGCCGTGGCGGAGACGGGCGTGCCCTCGCAGATGATGCTCACCATGCGTTACGCGACCCCGACGCGCACGTTCCTGGCCCGCTGCGCCGAGATCCGGCCGTTCGGCGGGCACGCCGTCAACATCTCCGGCGCGCTGCTCGGCGACAACCCGTTCGCCACCCCGTGGCGGCTGGAGCGCGGCGCCCTGCTGGACGTGGGCCCGCACGTGATCGACCTGCTCGACGCCGCGCTCGGCCGGGTCGTCGGCGTGCGCGCGCACGGCAACCCGCTCGGCTGGACCGGCCTGCTGCTGGAGCACGAGGGCGGCGCGGTCAGCGAGGCGTCCCTGTGCATGGCGGCCGTCGGCGACCTGCCGCCCTCGACCGTCGAGGTGTACGGCAGGACCGGCAACGCCGTCCTGCTGCCCGGCGACGAGGACCCCTTCGAGACCGTGGCGGAGGAGTTCGCCCAGACCGTCCGGCGCGGCGGCGGCCACCCGCTCGACGCGGCGCACGGCCTGCGGCTCCAGGAGATCATCGCCGCGGCGGAGGAGCAGCTCGCCCGCTGAGTCCGCGCACCCTTGACGCCGAGGACGTCTGCGGCATTGATAACGTTTGTCCGACGCGCAGTGCTGCAGCGAAGTCCGGTGCGAATCCGGCGCTGTCCCGCAACTGTCATAGCCAGGTCGCCTGCCTCTGCGCCGACGTCATCAACCCTCGTGGAAAAGGGTGATCCGTCGCTCATCGCGGGTCTCTCGGTTCCGACAGTGTGAAAGGACTACTCGTGAGGCCCGTACGCACGGCCTTCGCGGGCGCGCTGCTGGGAACGCTCGTCCTGGCCGGATGTGGCCAGACCGGCGCCAATGTCGCCCCCTCGAATTCCCCCACCGATTCCCCCACCGCCCCCCCTGCCACGACCGCGGCGGCGAGCACCGGGGACTTCCCGGTCACCGTCGAGGCCGGCAACGGCAAGGTCACCCTCGCCAAGAAGCCCGAACGCATCGTCTCGCTCTCGGCCACCCACACCGAGACGCTGTTCGCGCTCGGCGCCGGCCCCCAGGTCGTCGCGGTGGACGACCAGTCGAACTACCCGCCCGAGGCCCCCAAGAGCGACCTGTCCGGCTTCAAGCCGAACGTCGAGGCCATCGTCGCCAAGAAGCCCGACCTGGTGATCCTGTCCAACGACCAGGACAAGATCGTCGCCGAGCTGGCCAAGGTGAACGTCCCCGTCCTGCTCGAACCGGCCGCGACCAAGCTGGAGGAGGCGTACGAGGAGATCGCCGAGATCGGCGCGGCCACCGGCAACAAGGCCAAGGCCGACGAGGTCGTCACCGGCATGAAGACCGCCATGGACAAACTGGCCGCCGACGCCCCCAAGGACAAGAAGCTCACCTACTACCACGAGCTCGACCAGACGCCGTACGCCGCCACGTCCGGGACGTTCATCGGCCAGGTCTACGCCATGTTCGGCCTGACCAACATCGCCGACCAGGCCCCGGACGCGGCGGGCGGCTACCCCAAGCTGTCGGCCGAGTTCGTCGCCCAGGCCGATCCCGCGCTGATCTTCCTGGCCGACGTCAAGTGCTGCCAGCAGAGCAAGGAGACGCTGGCCAAGCGGCCCGGCTGGAAGAACCTGTCGGCCGTCAAGAACGACCAGGTGATCCAGCTCGACGACGACCTCGCCTCCCGCTGGGGCCCGCGCGTCGTGGACCTGGCCGAGGCGATCGGCGCGGCCGTGGCCAAGGCCGGCGGCACGGGCTGACGGTGACAGGCAAGGCGCAGCCGTCCAGGGCGCGGCCTGTGTGGGTGGCGGGCGCCCTGGTCGTGCTGGCCCTCACGATGGTCGCCGGGCTGCTCGGCGGCGCGGCGGACATCTCGCCGTGGCAGGTGGTCCTCCAGGTGGTGGACTGGCTGCCGTTCGTCTCGGCCGACTCGGGCCTCGCGCCGGTCGAGCAGGGCCTGCTGTACGAGCTGCGCCTGCCCAGGGTGCTCGTCGCCGCGGTCGTGGGCGGCCTGCTGGCCATGGCCGGCGCCGGGTACCAGGGCGTGTTCCGCAACCCGCTGGCCGACCCGTACCTGCTGGGGGCCGCCTCCGGCGCCGGGCTGGCCACGACGCTGGCCATCGTGCTGCTGCCCGGCGCCGGCGCGAGCATCCCGGTCGCCGCCTTCGCGGGGGCGGTGGGCGGGGTGTTCCTGGCGTACACGCTGGGCAACGCGGCCGGCCGCTCCGGCGGCCCCGGCGGCGGCACCGCGACCCTGGTGCTGGCCGGGGTCGCGGTCACGTCGTTCCTGACCGCGATCCAGACGTTCGTCCAGCAGCTCAAGGTCGAGGAGCTGGAGCGCATCTACTCCTGGATCCTCGGCGACGTCGGCGGCGGTTGGGACCAGCTCCTGCTGGTCCTGCCGTACGCCGCGGTCTCCTCCGTCCTGCTCCTGCTGCACGGCAGGATGCTGGACGTGCTCAGCGTCGGCGACGAGGAGGCCGGCAGCCTCGGCGTACGGGCCGGCCGGGTACGCCTGACCGTCCTCGTGGCCGCCTCCCTGGCCACCGCGTCGGCCGTCGCGGTCAGCGGGCTCATCGGGTTCGTCGGCGTGGTCGTGCCGCACGTCGTCCGGCGGCTGGCGGGCGGGTCGTACCGGATCGTGCTGCCGCTGTCGCTCATCGGCGGCGCGGCCTTCCTCGTGGCGGCCGACCTCATCGCCCGTACCGTGATCGCGCCGGCCGAGCTGCCCATCGGGGTCGTCACGATGTTCGTCGGGGCGCCGTTCTTCGTCGGCGTCCTGCGCATGACCAGGCGGGTGGCCACGTGATCGGCGTATCGGCCCTGTCGGTGCGCCTGGGCGAGCGCGACGTGCTGACCGGCGTGGACGCGCACGTCCGGCGCGGCGAATGGCTGGCGATCATCGGGCCCAACGGCGCGGGCAAGTCCACGCTGCTCAAGACCGTCATGGGCGCGATCGTCCCGCACCGCGGCGAGGTCGTGCTCGACGAGCGTCCGCTTGCCGCGCTCAAGCCCCGCGAGCGCGCCAGGCTGCTGGCCTACGCCCCGCAGACGCCTGCCCTGCCGCCCGACATGACGGTCTTCGACTACGCCCTGCTGGGGCGCACGCCGTACATCCCCTACCTGGGACGGGAGAGCGGGCACGACCGTGACGTGACCGCGTCCGTGCTGGACCGGCTGGACCTGACCTCCTTCGCCGGACGCCGCGTCGGCGAGCTGTCCGGCGGCGAGCGCCAGCGCGTCGTGCTGGCCAGGGCGCTGGCCCAGCAGGCCCCCGTGCTGCTGCTCGACGAGCCCACCACCGCGCTCGACCTCGGCCACCAGCAGCAGGTGCTGGAGCTGGTCGACCGCCTGCGGCGCGCCGACGGCCTGACCGTCGTCACCACCCTGCACGACCTGACCGTCGCCGGCCTGTACGCCGACTCCCTGATGCTGCTGGCCGACGGCCGCGCCGCCGCCGCCGGCCGCCCCGACCAGGTGCTCACCGAGGCGCTGATCGGACGGCACTTCGAGGCCCGTGTCAAGATCGAGCCGGGCCCGGACGGCCGGCCCGTGGTCCACCTGGTACGAGGGGGAACGTGAAGCTGACCTATCGCGTGGAGGAGGGCACCCGGCTGGGGTCCCTGCTGTGGGAGTTCGGGCCCGGCTTCCGCATGATCTCCTCAGCCATGCTGGGCGGCGGCATCGGCCCCCGCGAATGGGTGCTGAACGCCCAGGTCGTGGCCGGTTACGCGCGGATGGACCCGGTCGACCACCTGGTCGAGCTGGGCCCGCCCGGCCCCGGCGTCGGCATGCTGACCGCCGCCTCCGTCGACCGGTACGTACGGGCCGCCGACGGGGGAGCGGAGGCCGTGGCCACCGTCGGGCTCCGCGTCCCCACCTGGGCCGCGGCCCCCGAGGGCGCCGCCGACCCCGAACTCGCCCCCATGCGGGCGGGGACCGTCAACATCGTGACCGTCCTGCCCGTCGCCATGACCGACGCCGCCCTGGTGAACCTGGTCATGACGGTCACCGAGGCCAAGACCCAGGCGCTGATCGAGGCCGGCTACCCCTGCACGGGCACCGCCTCGGACGCCGTCTGCGTGGTCGTCCCGCAGGACGGGCCGGAGCAGGTGTTCGGCGGCCCCCGCTCGGAGTGGGGCGCCCGCGCGGCCCGCGCCGTCCACACCGCCGTCCGCCGCGGCGCCGAGTCGTGGCGGCCTGGTGACTACAGGTGACCATTTTGGGGGAAGTAGCATGTGGACAAGGGCGTGACTCCCGATACTGAGTGGGTGACCGCATTGGCGATCGAACCGACTACGAGGCGCACCGTTCTTCCCGGCGCACCGCCGTTCACTGTCGACGACCTGCTCAGGTTCCCCGACGACGGGAACCGCTACGAGCTCTTCAACGGGAGTCTGGTAGTGAGTCCTGCCCCCACCCCCCCGCACCAGGATGCGATCTTCCTGCTTCAGACGATCCTGCACCGCGACCTGCCGCCGCAG
This sequence comes from Nonomuraea sp. NPDC047529, assembly GCF_040642995.1. Taxonomy (NCBI): domain Bacteria; kingdom Bacillati; phylum Actinomycetota; class Actinomycetes; order Streptosporangiales; family Streptosporangiaceae; genus Nonomuraea; species Nonomuraea sp. NPDC047529. Next base: position 167,865 of record NZ_JBEYTJ010000013.1, on the reverse strand, counting down.
CTGAAGGTGTACTCGACCGTCAACGTCCGCGCCTCGCAGAGAGACCTCTTCATCCCGGATCTGGCCGTCGTCCCCAGGGACAAGGCCAGAAACGTCAAGCTCGTCTTCGAGGCCGCCGACGTCCTGCTGGCCGTTGAGGTGGTCAGTCCGAGCACCAAGACTCATGACCGGGGAAACAAGGCGGCCGCCTACGCCGCTGCGGGAATCCCCGCCTATTGGCGTATCGAACTCGACGAAGGGCCTTCGCTCTACGTGTATGAGCTCGACGGCGACTCCTATCGTGAACCCGTCGCCCACAAGGCCGGCTCGATGGTGAGGCTGTCGTCACCCTGCCCGGTCAGCTTCGATCCCGAGGAACTGGTCGACTACTGAAGCCGTAGTCGTTCGCGGCGCCTTCGGGGGTGATGTGGCCTGATTCCAGGTCGGCCTGGATCGCCGCCGGGTCCCTTTCCGACGGGGGGCCGAGGCCGCCGCCGCCCGTGGTCTCCACGACGAACGCCTCGCCCGCCGCGAACCGCACATTGTTGACCTTCGAGGCCAGGCGTTCCAGCCGCCCGTCCAGGTGGCGCTTGTGGAAGCCGCCCACCCTGCCGGGCAGGCCGCCGTCCCGGCCCGGGGGCGGGAGGCGGAGGCGGTCGCCGCGGGTGGTGACGTGGCAGTCGGCCAGGAAGCGGTAGACGGTACGCGAGCCGAGCCCGCCCCGGAAGCGGCCGGGGCCGCCGGAGTCGGCGATCGTCCCGACCGACTCCACGATCAGCGGGCAGCGGCTCTCCACCGGCTCGGCCTGCGGTACCGAGTTGCGGCCGATGCCGAAGTGCACGCCCGTCGCGTCCGGCCCGTCCAGCCCCTGCCGGGCGCCCACCCCGCCGAAGTCGTAGGACAGGTGGATCCAGTACGGCGCCCCCACCGCGGCGATCGAGAACGGCTGGAGGATCCCGCTGGCCGCGATCGCGCGGTCCGGCATCGCGTCCGACATCGCCTGGAACACGGCCTCCATGGCGGCGTAGATGGGGACGTACCGGCCGCCGCAGGGGTACGGGGAGCGGGCGTTGAGCAGGGAGCCCTCCGGCAGCACGACCTCGATCGCGCGCAGGCAGCCGTCGTTCATCGGGATCGTCGGGTCCAGGAAGCAGCGCACCGCGAAGACGGCCGCCGCCAGCGACTGCGAGGCCGAGGCGTTGATCGCGGCGGGCACCTGCGGCCCGGTGCCGGTGAAGTCGAGGACGGCCGCGTCCCCGCCGAGCGTGACGGCGACCCGTACGTGGTGCGCCACCCCCGGCCGCATCCCGTCGTCGTCGATCGGGTACGACGCCTCGAACCGCCCCCGGGGCAGCTCCGCCAGCGCGGCGCGGGTCCGGGTCTCGGTGTGGTCCAGGTAGTCCGTGACGCCCGCGGCCAGGCCCTCCTCTCCGTACTCGGCCAGCAGGGCCTCCACGCGGGAGGCGGCCACCGCCGTCCCGGCGACCAGGGCCCGGACGTCGCCCATGACCTTGTCGGGCGTGCGGCTGTTGGCCCGCAGGACGGCCTCCACGGCGGGTTCGAGTCCGTCCCGGGTGGCCAGGCGGACCGGCGGGAGCTGGAGCCCTTCGAGGAAGATGTCGGTGGCCAGCGGGGCCATGCCGCCGGCCGACAGCCCGCCCAGGTCGGAGACGTGGATCATGGTGGCGGTGAAGTACGCCGGGACCCCGCCGGCGAACACCGGCCGGTAGACCAGCAGGTCGTTGGTGTGCACGCCGCCCCGGTAGGCGTCGTTGAGCGCGTACGCCTCGCCGGGCCGCATGGTGTGCGGCGGGATGTCCTTCAGCAGCTCGGGCAGGGCGACCTTCAGGGCCATGCTGTTCATCAGCGTGGTCGCCATGGACTGCGCGACCAGCCGTCCGCCGGCGTCCAGGATCGCCGCCGAGGCGTCGGACCCCTCCACGATGAACGTCGAGTACGCCGACCGCACCACCACGATGCTGGCCTCCTCGGCCGCCACGACCAGCGCGTTCCTCAGCACCTCGGCGGTCAGGGCGTCGTTCACGCGGCGCCCTCCAGGGTCAGGCGCACGGCGCCCGACACCTCGTACGAGGCCAGCCAGCCGGGCGGGACCACGATCGTGGATCCGGCGTCCTCCACGATCGCCGGGCCGCGCACCCGGCCAAGGGTCCGGCGGGTGTGCACGGGGACGTCGACCCACCCCCCGGCCTCGGGGAAGTACGCCCTCCTGCGGCCCTCCGCGTCCCCGCCAGACCCAGGTGCGGCGGGCGTGGCAGGCGTGGCGGGCGTGGCGGCGTCGGTGACGCGGACGCGGTAGCTGACCAGCTCGATCTCCCCCTGCTGGACAATCCCATACACCTGCGCATATTTCGCGAAGAATCGCGCCGCCAGCTTCTCCCGCGACTCCGACCAGTCCACGGTCAGGTCGTGCGACTGCCCCTTGAACCGCACGTCCACCGACCGCGTCACCCGCACCTCCGCGAGGCCCAGGTCGGCGGCGGCGTCGGCGGCCAGGTCGGCGAAGATCCGCTCCGGGTCGCCGGCGTCCAGGCGCGACAGCACCCGGTCCGTCGACAGCGCCCCCGACAGCAGCCCGGCCGCCGAGGCCACCCCGCAGTGGGCGGGCACCACCACCGTCGCGATCCCGAACCGCCGCGCCACCCCGGCCGCGTGCATCGGTCCCGCGCCCCCGAACGCCACCAGCGCGAACCCCCGCGGGTCGATCCCGCGCTGCACCGTCACCACGTGCACGGCGGCGGCCATCGAGGCGTTCACGATCTCGTGCACGGCGTGCGCCGCCTCCTCCCGCGACACGCCGAGCGGCCCGGCCAGCCGGTCCAGGGCCTTGGCCGCGAGGGACGCCGAGAGCGGGATCGAGGCGGAGGAGAGGTAGCCGAGCACGAGGTCGGCGTCGGTGACCGTCGGCTCGCCGCCGCCGAGCCCGTAGCAGGCGGGCCCGGGGGAGGAGCCGGCCGACCGCGGCCCGACGCGCAGCGCGCCCGCCGGGTCCAGCCACGCGAGGCTGCCGCCGCCCGCGCCGACCTCGGCCAGGTCGATGGCCGGCGTCTTGATCGGCACGCCGGTGCCCGCCCGCCGCCCGCCGAAGCTGCCCTTGCCGCCCACATGGAACTCGTGCGTGATCTCCGGACGCCCTCCGCGCACCGCGCACGCCTTGGCCGTCGTGCCGCCCATGTCGAACGAGATCACGTCCGGCAGCCCGGTCCCGGCCGCCGCCAGCACCCCGGCGGCCGGGCCCGACTCGATGGTGGACACCGCTCGGCGGGCGGCCAGCTCGGCCGAGACCACCCCGCCGCCGGACTCCATGACGTGGACGGGCGCGCTGATCCCGATCGCGGCCAGGCGCTCGCGCAGGCGCGACAGGTAGGAGGTCATCAGCGGGCCGATGTAAGCGGACATGATGGTGGTGGTGGCGCGCTCGTACTCGCGGATCTCGGGCCAGATCTCGCAGGAGGCCACCACGTGCGGCACGTGCTCGCGCAGGATCGACGCGGCCCGCCGTTCGTGGGCGGGCTCGGCGTAGGAGTGCAGCAGGCAGACGGCCGCCGAGGTGATGCCGCGCCGGGTGATCTCCGCCGCGGCCCGCCGTACCGAGGCGGGGTCCAGGGGCCTCAGGACGGCGCCGCGGGCCGAGACGCGTTCGTCCACCTCGAAGCAGTCGCCGGGCGCGACCGGCGGAGGGGGCGGGGTGAAGCGCAGGTCGTACCGGTCCTCCTCGACGCGGGCGTAGCGGCCGAGCGGGACGGCGGCGCGGAAGCCCCGGGTGGTCACGAACGCCACCCGCGCGCCCGTGCGTTCGAGCACGGCGTTGGTCGCCAGCGTGGTGGCGTGCACGACCCGGGTGACCTGGGCGGGGTCCACGGACCCGAGCGCGCGAGTAACGCCGGTGAGTATGCCCGCGATGGGGTCGTCGTGGGTGCTCAGACACTTGGCCACCGCGGTGACGCCGCCGGGGCCGCTCAGGACCACGTCAGTGAAGGTGCCGCCGACATCGACGCCGATCGCGAACCCCATCCCGGTACGTTAAGTCCCCGAGCAAGCGCTTGTCTATGTATTGATCCCTTGACTTACGGCATCTGATTGGGAACCTGGACCTATTCAGTGTTTGGAGCGAAGATGGCGCGCATCACAGCTCTGGCGGGCGGCGTGGCGGCGGTCCTCGTGCTGCTCGCGATCCCTCTGCTCGCGGCCCCCGCCGCCGCCCACAACCATCCGAGCGGGATCACCGACCTGGTGACGCCGGCCGTGGTGCGGGTGGAGGCGGTGTCCCACGTCGAGATCACCCTGCTCGACCACATCGGCGAGCTGAAACACGTGGAGCGCTCCTACGACATACCGTTCGCGTCGGGCACGGGGGCCGTCGTCAACCCCGAGGGCGACGTCGTCACGCTCCGGCGCAACGCCGTCAACCCGGACGACGTCGCGATCTACGCCGCCAACAAGATCTTCGCCGAGCACCACAAGGTCAAGATCCCGCTCGACTACAAGAAGCACACCCTCAAGGACGACCAGCTCAACCACCACCTGCAGGAGTGCTACCCGCCGAAGACCAGCACCGCCACCTGCATCATCGACGTCACCACCGACATCACGGTGTTCCCCAACGTCTCGCCGCCGAGCGCGGGCCTGAAGTACAAGTGCATCAAGGCCGGCAAGACCCCCGACACCCCCGCCGTGCTGGTCCCGCTCACGCCCGCCGCCGGCAGCGTCGGCATGCCGACCGCGCCGCTCGCCGACAAGGTGCCCGACCAGGAGGGCTCGCCGACCAACGTGGCCGGCTTCACGGGCCGTCCCGGGCCCGGCGTCCAGGAGACCGTGCAGATCGCCCACCTGGCCAAGGGCGGCCAGGCCGGCGCGACCGGCCGGCCGTTCGCCGACCCGGAGAAGAAGGTCGACGAGCCGGTCAAGCTGGGCGCCCTGGTCGACCAGGGCCTGGCCGGCGCGCCGGTGATCGGCGACAAGGACGGGCACGTGATCGGCCTGCTCATCGGCGGCGGCAAAGAGGCCACCATGCTGGGTGTCAGGGAGATCACCGCCACCCTCGCCGCGGCCAAGGTCGCGCCGCGCAGGGGCGCGATCGACACCGCCTTCGAGGCCGCGCTGACCCGCTACCACACCAAGTACTACACCGAGGCCGCGCCGGGCTTCCAGCGCGTGCTGGAGCTGTATCCCGGCAACGTGGTGGCCGCCACGCTGCTCAAGACGTCCCTGGCCAAGCGCGGCGGGCCCGAGGACCAGGGCACCAAGCAGGCGGTGGCCCCCGTGTCGCGGTCGACGCCGATATGGCCGTTCCTGGTGGCGGCCGGGGTGCTGTTCATCGCCGCGGGCGGCGGGGTGTACCTGCTGTGGCGGCGGCGGGCGCCGGACAGACCGGCCGAACTGCCCGAGCCCCTGGCGGCGGCCCCGCCGTTCGACGACGCCGGGAGCCAGACCGTCGTCGTACGGCGCTCGCAGCCGTTCCAGATGGTCCCGCAGCAGCAGCAGGTGATGACCGCCCCCGACACGCCGCCGGTCAAGTACTGCACCTCGTGCGGCATGAGGCTCGGCCCGGCCCACCGATTCTGCGGCTACTGCGGCCATCCCATCGAGACGTGATGCAATTGAACGACAGATCGCTCATCGGCCAGGAGGTGGCCGGGTACTACATCGAGGACATCGTCGGCAAGGGCGGCATGGCCGTCGTCTACCTGGCGCTCGACCCCCGGCTCAGCCGCCGCGTGGCGCTGAAGATCCTCAACCCGGTGCTCTCCGTGGACGACCGGTTCCGCCAGCGGTTCATCCTGGAGTCCAGGACGGTCGCCAGCATCGAGCACCCCAACATCATCCCCATCTACGAGGCCAACGCCGACGCCGACGGCGTCCTGTACATCGCCATGCGCTACGTGGACGGCCTCGACCTGCGCAGGCTCATCTACGACCGGGGTCCGCTGCCGATCGCCCAGGCCAACCAGATCTTCGCCCAGACGGCCGCCGCGCTCGACGCCGCGCACGCCCACGACCTGATCCACCGCGACGTGAAGCCGGCCAACATCCTGCTCGCCGGCGACCACGTCTACCTGACCGACTTCGGCATCACCAAGCACCGCTCGTCGATCTCCGGCCTGACCCAGACCGACCAGTTCATCGGCACGCCCCGGTACATGTCGCCCGAGCAGATCAACAAGGAGCACATCGACGGCCGGTGCGACCAGTACGCGCTGGCCTGCGTGGTCTACGAGGCGCTGAGCGCGCGGCTGCCGTTCCAGCGGGAGAACGACATCGCGCTGCTGTGGGCGCACCTGGCCGAGCAGCCGGTGCCGCTGACGCAGCTGCGGCCCGAGCTGCCGCCGCAGGTGGACACCGTGATGTCGCGCGCGCTGGCCAAGGCGCCCGAGGAGCGCTACGCCACCTGCTCCGAGTTCGTGACCGCGCTGCGCGACGCGATCAGCGGCCAGGACGCCGAGCCGGGCGGCCGGCACCCCTCGGGGCCCCACCCGGTCCCGCACGCGGCGCCGGTTCCGGGGCCGGTTCAGGGGCCGGCCACAGGGCCCCGTACCGGGCCTCAGGTGGCCCCTCAGACCGGATCGCGACTCAGTCCGTACGCGGTGCCGCAGACCGGCCCGCACGGCCTGGGACAGCCCTCCGGGCCGCACGCGGCCAACCCGCACAGCGCGGCCCCCACCCATCCCACGGCCCCGGCCAGGCGTCCGGGGCGGCTGCCGATCGTCGCCGTCACACTGGTGGCCGCCGTGGCCGCGCTGGCGCTGGTCGCGATGATCATCTTCAACCACCGCGGCGACACCTGGTCGCGCTACGCCGCCAGCGCCGCCGCGCCGCTCGCCTTCGACTACCCCGGCGACTGGACCGCGCGCACCCACCAGGACCTGTTCGCGGTGGCCTCGCCGCACGCCACCGAGTTCGAGTCGCTGTTCGTGGCCGGTCCGGGGGCCGACTGGTCGGCCGTCTCCCAGATCGTCGCCGACGACCCCGACAGCGCCGTGGGCGTGTACGTCCAGGTCTCCGACACCCTCGACGCGGGCGGCGACTCCGAGCAGATGAAGAGCAAGATGGACAACCTGCTGCCCGGCCAGGTGGACCTGGGCAAGCCGGTCCAGGACCAGGCGGGCGACAGCCCGGCCACCCGCTTCGACGGCGCGCTGCACGACCCGGCCAGCGGCACCCGGCTCGGATTCGTCAGCTACGTCATCGACCGGCAGCCCAAGACCATGCTCGTGATGTACTTCTGTGCCAGGAACACCTGCGACGACGCGGTCCAGACGCGCATCAGGCAGAGCGTGCGCCCTTCGTAGACTTGTAACTGACTTGTGCCCGGCTTGACCTGGGTGTCCAAGCCGGGCATCCGGCGTCTACCCTCCGCGTGTGGGCATACGAATCGTCATCGCCGACGACCAGGCGATGGTCAGGGCCGGGTTGCGCATGGTCGTCGAGAGCGACCCCGGCATGGAGGTCGTCGGCGAGGCCGGCGACGGACGCGAGGCCATCGCGGTGGCCCGCCGCACGAGACCCGACATCGTCCTCATGGACATCTCCATGCCCCGGCTCGACGGGCTCGCCGCGGCCAAGGAACTGCTCGACACCCCCTCGCCGCCCAAGGTCATCACGCTGACCACGTTCGACACCGACGAGAACCTCTACGCCGCGTTGCGCGCCGGAACCAGCGGGTTCCTGCTCAAGGTGTCGCCGCCCGAGCAGCTCCTGGAGGCGATCAGGGTGGTGCACTCCGGTGACGCGCTGCTAGACCCGGCCGTGACCAGCCGGGTCATCGCCACGTTCGCCGGGCGCGCCGACCCCACGCCCTCGCCGATGCTGGCCGAGCTGACGCCGCGCGAGCTGGAGGTGCTGCGGCTGCTGGCCAGGGGCCTGACGAACGCCGAGATCGCCAGAGACCTGTACGTCGGCGAGGCCACCGTCAAGACGCACGTGGCCAGGGTGCTGATGAAACTGTGCCTGCGGGACCGGGCCCAGGCGGTCGTCTTCGCCTACGAATCAGGGGTTGTGCGCCCGGGTGCGGCCTGAGGTTTGACGGACAGGGGGGTACGTATGTGTATATTTTCCGTAAGAAGGCGGTAGTAACAGGAGATATTTCATGCCATCGTTCCCCCGAGTGCTGTTCGACGAGGCCCACAGCGAGTCGTGGACCATCCGCCGCGACGTCGCCGAGACCATCAATCCCGCCCACCCCGACGACAACAGCTACGCGCGCGCGGCCGCCGCGCTGCGCCATCTGGGGCACGACGTGCTCGCCCACACCGAGGGCTCCCTGACGGCCGGGACCCTGGCCGGCCAGGACGTGCTGGTGATCGCCCACCCGTCCGGCGACCGGTGGGAGCGCACCACCGGCCAGGGCAGCCCCGTCTTCGCCGCCGCCGAGCTGGACGCCGTCGAGTCGTTCGTGGCCGAGGGCGGCGGGCTCGTGGTGCTGGCCGAGGAGGAGCAGGACAAGTACGGCAACAACGTCGCCGAGCTGCTCTCCCGCTTCGGGGTGGGCGTCGGTCACACGACCGTGCGCGACCCGGGGAACGCCCATCGCGAGGTCGCGACCTGGGTGCTCGGCGAGCGTGCCACGGGCGACGGCGTGCTGGCCGGCGTCCAGCGGGCCTGCTTCTACCGCTCGGGCGTGCTGACCGCCCCCGAGGAGGCGACGGTCCTGTTCGCCACCTCGGCCACCGCCGACCCGGCGGGCGCGCCGCTGGCCGTCGCCCTGCGGCACGGCAAGGGCCGGGTCGTCGTGTTCGCCGACTCCGACCTGTTCGGCGACGACTCGATCGAGGACTACGACCACCGCAGGCTCTGGGGCAACGTGATCACCTGGGCCGCCCGCGTCCCCGGCGGCGACGAGGCCGCCGGAGCCCGGGACGAGGCCAAGGCCGCCCTGTTCGCCCGGCTCAAGGAGGCCGTGGAGGAGCTGAGGCCGCTGCAGGTCAAGGACGGCTCGGTGCCGGAGGAGAAGGAGCGGGCCAAGGCGCTGGTCGCCGAGATCGGCCGCCGCGTGGGCGAAATTTCGCCTTACTTCCCCCATGACGCCGCCTACCTCCAGGCCGTCCAGGACGACCTGGCCGCCTGGGCCGACCAGGACCTCGGCGTGCCCGACTTCCTCGGCGCCCTCGACCTGTTCCACCCCGACACCCAGCGCGTGGACGGCCTGGAGCACGTCGTGGTGTTCCCCATGTACACCCAGAACGGCAACCTCCACCGCAACCTCGAAGCCGTCTGGATCCGGACGATCTGGCCCGACTGGCTGGCCCGGCTGGAGGCCGGCGGCTACGACAACCCGATGTTCGTGCCGATCGCGTTCGAGGACTTCACCTCCGGCTACGACACCCACTCGGCCGTGCTGTTCCCCGAGACGGTCGCGGTGCGCCAGGCGCCCGCCCGCTTCACCTGGGGCGGCATCTTCGCCGACCGCGAGGCCGCCAGGTTCCGGCGGGTCTCGGCGGCGGCCGCCGCCACCCTCAGGCTCGACCTGCCGCCGGACGCCGCCCGCCTCCTGGACTCCCAGCAGCTCGCCCAGGACACGTTCGTGCTGTGGGACCTGATCCACGACCGCACGCACAGCCACGGCGACCTGCCGTTCGACCCGTTCATGATCAAGCAGCGGATGCCGTACTGGCTGTACTCGCTGGAGGAGCTGCGCTGCGACCTGACCGCGTTCGGCGAGGCCGTGGAGCTGGAGGCCAAGGGCGTGCCGCACGCCCGGTACGTCCAGCTCGCGATCCTGTTCGACCGGCTGTTCAGGTTCCCGGTCACCGGTGACCGGGTGCGCAACTACGACGGGCTCGGCGGCCAGCTGCTCTTCGCCTACCTGCACCGCAACGACATCGTCCGCTGGACCGACAACCGGCTCACGATCGACTGGGAGCGTGTCGCCGACGGCGTGGCCGACCTGCGGGGCGAGGTCGAGAAGTTGTACCGCGACAGCATCGACCGCTCCAAGCTGGCGCACTGGCTGGCCGCGCACGAGCTGGTCGGCGCGTACGTGCCGCCGGCCCCCGGCTCGGTGTGGGCCAAGGGCGTGCAGGCGCTGCCCGAGGAGCAGAAGGCCAAGGTGGACGCGGTGCTGCCGGACGAGTTCCCGCTCAGCATGTTCTACGAGGCCCTGCGCCGTAAGCTGACAGACGTGGTCGATTCGACTAAGGGGATCCGCGCATGATCATCCTGGTGACGGGGGCCGGCGGCCCCACGGGTGAGGCCGTTTCCGAGCACTTCCGCAAGCAGGGGCACACCGTGATCGGGGTCGACAAGGACGACGTCGACCTGCTCGACCGCGCGGCCGTCCAGGACCTGGCGGCGCGGATCGACGCCGAGCACGGCCGGGTCGACGGCGTCGTCCACCTGGTCGGCGGCTGGCGCGGCTCGCGCACGTTCGCCGACACCAGCCTGGAGGACTGGGACGTCCTGCACGACCTGCTGATCCGCACGCTCCAGCACGTGTCGCTGGCCTTCGAGCCGCTGCTGCGCAAGAGCGACAACGGCCGGTTCGTCATCGTCTCGGCCAAGGCCGCCCAGCGCCCCACGGCGGGCGGCGCGGCCTACTCAGCGGCCAAGGCGGCCTCGGAGGCGTGGACGCTCTCCCTGGCCGACGCGCTGTCCGGCACGAACGCGGCAGCGGTCATACTGGTGGTGAAGGCCCTGGTCAACGACGCCATGAGGGCCGCGAAGCCGGAGGCGAAGTTCCCCGGCTTCACCGACGTCGGCGACCTGGCGGAGGCGATCGCCGGCCTCTACGACCGCCCCGCCGCAGACATCAACGGCACCCGATTGGACCTCACTTCTTGATCCCCCGGCACGACCCCCAGCTCAAGGCGTTCGCCAGCGACAACTACGCCGGCGTGCACCCGGAGATCCTCCAGGCCATCGTCCAGGCCAACGGCGGTCACCAGATCGCCTACGGCGACGACGTCTACACCGAGGCGCTGCAGCAGGTGTTCCAGCGGCACTTCGGCGACCGGGCGCGGGCCTGGCCGGTCTTCAACGGCACGGCGGCGAACGTCGTCTCGCTGCGCGCGATGACCGCCCACTGGGAGGCGGTCGTCTGCGCCGAGAGCGCGCACATCCACACCGACGAGGGCGGCGCCCCCGAGGTGGCGGGCGGCATCAAGCTGCTCACCGTGCCCACGCCCGACGGCAAGCTCACCCCCGAGCTGATCGACCGCCAGGCGTGGGGCTTCGGCGACGTGCACCGGGCCCAGCCCAAGGTGGTGTCGATCTCCAACACCACCGAGTGGGGCACGGTCTACACGCCCGAGGAGATCGCCGCGATCTGCGCGCACGCGCACGAGCTCGGCCTGCTCGTCCACCTCGACGGCTCGCGGCTGACCAACGCCGCCGCCGCGCTCGACGTGCCGATGCGGGCCCTGACCACCGACGCGGGCGTGGACGTCCTGTCCTTCGGCGGCACCAAGATCGGCCTGCTGTACGGCGAGGCCGTCGTGGTGCTCAACCCGGAGGCGGCCACCGGCGTCGACTACATCCGCAAGACGTTCATGCAGCTGTCGTCCAAGATGCGGTTCGTCTCGGCCCAGTTCGAGGCGCTGCTCTCGGGCGACCTGTGGCTGCGCAACGCCCGGCAGGCCAACGCCATGGGACGGCGGCTGGCCGAGGCCGTGGCGCGCATCCCGGGCGTCACGGTGCCCCGGCCCGTCGAGGCCAACGCGGTCTTCGCGATCCTGCCCAAGGACGTGACCGAGCGGCTGCAGAAGCGCTTCCGCTTCTACACCTGGAACGAGGCGACCGGCGAGGTGCGCTGGATGTGCTCCTTCGACACCACCGAGGCGGACGTCGACGCGTTCGCGGCGGCGGTCGCCGAGGAGATGCGGGCCTGACCGGCGGCCTTCTGACCGGCGGTCAGGAGGCCGTCCGCTCCACCGGAGCCGTCAGGAGGCGTGCCGCTCCGCCTGGGTGGCCAGGCGGGCGGCCTGCCAGCCGCCCATCCCGTGCACGCCGGGGCCCGGCGGCGTGGCGGAGGAGCAGAGGAACACCCCCGGCAGCGGGGTGCGCCACGGCGCGGGCGACCAGACCGGCCGCCGCACGAACTGGACCAGGTCGTTGAGCCCGCCGCCGATGTCGCCGCCGACCAGGTTGGGGTTGGCCGCCTCCAGGCCGGCCGGGCCTGTCGCGTGCCTGGCCAGCACCCGGTCGCGGAAACCGGGCGCGTAGCGTTCGATCTGGGCCTCGACGGCGTCCGTCATGTCCGCCGGCGAGCCGTTGGGGACGTGGCAGTAGGCCCACAGCGTGTGCCCGCCCCTGGTCGGATCGGCCGCGTACGGCTGCACGACCAGCACGTACGGGCGGGGCGAGAGCCGTCCGGCGGCGACCTCGGCCTCGGCGAGCGTGATCTCCTCCAGCGTGCCGCCGAGGTGCACGGTCCCGGCCCGCGCGACCTCCGGGTCACGCCACGGCACCGGCCCGTCGAGCGCCCAGTCCAGCTTGAAGACGCCGGGCCCGTACCGGTAGCGGCGCAGGCTCCGGCGATACCCGGCTGGCAGGTCGGCCATCGCGAGGAACTGCCGGGGTGTCACGTCGAGCACCACCGTCCGGGCGTCGAGCTCGTCGAGCCGCTCGACCCGGTGGCCGGTGACCGCCTCGCCGCCCAGCGACCTCAGCTCGGCCACCAGGGCGTCGGCCAGCACCTGCGAGCCGCCGCGCACGACCGGCCAGCCGACCAGGTGCGCCAGCGCCCCGAGCACCAGCCCGTAGCCGGCGCTGGTGGGGGAGCGCAGGTCGAGCATGGCGTGCGCGGACAGCCCGGCCAGCAGCGCCCGCCCCTCGACGGTCCGCAGCGCCCCCCGGCCGAACGTCGTGGCCGGCAGCACGGCCGCCGCCCCGAACCCGGCCGCCCGCGCGAACGTGCCAGGACCGGCCCGCCACGGCCCGAGCGGGCTGAGCAGCAGGTCGATGAGCGGGAACCCGCCCCGCGCCGCCGCGCCCGCGGTCGCCCGCCACACCCGGCCGTCCCGGCCCAGCCCCTCGGCCGTACGGGCGGCGTCCCGGTGCAGGAGCACGGCCGGACGGTCGTCGAGCGGATGGGCGGCGGCCACCGGAGGGTGGGCGAACTCGACCCCCTTGAGATCGAGCGCCCGGAACGCGGGCGAGGCCAGCGCCATCGCCATCACGGTGGCGCCCAGGTCGTGGACCCTGCCGGGCAGCGTCAGCTCGCCGGAACGCAGCCCGCCGCCGAACCGGTCGCCCGCCTCCAGCAGCAGCACCTCACGCCCGGCGCGGGCCAGCATGACGGCGGCCATCAGCCCGTTGGGCCCCGAGCCCACGACGACGGTCTCGGCTCCTGCGGTGATCATGGCGCCCGCCCTTCCCGCTCCGGGTCTCCAGCCTCTCACGCGCCCCCGCGCGGGGCTCAGGAGGCCAGGATCGACGGGTACGGCTGCGCGCCACGCTGCCTGAGCAGGTCGGTCATCAGCTTGATCTCACCGCTCTGCCCCTGGACGATCTTCTGGGCCATGCTGACCACCTCGTCCCGCTTGGACAGCTTCAGCAGCCCCTCGGCCATCTCCACGCCGCCCTCGTGGTGGCGGATCATGAGCTGGAGGAACAGCACCTCGGCCTGGACGCCCTGCAGCTCCTTGAGCTTGGCCAGCTCCTGCGGCGAGGCCATGCCCGGCATCGCACCCGGCATCGCGCCCGGCGCGGCGGGCGTGGCCCCGTGGCCGTGGCCCGCCATCCAGGCCATCGGCCGCTGGTCGGTCGCCTGACCGAGATCCCACTGCTGCAACCAGCCCTGGAACATGCCGCGCTGGTTGGACTGCGTGGTGATGATGTCGAAGGCGAGGTTCCTGATCTCCTTGGCCGGGCCCTTGTCCCGGATGACGAACGCCATCTCCACGGCCTGCGCGTGATGCGTGGCCATGTCGCGGGCGAACCCGGCTTCGGGCGAGGAGTCTCCAGGAGTGCCGTCCCTGCCGAACAGCAGGGCCGCCGCGGCGGCGAGCACCAGCACGGCGCAGAGGATCAGAACGGGTTTTCTTGCGGGCTTTTCCATGGCCGCTCCAGACTACCCATGCCCCGCGCGAAGCTGTGATCCGACGCTTATGCGCCCCTTATTCTCCGCATACGCCGGTAGGGCATAGGGTGACCGCAGTCAGTACGCCGATGGAGGGACGATGACGAAGGAGAAGGCGCAGGCGAGGCGCGAGCATCTGCAGAAGATGCGGGCCGAGCAGCAGCGCAAACAACGCCGCGCCGCACTGCTCATGTGGGGGACGGGCGGTCTCATCGTCGTGGTCCTCGTCGGCGTGGTCGGGATCTACCTGGTCAACCAGGCCCGCGCGACCTCGCTCGACGCGGTGTCCAGCTACAAGTACGAGGCCGGCCAGCACGTCGCCAAGACGGTCACGTACAAGGAGACCCCGCCCGTCGGTGGCGAGCACAACAACTACTGGCAGCAGTGCGCGGTCTACGACAAGCCGATCCACAACGAGCACGCGGTGCACTCGCTGGAGCACGGCGCGGTCTGGATCACCTACCGCCCCGACCTGCCCAAGGCGCAGATCGACGCGCTGAAGGAAGTGGCGACCTCCACGGGCCAGCAGGACTACATGCTGGTGAGCCCCTACCCGGGCCTGCCCGCGCCGCTGGTCGCCTCGACGTGGGGCCACCAGCTCAAGCTGCAGGACCCCGCCGACCCCAAGCTCAAGGCCTTCATCAAGAAGTACCAGAACGGGGCCGACACCCCTGAGCCGGGCGCCATCTGCGGCGGCCAGGACGCCATCACCACCACGTCCGACCAGGCCCCGCTGCCGCCCGAGCCGACCGGCAACACCCCGATGGAGACGCTCGCTCCCTCGCCCACCCAGTCGAAGTAGCACGCGTTCGAAGCACGTCGAAGGGCCCGGCTCCGGCCGGGCCCTTCGACGTGTTCCCGCTAGAGTTCGCCGACGAGCAGGCCGCGGCGCAGGCGCGCGTACTCCTCGAAGGTGATGCGGCCGTCGCGGTCGGCGTCGAGGGCGTGGACGTGGGTGTCCCAGGCGTCGACGAACGCCTCGACGACCTTCTTCGCCTCGGGGGTGTCCGGCCGCGCGCCGGCCCGGTGGATGCGGTGCCGGGCCAGCGCGACGTAGTCGTCCCTGGTCAGGAAGCCGTCGCCGTCGGTGTCGAGGTCGTCGAAGTTGCGTTCAGCGCTGTCGCGCAGGAGCACCGGGTCCATCAAGCCTCCACGGTCACGGGTCGTCATCGTCTTGTGACTCACCGTAACCCGTCGGTTCTCCGGAGGCCAGGCGCTCAGGCCAGCACCTCCTCCAGCGGCGACCACTCCAGGCCGTGCGCCTCGGCCACCGGCCGGCTGGTCAGGCGTCCCTCGTGGGTGCTCACGCCCGCCGCCAGGGCGGAGTCCGTACGGACCGCCTCGCGCCAGCCCTTGCCCGCGACGGCCAGCGCGTACGGCAGCGTCACGTTGGTCAGCGCGAACGTCGAGGTGTGCGGCACCGCCCCCGGCATGTTGGCCACGCAGTAGAAGACCGACTCGTGCACCCGGTACGTCGGCTCGGCGTGCGTGGTCGGCCGTGAGCCCTCGAAGCAGCCGCCCTGGTCGATCGAGATGTCCACCAGCACCGAGCCCGGCTTCATCCGGCTCACCAGGTCGTCGGTGACCAGCATGGGCGCCTTGGCCCCCGGCACCAGGACCGCGCCGATGACCAGGTCCGCCTCCAGCACGGCCTTCTCGACCTCCAGGGTGTTCGACGCGACCGTCTGGCAGTGGCCCTGGTAGATCATGTCCGCCTGGCGGAGCTTGTCGATGTTGCGGTCGAGGAGCAGCACCTCGGCCTGCATGCCGAGCGCGATGGCGGCGGCGTTCATGCCGGACACCCCGGCGCCGATCACCACCACGTTCGCCGCCCGCACGCCGGACACGCCGCCCATGAGCACGCCCCTGCCGCCCTGCGAGCGCATCAGGTGGTACGCGCCGACCTGCGGCGCCAGCCGTCCCGCCACCTCCGACATGGGGGCGAGCAGGGGCAGCGAGCCGTCCTTGTTCTGCACGGTCTCGTACGCGATGGCCGTGACGCCCGAGTCGAGCAGGGCCCTGGTCAGCGGGCCCGAGGCGGCCAGGTGGAGATAGGTGAACAGGATCTGGCCCTTGCGCATCCGGTGGTACTCCTCGGCCACCGGTTCCTTCACCTTCATGATCAGGTCGCACGTGGCCCACACCTCGTCGGCGTGCGGCGCGATGACGGCGCCCGCCGCGGCGTAGTCGTCGTCCGGGATGGCCGAGCCGAGGCCCGCCTCCCGCTCGACGTGGACCTGGTGCCCGTGGCGTACCAGTTCGTGGACGCCCGCCGGGGTGAGTGCGACGCGGTATTCGCTGTTCTTGACCTCGCGGGGAACTCCGACCTTCATGGGGTCATCCCTCGTTCGCGTGGAAAGTTGCCGACAACCTGCATTCTCATTTCCATTTTTCCTCCGATCTCACGGAAAGGTGAGGATTTTTCGGCTGATTACCCCGCTGCTGCCCGTCCTCGATAAGCTCACCGGCAGCCCGAACGTCAGGATGGGGTCGTCAACGATGGACAAAGCGGTAGAGGCGCCTCCCGCGGAGCCGGAAGAGCCGGCCGAGCCGAGGGCCAGCCGTCTCACCACCATCGTCCTGACCGTCTCCCTCGTGCTCGTCGTCGCCGTCGCGGGCGTGCTCGGCACGGTCGCCGTCCTGATGACCAGGAGCCCCAACAGCCCGCTCCTCGGCGGCGCGCCGCCGCAGCGCCTGGCCACGCCCCTGCACTTCGCGCCGGTCAAGGAGACCAAGACCGCGCCCTGCCCCGGCGAGCCGGCCGTGCTCGACGAGCAGCAGACCACCTGTTACCTCCTGGAGGACGGCGTCACGGTCGGCGCCGTGCAGCGGATCGAGGCCGTCCGGGGAAGTGACGGCTCGTACTCGGTGCGCATCGCCGTCGCGCCCGTCTTCAAGGACCGGCTGGTGCGGCTCATCGACGAGCTCCAGCCCACGCAGCGGCAGCTCGCGATCGTGCTGGCGCCCGAGGGCGAGCAGACGCCCAAGACGGTCCTGGCCGCGCCGGTCGTCACGCAGAGCATGGACGGCGACAGCCTGAGCATCGTGGGCCTCACCAAGGAGGACGCCGACGCGCTGGTCACCCGCATGCTCGGCACGCCCGCGTCCCAGCCCGGGCAGCCCCAGCCGTCCCAGCCGGCCACGGACCAGCAGCCCCAGCAACCCGCGGACACGGGCCAGGGCACCGTGACCACCGGTCCGACCACTGGCTCCACCACCGGCCCGACCACCGGCCCGACCACCGGCTCGACCGCCCCCGCGGGCGTCGGGCGCGTCCCCGACAAGCGCTACGCGAGCTGCAAGGAGGCCCAGGCCGCCGGCGACGGCCCCTACACGCGCGGAACGCATGAGGAGTACTCCTGGTATCCCGACCTCGACGGCAACGGCGTGGCCTGCAACAGCGGTGACATCCGCTAACCGAACAGAGCCCGGAGGCCGTCGATCCCGAAGTAGGCCAGGAAGACCAGCGAGACGGCCCACAACAGCCACGGGATCTCCGCGAAGCGTCCCCGGGCCGCCTTGATCAGCGTGTAGGAGATCACCCCGGCCCCCACCCCGTTCGTGATCGAGTACGTGAACGGCATCAGCGCGATCGTCAGGAACGCCGGTATGGCCAGCTCGATGTCCGTCCACGGCACGTTCTTGGACTGCGTCATCATCAGCGCCCCGACCAGCACCAGCGCGGGGGCCGCCGCGGCCGCCGGGACCACCGCGGCGATCGGCGTGAACAGCAGCGTCAGCCCGAGCAGCGCCCCGGTCACGACGCTGGCCAGCCCGGTGCGCGCCCCCTCTCCCACACCGGCCGCCGACTCGACGAAGACGGTGTTGGCCGAAGCGCTGACCGAACCGCCGATCATGCCCGCGACGCCGTCCACGGTGAGGATGCGGCCCAGCCGCGGCACCCGTCCCACCTGGTCCACCAGCCCGGCCTCGTCGCTGACGCCGATGATCGTGCCCATCGCGTCGAAGAAGCCCGACAGCACCAGCGTGAACAGCACGACGGTCGCGGTCAGCGCGCCCGCCCTGACGAACCCGCCGAACAGGTCGAACTGCCACACCAGCCCGAAGCTCGGCGCCGAGACCAGGGACTCGGGCATGTGCGGGACCACCACGCCCCACTCCTCGGGCGGGATGGGGACCACCGAGTTGACCAGGACGGCCAGGACCGCGGTGACCGCGATGCTGATGAGGATGGCGGCCGGGGTCCTGCGCACGTACAGGACGATCATCAGCAGCAGGCCGGCGCAGAAGAGCGCGACCGGCCAGCCCGTGAGGTGGCCGGTCGCGCCGAGCTGCACGGGCGTGCCGCTTCCCCGGGCCACGAAACCCGCGTCCACCAGGCCGATCAGGGCGATGAACAGGCCGATCCCGACGCTGATCGCGTGCTTGAGCGCCAGCGGGATCGCGTTCATGATCAGGGTGCGCAGCCCGGTCACGGCCAGCACGATGATGACCGCGCCCTCCAGCACGACCAGGCCCATCGCCTGCGGCCAGGTCATGTGCGGCGCGGCCTGGTAGGCGACCACCGCGTTCAGCCCGAGCCCGGCGGCCAGGGCGAAGGGCGCGTTGCCGACGAACGCCATGAGCAGCGTGGAGATCGCGGCCGCCAGCGCGGTCGAGGTGGTCAGCTCGGCGATGGACAGCCGGGCGCCGGTGACGTCCTTGGCGCCGGCCAGGATGATCGGGTTGAGCAGGATGATGTAGGCCATCGCCATGAAGGTGGTCAGGCCGCCGCGGACCTCGCGTCCGACGGTCGTCCCCCGCCCGGTCAGCTCGAAGAGTCTGTCGAGCACCACGCAGTCCCCCTCATCATGATCGAGGGGAGTGCGGGTCACCTACCCGGCGGGGGACATGATCACGCTTTCTCGTGCCGCCCGTGGCCGACCAGGCCGACGAACTCCTCCAGCCCGATCCGGCCGTCGCCGTCGGTGTCGGCGGCCTTGATGAACGCCTCGATCTCCTCCTCGGACGCGCCGTGCACCCCCAGCGCCTCGTTGGCCTGCCTGATCTCGGCCGCGGTCAGCAGACCGTCGCCGTCGGTGTCGAAGCGACTGAACTCCGCCTCGGCGGCTTCACGACCGCTCGCCATCGGATACCTCCCCGTGATTGGACAAGGCGATATCTTCCGGCCTGACCGGAACGCGAGTCAACCGGAGCCCGGTGGCGGCGCGTACGGCGGCGACGACGGCCGGGGTGGAGGAGAGCGTGGGCGGCTCGCCGGCGCCGCGGAGGCCGTACGGCGCGGACGGGTCTGGATTTTCCAGGATTTTCAGCTGCATGGGCGGCATGTCGAGCATGGTGGGGATCAGGTAGTCGGTGAACGACGGGTTCAGCACCCGGCCCTCGCGTACCTGGATCTCCTCCATGAGCGCCAGCCCGAGACCCTGCGCCGTGCCGCCGTGGATCTGACCCTCCAGCGCCTGCGGGTTCATGATCCGGCCCACGTCCTGCACCGCGGCCAGCTCCACGACCTTGACCAGCCCCAGCTCGGTGTCCACGTCCACCACCGCGCGGTGCACGCACAGCGCGAGCTGCGTGTGCGAGTCGCCCTGCCCGGTCACCGGGTCCATCGGGTACGTGGGCCGGTGCCGGTACTCGCGGATCTCCTCGATCGGCCCGAACCTGGCCAGCGCCTCCCGCGGCGGCAGCCCCTTGAACCGCTCGCGCACCGCCTCGCAGGCCGCCTTCACCGCACCGCCCGTCACGTACGACTGCCGCGAGGCCGACGACGAGCCCGCCGAGCCCACGGAGGTGTCGGCGGTCGCCACGGTCACGTCCTCGATGCCCAGCTCGGTACGCGCGATCTGGCCCTGGACGGTGACCAGCCCCTGGCCCATCTCGGCCGCGGCGGTGTGCACGGTGACCCGCGGCTCGCCGCCCACCAGCTCGGCCCGCACCCTGGCCGTGGAGTAGTCGTCGAAGCCCTCGGAGAAGCAGATGTTCTTGAGGCCGACGCCGTAGCCGACGCCGCGCCGCACCGACTCGCCGTGCGTGGTCTGGGAGACGCCGCCCGGCAGCGCCCGCAGATCCGCCTCCGTACGGGCGGCGGGCATCGGCATGGCCTCCAGCTCGCGCAACATGCCGGCCAGCGGCGCGGGGGAGTCGATCACCTGGCCCGTGGCCAGCGCCGAGCCCTGGGAGACGGCGTTGCGCACCCGGATCTCGACCGGCGACAGGCCGCACGCCTCGGCCAGCCGGTCCATCTGCGACTCGTAGGCGAAGCACGCCTGCACCGCCCCGAACCCGCGCATCGCCCCGCACGGCGGGTTGTTGGTGTAGACGCCCACCGCGTCGATCCACACGTTCGGCACCTCGTACGGCCCCGCCCCCAGCGACGCCGCGTTGCCGACCACGGCGGGGGAGGAGGAGCAGTACGCGCCGCCGTCCAGCAGGATGTCGGCCTTGACGTAGACGAGCCGGCCGTCGCGGGTCGCGCCGTGCTCGTAGCGCATCCGGGCCGGATGGCGGTGCACGTGGCCGAAGAACGACTCCTCACGGCCATAGACGATCTTGACAGGGCGGTTCAGGCGCAGGGCCAGCATGCACGCGTGCACCTGCATCGACAGGTCCTCGCGGGCCCCGAACGCGCCGCCGACGCCCGACAGCGTCAGCCGTACCTTCTCCGGCGGCAGGCCCAGGCAGGGGGCGAGCTGGTCGCGGTCCACGTGCAGCCATTGGGTGGCGATGAACAGGTCCACGCCGCCGTCCTCGGCCGGGACCGCGAGCCCCGACTCCGGGCCGAGGAACGCCTGGTCCTGCATGCCGACCTCGTACTCGCCGGTGACGACGACCTCCGCCTCGAACGTGTCGCCCTTGCGCACCGGCTGGCGTCTGACGTACTCGCGGGACTCGCGCGGGTCGGTCACCGCCGGGCGCGGCTCATAGGCGACGACGATGGCCTCCGCCGCCCTGCGCGCGGTCTCCGGATGCTCGGCGGCCACCAGCGCCACCGGCTCGCCCTGGTGCCGGACCTGGTCGATGGCCAGCACGGGCTGGTCCTTGTGGTCGAGTCCGTAGAACTTCTCGCCGGGCACGTCCTCGTGCGTCAGGACGGCCAGCACGCCGGGGATCCGCAGCGCCGGGCCCACGTCGATCGAGCGGATCCAGGCCGAGGGGTGCGGGCTGCGCAGCGTCACGCCCCACACCATGCCGTCGAGCCACAGGTCGGAGGAGTAGGCGAACTCGCCGGTCACCTTCAGCGCCGCGTCCGGCCGCCGCGCGCTCGTGCCGACCCCCTCGGACCCGCCGACGCCTTCGGACCTGGTGGAGTGGACCGTCTCCGTCATCCTCCGAGTAGAGCACCGGCCCGGCCCGCCCTCCTATGCCCATGACGTGAAATCCCGGTCATCCCTTGACACAACGGCCTTGTATATTCCTCCAAGTGCGCATCAGTGACCTGCTGGCGATCGACGAGCTGGGTCTGAGGCTGCTGTCCGGCGACCCGGAGCGCGAGTTCGGCATGGTTCACATCACCGACCTGCCCGAGCCGGGGCGCTACCTGTCCGGCGGCGAGCTGGTGCTGACCGGGCTGATGTGGCGCGACACCGCCGCCGACTCCGCCCGCTTCGTGGCCGCCCTGGTCGAGGCCGGGGTGTCCGCCCTGGGCGCGGGCGCGGCCCGGCTCGGGCACGTGCCCGCCGACCTGGTCACGGCCTGCCGGCGGGCCGGGTTGCCGCTGGTCGAGGTGCCGGTCGAGGTCTCCTTCCGTACGCTGGCCGAGCTGGTCGCGCCCCGGTTGTCCGGCGACGCCCGCGACGCACTCGGACGCCACCGCAGGCTCGTGGCGGCCCTGGCCGAGGGCGCCGACCTGCGCGGGCTGTTCGAGCTGACCGCCGCCGAGCTGGGCGTCACCGGCGCCGTCCTGTCCGCGTCCGGCGAGGTGGTCGTCGGTACGGCCGCCGATCCCGTGGGGCTGGCCAGGGCGTACCTGGCCGCGTCCCGGCTGCCCGCGTTCGCCGGCGGCGCGACGCTCTTCGCCGTCGGCCGCGGGCACCGGGCGGCCGGCTGGGTCCTGGCCTGCGACGGCGACCTGCTCGGCCGCGCCGACCTCGGCTACGAGCTGGCCGCCTGCGTGGCCCTCGAACGCGGCCGCCTGGAGGAGGGCCGCCGGGTCGAGCGCCGCCTGGCCGGGCAGCTCGTGGCGGCCGCCCTGGCCGAGTCCGACGTGGCCGAGCTCAACGCCCGGCTGCGCACCTGCGGGATCGGCGCGGACGAGCCGTACGCGGTGGTCAGCGCCACCGCGCCGCGCCCGGGGGCGGCCCGCGGCCCGTCCCCGGCGGTGCTCGGCGGCCGGATCGTGGAGGAACTGCTCGCCCGCGAAACCGTGGCCGCCCCCGCCGCGGGTGTGCCGGCGGGCAGCGGTGGCGCGGGGGCCGACGGTGGGGCGGTGGCCGTGGTGGCGTTGCGGGGCAGGACCGCCGGGGAGCTGGCCACGCGGTTACGGGCCGGGGCCGCCGTGCTGGCCGCGCTGCCCGGCACCCGCCTGAGCGTCGGCCTGAGCGGCGCGCTGACCGGCGCCGCCGCGCTCAAGGGCGGCGTGGAGGAGGCCGGGCACGCCATGCGGCTGGCCGAGGCCCGCGACGGCGGCGTGGTCACCAGCGACGAGATCTACACCCACGCGCTGCTCCTGGCCACCGTGCCCGGCGACGTGCGCCGCTCCTTCGCCGACCGGCTGCTGTCCCCGCTGCTGGCCTACGACCGCCGCCACCAGTCCTGCCTCGTACGCACGCTCGACGTCTTCCTCGACTGCTCGGGCTCCTGGAACGCCTGCGCCGAACGGCTCCACGTGCACGTCAACACGGTCCGGTACCGCGTCCGCAGGATCGAGGAGCTGACCGGCAGGGACCTGTCGGCGATGTCCGACCGCGTCGACTTCTTCCTCGCCCTGCGCGACACCACCCCACCCCGCTGACCTCACGCCTCCCGCTCCGCCGCGCCCATCGCCTCCCGCACGGCCGCCAGCTCGGCCTCGGCCTGCCGCTGCCACAGGGTGTTGCCCCAGGAGTCCGCGTCGGCCACCGCGCCGGTCGCGTGGGACAGCGCCTCCTCCAGCCGGCCGAGCATCCTGCAGGCCCTCGACATGGTGATGAAACGCTCGACCATGAACCGGTACCCGGTCCTTTCGAGCAGCTTCATCGCCCCGCTCATGTGCTCCAGAGAGAGCTCGGGGTCGCCCAGGTCGAGCACGACCTGCGAGAGGATGGCCCGCGCGTGAGCCTCATGCGTCGTGTCGCCGCTCTCGCGCGCCGCGGCCAGGGCCCGCTCCAGAGGGTCCCGCGCCCGCGCGGGGTGGCCCATGCCCTGATGGATCGTCCCGAGCATGAGGCAGGCGAAGCGGACGCCGACCGGGGAGCCGATGCTCGTGGCGACCGCGAGCTGCTGTTCTGCGTGGGGCAACGCCTGTTCGTAGAGCTGCTTGGCGACGTAGGCGTTCGACAGGTTCCCCAGCACCCGCATCTGCCCGAAGCCGTCGCCGAGCCGCGTCGCGATGGCCAGCTCGGCCTCCAGGTGGGGGATCCCCTCCTCAGGACGCCCCGTCAGACGCAGCCCGTTGGCGACGTGGCCGTGGGCGATCTGCGCGCCGGCGTCGTCGCCCAGCCGTTCGCACACCCGCAGCGCCATGGTGTTGAGCGTGAGCATGTCGTGACCGTCGTGCACCCGCTGCTGGTGCCACAGGAGCGCGAAGGCCAGCGTCACGCCCAGCTCCGCGATCTCGTCGTCGGCCGAGCCCAGCGCCTGGACGGCCGCCGCGTTCAGGACGTGCGCCTCCTGGAGCAACCAGCCCTGCGCCTCCTCGGCGGTCGAGAACTCGTGCGCCGGGCCGTCCACGTGCCGGGCGAGCTGCACCCGATGCGGATCGATGACGACGCTGGCCAGCCGCGCGGACGCGGCGAAGTAGGCCAGCGCCCGCATGACGGGCGGTTTCCAGTCCTCGGGGCGCAGCTCGCCGGCGAAGAGCCTGACGAGGTCGTGCAACTGGTACCGGCCCGGTTCGGACTCCTCGACCAGGTGCGCGTCGGCCAGCCGGTCGAGCGCCCGCCGCGCCTCCTCCACCGCTGTGCCGAGCAGCGTCGCCGCCACCTCCAGGGTGACGTCCGGCACGTTCAGCAGGCTCAGCAGCGGCAGGGCGTCCGCGGCCAGCCGGTCGAGGGGACGCGGGCTCGTCGCCAGCCCGGTGTGGCTGCCGCTGAGGCTGGAACGTACGGCCAGGTCGCCGGCGGTCAGCTCACGCAGCCGGTCGCGTTCGTCCGTCAGCCGCGAGGCCAGCGTGCCCACGGTCCACTCGGGATGGTCGGCCAGGCGCGCGCCCGCGATCCGCAGCGCGAGCGGGAGGCCGTCGCACAGGCCCACCAGGGCGGCGGTGTGGCCGGCGTCGGCCGACACCCGCTCGTCGCCGGCCAGGGTGGACAGCATGGCCACGGCCTCGGGCCCGGGCAGCGGACGGAGCCGCAGCTGCACGCAGTCGTCGCCCGCCGTGAAGGACTCCCTGCTGGTCACGAGCACCGTCACGCCCAGCGGCGTGCCGAGGAACGGCCTGATCTGCGCCAGGCCGGCCGCGTCGTCCAGGAGCACCAGCAGCTTCCTGCCGTGCAGCCTGCTGCGCCACATCGCCGCCGCCTCGTCCACGTCGACGGGGATGTCCGCGTTCGAGGCGCCGATCCCGCGCAGCAGCCGTGCGGCGATCTCGTGCGCCGGCATCGGCGCGACGCCCGGCGTGCCGCCGCGCAGGCCGACGGCGAGCTGCCCGTCCGGGAACCGGTCCTCGACCATATGCCCCACGTGCACGGCGAGCGCCGACTTGCCCACCCCCGGCGGCCCGGAGACGGCGACGACGGGATGGGGCGGCCCGTCCTGCGGCGCCAGCAGCGACCTCAGCCGGGCCACCTCCTGGGACCGGCCGACGAACCCGATGAGATCGCGCGGCAACTGCCGGGGCACGGCGGGACGGGCGGACGGGGGCTCCTCGTCGCCGCCGGACAGGACCAGCCTGTGCGCCGCGCGCAGACCTTCGCCGGGCAGAACGCCGAGCTCTTCGTCCAGGGTGCGCCTGGCCCTCTCGTAGGCCAGCAGCGCGTCCGCCTGGCGGTCGGCGCCGTGCAGCGCCAGGACGAGCAGTTCGTGCAGGTGCTCCCGCAGCGGATGACGTGCGACCAGCTCTCGTAGACCGACGACGGCCTCGCGGTGTCGCGCGAGCCGGAGCAGGGTCTCGGCGCGGGCCTCGGAGGCGCTCAGGGACAGCTCCTCCAGCCGGGCGCGCTCGGCCTCGGCGAAGGGACCGGTCAGGCCGCTCAGGGCCACGCCGTGCCACAGGGCCAGCGCCTGGTCCAGCACGCGCAGGGCGTCCTCCCCGTGGGCGGCGCCGAGGAGGCGTGCCTCGTCCAGCAGCTCTGTGAACAGGCAGGAGTCCACCTGGCGCGGAGAGAGCAAGAGCCGGTATCCGCCGGACTCCCCGACGAGGACCGTCGAACGCCGGCGGGGCTCGCGCCCCGGTTCCAGCGCCCGCCGCAGCCCCGCCACGTACGTGTAGACGCTCTGCTCGGCGCTGGCGGGCGGACGCTCGCCCCACAGGCCCTCCAGGAACTGCCTCATCGTGACGACCCGGCCCGGGGGAGAGGCCAGCATCGCGAGGACCGCGCGCTGCCGCGCGGGCCCGAGGTCGGCCTGCTCGCCGTCGAGCACAGCGGTCACCGGGCCGAGCAGGCGGATGCCGATGCCGTCGGTCATCGGCACCTCGCGCGGGCCTCGTGCACGGCGGCCTGCTCTTCCCTGGCCTCCGTCTCCCACTCCGCCAGCCCGTCGGCCCCGGCCACCGCCTCGGTGACGTGGGCCAGCGCCAGGTCGAGCTCGCCCATGGCCCGGTACGTGCGCGACAGCCCGACCAGGTCGCGCAGCCGTCCCACCCGGTAGCCGGCCCGCTCGATCAGCTCCAGGGCGATGAGGTAGTGGGGCAGGGCGTGCTCCGGCTCGCCCCGGCCGAGGTGCACCCGGCCGAGGACCGCGCGCAGCTGCGCCTGGTGCGTCCGGTCGCCCACCTCTTCGGCCTCGGCCAGGGCCTGGGTGAGGATCTTGTGGGCCTCCTCCGCCCGGCCGCGGGCCTGGTGGGCCTCGCCGATGACGAGCATGGCGTACCGGGCGCCCACCCGCGCGCCGATGAGGTCGGCGATCGCGAGCTGCTGTTCGGCCAGGACGATCGCCTGCTCGTACTGGCCGTCGTTGACATACGTGTTGGCGAGGTTGCCCAGCGCGCGCTGCTCGGAGAAGGCGTCGCCGAGCCGCCTGGCCAGGGCCAGCTCGGCCCGCAGGTGCTCGACGGCCTCCTCGTGCCGCCCCCGCATGCGCAGGGTGTTGGCGAGCAGGCCCCGGGTGTGCATCATGCCCTCCACGTCGCCGAGTCGTTCGCACACCTCCAGCGCCGCCGAGCTGAGCTCGATCATCTCCCGCGTCCGGAAGCTCCGCTGGCAGGGCCATTCCAGGGCGAGGGTGAGCGCGACCCCCATCGCGGCGACGTCGTCGTCCTGGGCGGCGAGCGCCTGGCGGGCCGCGGCCTCCAGCACGCCCTCCTCCTCCTGCAACCAGGCCGTCGCCTCCTCCTGACCGGCGACCAGGTGCGCGGCCGCCTCGGGAGCCGGGCCGCGCAGCACGCGGTGCGGGTCCATGACACTGCCGGCCAGCCGGGCGGAGGCCGCGTAGTACGCGACCGCCCGCAGCACCGGCTTCTTGGAGTCGGGGGGACGCAGCTCGCCCGCGAACAGGCGGACGAGGTCGTGGAGCTGGTAGTGGCCCGGCCGGGGACGGTCCAGCAGGTGCGCGTCGGTCAGCCGCTCCAGGGCCAGGTCGGCGTCGGCGGGATCGGCGTCGAGCAGCGCGGCGGCGGCCTCGGCGGTGATCTCCGGCACGTGCAGCAGGCCCAGCAGGGACAGCGTGCGGGCGGCCAGCCGGTCGAGGGGACGCGGGCTGCGTTCGAGCGCGGTGAGGCTCGCCGCCAGACCGGCGCGGACGGCCAGGTCGCCGGCCACGAGCTCGTGCAGCCGCCGCCGTTCGTCGCCCAGCCGGCCGGCCATCGTGGCGACGGTCCAGTCGGGGCGGCTGGCCAGGCGGGCCCCAGCGATGCGCAGCGCCAGCGGCAGGCCCTCGCAGAGCCGTACGAGCTCGGCGGTGTCGTCCGCGCCGGCCCGCACGCGCTCCTCGCCGGCCAGCCCGGCCAGCATCGCGGCCGACTCGGCCTGGGACATCCGGCCGAGTTCGAGCTGGTAGGAGTCCTCGCCCCAGGTCATGCTCTCGCGGCCGGTCACCAGCAGCGCGGTGCCGAAGGGGGTGGACAGCAGCGGGCGGATCTGCGCCAGGTCGGCGGCGTCGTCCAGCAGGACGAGGATCCGGCGGCCGTGCAGGAGGCTGCGCCACATCGCCGCCGCCTCGTCCAGGTCGGCGGGTACGGCGTCGGCCGCCACCCCCAGCCCCCGCAGGAACCGGCCGAGCACGTCGAGCGCGGTCAGCGCGGGCAGCTCCGGCGTCGCGCCGCGGCAGTTGACGAACAGCTGGCCGTCGGGGAATCGGTCCTGCACCAGGTGGGCGGCCTGGGCGGCCAGCGCGGACTTCCCGACGCCCGGCGGCCCTGAGACGATCACCAGCGGCGTCGGCGGACGCCCTTCGCCGGGGGCCAGCCGCCTCTCCAGCTCCTCCAGCTCGCGCGAGCGGCCCACGAATCCGGCCAGGTGGCGCGGGAGCTGGCGCGGCACGCCGTCACCGGGCCAGGGCCAGGACTCCCCGCGCAGCACCAGTTGGTGACACTTGCGTAACCCCTCGCCCGGCGTCAGGCCCAGCTCCTCCAGGAGCAGGACCCGGCCCTCGTCGTAGACCTCCAGCGCCTCGGCCTGACGGCCCGACCGGTAGAGGGCCAGCATGAGCAGCTCGCGGGCGCGTTCGCGTAACGGATGGCGGACGGTCAGGTCGCGCAGGTCGTCGGTGATCTCGTGGTGGCGGCCCAGATGTAACAGGCTCTCGTAGCGCTGCTCCAGCGCGGTCAGGCGTAACAGCTCCAAACGGGAGCGCTCCCGTTCGGCGAACGGGCCGGTCAGGCCGCTCAGCGCGGTGCCGCGCCACATCGCCAGGGCCTCGTCCAGGATCTGCACCGCCCGGCGGTCGTCGCCGTCGCGCCGGCACAGCAGGGCGTCGTCGAGCCGCGCGGCGAAGCGGAGGGAGTCGACCTGTCCGGGCTTGATGTCGAAGACGTATCCCGCGTCGGTGCCCGCCAGCAGCCGCGACGGTGCCCGCCGCCCGCGGTCGGGCTCGAAGGCGCGGCGCAGGCCGGCGACGTAGGTGTAGACGCTCTGCTCGGCGTTGCGCGGCGGTTCGTCGCCCCACACCTCGTCGACGAGCCGCCTCATCGGGACGGGCCGGGCGGCGGCCGAGGCGAGGACGGCCAGGGCGGCGCGCTGCCGGGCCGGGCCGAGATCGAGGGGCTGGAACGCGCGTTCGGCGCGCACGGTGCCGAGAAGGCGAATGTAGATGTCGTCGCTCACGCGTCCTCCCCGCTTGGGCCCCACGCCCCCCTTAACAGGGCAGCGTAATCACATTTGACGGGCGGTAAAGCGGATGGGCGACTGTAGATCAAATGTAGACGGCGTCCGGTAGGCTCGCCGCCAGATGCCGGAAGAGGGGGCACATCCAGGAGTTTCGGGGGCCGGGTTGCCCCCTGTTTGCCGGTGAGTACACGCCTACGGGCCAGGTGCGGTTCTGAGCCCAGACGTACCCTGTACCCCCTCTTGCGGATTGTGTCAGCAGCAGTCCTGGTCGTCCTGGAACGAAGTGAGGGCAGACGTCGAAGCCTGTGCGGCCGTAACATTGCCTCCAACAGTCACCAAGGCGACAACCACGGTGACTAGCGCCGACAGGGCAATACGCATGCGCATGGGGGGTTCTCCCTCGCCTATGTGGGGTTGCTCGGACCTCATCCTCTCAGGGAGCAACGACTGTGACCACTTCTGACCTGGTCGGACTCCGCATCAAGACCGTTCGGCGGCAACGTGGCCTGTCCCAGGCCCAGTTGGCGCACCCAGAGTTGTCGGACAGCTACGTCTCCTTGATCGAGAGTGGCAAGCGTACCCCGACCCCCGCGGTCCTGGAGCTGCTGGCGCAGAAACTGGACTGCTCGCTGTCCTATCTGATCAACGGCGTGACCGCCGAGCAGATGGAGGACATCGAGCTGGCCCTCGGCTACGCGCGCCTGGCGCTGGAGAACGGTGAGATCTCCGAGGCCCGCACCCGCTACACCGAGCTGCTGGCGAACAACAACCTGACAGGCTTGACGGCCCTCCGTCAAGAGACCGAGTTCGGGCTCGCGTTCGCCACCCACGCCAGCGGCGACTTCGACGGCGCGATCGCCATCCTGCTCCGGCTGTCGGCGGAGGAGGTGTCCTCCGACCGCCGCATCGAGATCGCCACGAGCCTGTGCCGGGCCTACCGGGAGAGCGAGCGGCTCACCGAGGCGGTCGAGGTCGCCGAGCAGATGCTGAGCAGCAGCACCCGGCCCGCGTGGAACGATCTGCTGGTCGAGCTGGGCGCCGGCTTGCTCGCGGCGTACCGGGAGCGCGGCGACCTGCTGCGCGCCCGGCAGTTCGCCGCGGAGCTGCTCAACGCCGCCGACGCCCTCGGCACCCCCCGCTCCGTCGTGGCGGCCAACTGGCAGGCCTCCAACACCGCCTCCGCCACCGGGCACGCCGAGGAGGCGCTGTCCTTCGCCGAGCGGGCCATGGCCGTGCAGCTGGAGACCGGGCAGCCGGGCAGCGTCGCCAGGATGCGGCTCGCGCTGGCCCGCAAGCGGCTGCTGGCCCGTCCCGAAGAGGCCGCGGCCGTGCGCGACGTGCTGCGCGGAGCGGTCGTGGAGTTCGAGCAGACCGCCACCAGCACCGTCGAACGGGCGCGGGTCCTCGTGGAACTGGCCCGTGCCGAGTGCGTGACCGGCGACCTCGGCGACTCCGTGGAGCACGCGAGCAGGGGCCGGGCGCTGCTGCCCAACACCGGCATGGCGCTCAGGGCCGAGGCGGACCTCCTGCTCGGCTGGGTCTACGGCTCGGTCGGCCGGATGGACCAGGCCGAACGGCACCTGTCCTCCGTACGGGAGTCGCTGGCGCCGTTGCCCGAGTCGCGCCGGTCGGCCTCCACCTGGTACGCCACCGCCGAGACGATGGAGAAACTGGGCGACTCCGACGGCGCCGTCGACGCCTACCAGCGGGCACTCGCCTGCGCGGGTCTATAGCGAGGTCAGGACCGGGCGGTGGCGTCGGTAGCCTTGGTGATGCCATGAAGAGTTCCCCGCTCGCGGCACTCACCGCGATTCTCGCCGCCCTGTTCGTGCTCGGCACCGCCACGCCGGCGCTGGCCCACGACTCACTCAAGACCAGCGACCCGGCCAAGGGCGCCAAGGTCGAGGCTCTCGACGAGGTCAGGCTGGAGTTCACCGCCAAGGTGCGCATGCCGTTCGTCATCGTCCGGGGCGCGGGCGAGGCCGTCTTCCAGGAGGGCAAGCCGGAGCTCGACGGCGCGGTGGTGCGGCAGGCGGTCAAGGGGCCGCTGCCGGACGGGAAGTACACCATCGCCTACCGGGTCGTCTCCTCCGACGGGCACCCGCTGGAGGGCGAGATCCCCTTCACGGTCGAGGGGGCCCCGGCGCCCTCCCCGAGCGCGTCGGCCACCGATCCGGCCACCGATTCGAGCACCGATTCGAGCACGGCCGTGCCCTCCACCGCCGCCCCCGCTCCCTCCACCGCCGCGGCGGCCGCACCGGCGGCCGAGGTCGACCAGGCGGCGGCCACGCAGAAGGGCGGCTTCCCGACCTGGCTGGTCATCGTGATCGGCGCGCTGGTCGGCATCGGCATCGGGTTCCTGTTCAGCGCGCGGAAGAAGAAGCCATGAGCAGAACGGCGCGTCTCGCGCTCGCGGGTGCGGTCGCCGCGGTCGCCGCCCTGGTGATCGGCATGATCGCCGGCGGCCGGGCCTTCCCCCGGATCATCCCCGGGCTGCCCGACGCCGGGGCGGTGGTCAGGTGGGGCCTGCCGCTGTCCAAGCTGCTGATGGACGTCACCGGCGTGCTCACCGTCGGCCTGCTGCTGACGGCCGCCCTGCTGCTGCCCAACGACAAGGGCATGCTCGGCAAGCCGGGCCTCCTCTACGTCAAGGCCGCGTCCTGGACGGCGCTCGCCTGGGCCGGGTCGGCGTTCCTGGCCATCGTGTTCTCCACGGCCGACTCCTGGGGCCGTACGGTCCCGCAGATCCTCAACAGGGAGTACCTGACCAGCACCGCCACCCAGACCACCCAGGGCGTGGCGCTCACGTTGGTGGTGCTGTTCGGGGTGGCCATCGCGCTGTTCTCGCGCGGCGCGATCACTGCCGGGGCCGCGGCCGGCCTGCTGGTGTTCGCGCTGGTGACGATGTTGCCTGCGCCGCTGACCGGCCACACCTCCTCCTCGCCCAACCACGACCTGGCCACCTCGGCGGTGTCGCTGCACCTGCTCGCGCTCGCCCTGTGGGTGGGCGGCCTGGTCGTGCTGGCCGCGCACGCGGTGCGCGGGCAGCCGCAGCTCACCGTGGCCGCCGCCCGGTTCTCCGCGATGGCGCTGTGGTGCTTCGTCGCGGTCGGCCTGTCCGGCGTGTTCAGCCTGGTCGCCCGGCTCGGCGCGGTGTCCGACCTGTGGACCACCCAGTACGGCCTGCTGGCCCTGGCCAAGATCGTCGCCTTCGTGCTGCTCGGCTACGTCGGCTACTGGCACCGGCAGCGCACGCTCGTCGACCTGGAGGCCGGCCGGCCCAGGGCGTTCACCCGGCTGGCCGGCGGCGAGACGCTGCTCATGCTGGCCACCGTCGGGCTGGCCGTCGCGCTGTCGCGCACGCCGCCCCCCGAGTTCAGCGTGCCCGCCGACCGGGCCTTCGATCTGCTCGGCTTCCCCCTCCCGCCGGAGCTCACGCTCGCGAACGTGTTCTCGCTGTGGTGGTTCGACCTGTTCTTCGCGGCGGTGGCCGCCGTGCTCGCCGGGCTCTACGGCGCCGGCGTCTACCGGCTGATGCGGCGGGGAGACTCCTGGCCGTGGGGGCGCACGGCCGCCTGGTTCATCGGCATCGCGCTGCTGGTGTTCGCCACGCAGAGCGGCCTGGCCCGCTACGCCAAGGTCCTGTTCGACGTCCACATGATCGAGCACATGACGCTCTCCATGATCGTGCCGATCTTCCTGGTCCTCGGCGGCCCGGTCACGCTGGCGCTGCGGGCGATCAAGCCGGCGGCCAAGCGGGGCGACAGGGGGCCCCGGGAGTGGATCACGACCATCCTGCACAGCCGGGTGGTCAAGGTCCTGTCCCATCCGGTCGTGGCGACGGCCATCTTCGTCGCCTCCACGTACGCCCTCTACTTCACGCCGCTGTTCGAGTCGGCCATGCAGGAGCATCTGGGGCACATCTGGATGACGCTCCACTTCCTGCTCAGCGGCTCCCTGTTCTTCTGGGTGATCATCGGCGTCGACCCGGGGCCGAGCAGGCTCCCGTACGTCGGCCGGCTGCTGATGCTCTTCGTCACCATGCCCTTCCACGCCTTCTTCGGCGTCGCGCTGATGATGACCGGCTCGGTGATCGCCTCCGGCTGGTACGAGCAGCTCGGCCGTACGTGGGGCGACAACCTCCTGCAGACCCAGCAGGACGGCGGGGCCATCGCGTGGGGCTTCGGCGAGATCCCGACGTTGCTCGTGCTGCTGGCCATCGCCGCGCAGTGGTACCGCGACGACGAGCGGCAGGCCCGGCGCACCGACCGCAAGGCCGACCGGGGCGGCGCGGGCGACACCGAACTCGACTCCTACAACGCCTATCTCGCCCGCCTCAACCGCGCTGACAAGGGCGAGTAGCGGTTCGGCCACGGCACCCTATCCTCCCACCACGGGTCTCAGGACCGCCAGGTAGCCTGTCTCACAGGGGAGATGGGCATAACCTCATCAGCTAGCGTGCGCAGCCTTGAGGGGGGATTGCGCGACGCGTGCGGGGCGCCGGAGTGGGGACCGGCGCGGGCCCGGGGTGCCGAGGAAGGCGAAACCATTGGCGGAAGAGACACGCATGCGCGGGGGGCAGAGCCTGGCCGAGGCGCTCGAAGGCCTTCTGGCGCAGTGGTCGGAGCGGACCGGGATCGCCGTCGAGACCTGGGCGCTGCCCGGGACGGACGTGCCGTCGCGGGTGTCGTCCGGCGTCATGGAGACGATGCGGGAGGCGTTGTCCAACGTCGAGCGCCACAGCCGGGCCCGCACGGTCGCGGTGGCGGTGACCACGGGTCCGAGTGGCCTGCGCCTGACCGTCAGCGACGACGGCCAGGGCTTTCCCGAGGGCGGCGCTGGGCGCGGGATCGCCCGGATGCGGGCCGCGTTCGCCGAGCTCGGCGGCAGCCTGTCGGTCAACGCCGTGCCCGGCGAGGGCACGACGGTGAGCGGGGCGATCCCCAGGCGGCGCTGACCGGCGGGAGCCGTCCAGGCAGGTCAGGGCAGGTCAGGGCAGGGTCAGGATCTCGCTGCCCGTCTCGGTGACCATGATGGTGTGCTCGAACTGGGCCGTGCGCTTGCGGTCCTTGGTCACCGCGGTCCACTTGTCGGGCCAGATGTCGTAGTCGATCGTGCCCAGCGTGAGCATCGGCTCGATGGTGAACGTCATGCCCGGCACCAGCTCCACCCGCAGCGACGGGTCCTCGTAGTGGGGGACCATGAGGCCGGAGTGGAAGCTCGTGCCGATGCCGTGGCCGGTGAAGTCGCGCACGACGCCGTAGCCGAAGCGCTTGGCGTACGCCTCGATGACGCGGCCGACGACGTTGAGCTGGCGGCCGGGGGCGACCGCCCTGATGGCCCGCATCATCGCCTCGCGGGTGCGCTCGACCAGCAGGCGTGACTCCTCGTCGACCTCGCCCACCAGGTAGGTGGCGTCGGTGTCGCCGTGGACGCCGCCGATGTAGGCGGTGATGTCGACGTTGACGATGTCGCCGTCGCGCAGCACGGTGTCGTCGGGGATGCCGTGGCAGATGACCTCGTTGATCGAGGTGCACAGCGACTTCGGGTAGCCCTTGTAGCCCAGCGTGCTGGGGTAGGCGCCGTGGTCGATCAGGAACTCGTGGCCGATGCGGTCGAGCTCGTCGGTGGTGACGCCGGGGGCGATGTGCCGGCCGACCTCCTCCAGGGCCTGCGCGGCGATGCGGCCGGCCACCCGCATGCGCTCGATGATCTCGGGGGTCTTCACGTCGGACTCGCCGGTCGTGGGGCGCTTCTTGCCGACGTACTCCGGCCGCTCGATGTGGGCGGGGACCTTCCGGACGGGCGAGACTCGCCCGGGCTGGAGCAGTGTCGTCATGAAACACGAGTCTACGGGGCAGAATTGACCCCGTGAGCGAAGGCCAGTGGTGGTTCTGTCTCAAGCACATGCGGGTCGAGCCCGAGCAGGGCTGCCCCAACAAGGACCGGATGGGTCCCTACGCCTCGGAGCAGGAGGCGGCGGGCGCGTTGCAGCGCGCCGCCGACCGCAACAAGGCGTGGGACGAAGCCGAGCAGGAGGACGAGTGACGCCCGCCTACGGCACCACGGCGTAGGCGCGTACCGGGAAGGTGCCCATGCCCGCGATCATCGGGGGCGCGGCATGGAACCTGAAACCCTCCGCGGGCAGCGCCGACATGCCCGTCAGGTGTTCGACCAGCGGGATCCCCGCTCCCAGCAGGATCGTGTGTGCGGGGCGTTCGCCGTGCGGCGGGGTGTCGTCGATGTTGAGCGAGTCGATGCCGACCAGCGCCGCTCCCTGCTCGGCCAGCCAGGCCGCCGACTCCGGCGCCAGGTACGGGTGGTCGCGGACGTAGGCGTCCGTGCCGAAGTGGCGGTCCCAGCCCGTGTGGATCAGCACGGCCCGGCCGCGTACGTCGAGCGCGGTGTCGAGCACCACCTCCCGGCCTCCTCCCGTGGCGGGCACCAGCAGGCCGGGCAGGTCGGCCAGCCTGCTCAACGGCATCTGCGACAGGTCCTGGCCGCCCGCGTAGCGGTGGTGCGGCGTGTCGAGGTAGGTGCCGGTGTTGGCGGCCAGCGTGATGACGCCGATCTCGAACTCGGTGCCCGGGGCGTACACCTCGCGTGAGTCCTCCCTGCTCAGGTGCGTGCCCAGCGTCGGCCCCGGAACGCCGGGATAGGTGGTCATGCCCTCGGTGATGCGGTGGCTGAGTTCGACGATCATTTGGCGGCTCCCACCCGGGCGAGTTTGACGAGGGCGACCGTCCCGATGGCGGCCCAGACGAGGTTCAGCCCGGTGGAGGGCCAGGCGGCGTTGTAGGCGCTGTTGACCATGAGCCCGAGCGCGCCGAGCAGGTTGATCAGCTGGTACGTCGCGCCGTCGCCGGACAGCCGTGCGGACGACACCAGGGCGTACCCGGCCAGCAGCAGGGCGGCTCCGGCCCAGCCGACGGCGTCGAGGAGGAGATCCATGGCCGATATTGTCTGGATTTTCGGGCGTAAAGCACAAATAAAGAAAGCTAAAGGTGGACGTAAGCTGACCTGCATGGATATTGATCCTCGGCGCCTGCGTGTCCTGCACGAGGTCGCCCGGCGCGGCGGCGTGATGCGCGCGGCCGAGGCCCTGTACCTGACCCCCTCCGCGGTCTCCCAGCAGCTCGCCCAGCTCGAACGCGAGGTCGGGCTGGCGCTCATCGACCGCTCCCAGCGCCGTGTCTCGCTCACCCCGGCGGGCCGCGTTCTGGCCGGGTACGCCGAGCGGGTGGAGGAGGAGCTCAGCGAGGCCAGGAAGGAGCTGACCAGGTTCACCGAACGCCTGGCCGGGCCGGTGCGGATCGCCGCCTTCCCCACGGCCATCAAGCACATGCTGGTGCCCGCGATGCGCGCCCTGGCCGAGCGCCATCCCCGGATCACGCCGGTCATCCACGAGGTCTACGGACAGCCCGCGCTCCAGGAACTGCGCCTCGGCGCGGTGGACCTGCTCATCACCGAGCAGGACATGAGCCTGCCGGTCCCCGCGCAGCCGTCGCTGACCGTCCGGCCGCTGCACGTGGACGAGTTCCGGGTCGTGCTGCCGCCGGACTGGCCCGAGCCGGAGTCGACGGCCGACCTGATGCGCCTGCCCTGGGTGGCCGGCGAGCCGGACCAGGCGTGCGGGCAGGCGCTCGACCGGCTGGCCGGGATCCACGGGGTCGAGCCGCGCAAGACGCACGTCGTCACCGACTTCGCGCCGGTGCTCGCGCTGGTGGCCGCCGGGCACGGGGTGGCGATCGTGCCCGCGCTCGCCCTGCTAGACGTGCCGGAGGGCGGGGTGCGGGTGAGCGAGGTGCGGGAGGTGGGGGCGCGCCGGCTGGACGCGGTCACGCGGGTGAGCAGGACGCGGTCGGGCGAGCCGGACCCGGTGCAGGCGGTGGTGATCGGCGCGATCGAGGAGGCCACCGAGAGCCTGCGGGCGGCCCTGGGCCCCCGCCTCGCCGCCCACCCCTGACCTCTGCGGCCCTGGGCTCCGCCGCCCAGCCCTGACCCCGACGTGCCTATTCCGACAGGCGGGGGCCGCTGACCTTCTCCAGCAGGCGGGCCAGGCGCTCGCGCAGCCCCGCGCGCCGCTCGATCTCCCCGGCCGCCGCGCTGACCAGATGCTGGGCGCCGTCGAAGGTGATCAGCCCGGTGGACGGCACGGCGATCGCGTCGTGGGCCAGCCCGCTCAGCTCGGAGTCGGCGCCCTCGATCGCCAGGATGGTCGCCCCCGTGCGGCGGGCGTCGTCCACGCGTTCCAGCAGCGGGACGGGCGCCGCCTGCTCCGACAGCACGAACAGGGTCTCGCCGCGGCCCGCCCGCTCCAGGCGGTCGAGGCCGACGCGCAGGTGGGCGGGGGCGTCGGCGGGCGGCGACCAGCGGATCAGGGTGGGGGAGAGCTGCGGCAGGCCGGAGAACTTCGCCTCGTCGCTGAGGTGGGCGGTGACGTGCCAGGGCTCGTCGTCCGGAGGGCCCACGAGCAGCAGGCCGCCGGGTGAGCGGGTGGTGCGCAGGGCCAGGCCGAGCTCGCGGGTGCGTTCGAGCCAGCCCGTCGTGGCCAGGAGCTCGCGCAGGAATGCCACCGAACCTGAGTCCATGCCTCCATGGTGCACGAGGAGCGACGAGGAGCGCGGACGAAGTGGCTGATTCGCCGCGGGTGCCCGCCCCGGCCCGCCGTACGGAAGGCCGGGGCTGGCATGATCTGAGCCATGACAGATGTGAACGGGCTTTCCATCGCGATCCTCGGCGGCACCGGCGACCAGGGGAAGGGGCTGGCGCGGAGGTTCGCGCTGGCGGGGCACACCGTGCTGATCGGCTCGCGCAGTGCCGAGCGGGCCCAGGAGGCGGCCGGCTCGATCGGCTCCGGCGCGCGGGGCGGGGCCAACGCCGACGTGGCGGCCGAGGCCGACGTGGTGATCGTGGCGGTGCCGTACGAGGGGCACAAGGCGCTGCTGGAGTCGCTGCGCGCCGAGCTGGCCGGGAAGATCGTGGTCGACTGCGTCAACCCGCTCGGCTTCGACAAGCAGGGCGCCTACGCGCTGCCGGTGGAGGAGGGCAGCGCCGCCCAGCAGGCCGCGGCGGTGCTGACCGAGAGCCGGGTCGTGGCGGCCTTCCACCACGTGTCGGCCGTGCTGCTGATGGATCCGGCCGTGGAGAAGGTCGACCTCGACGTGCTGGTGCTCGGTGACGACCGCGAGGCCACCGACACCGTGCAGGCCCTGGCCGAGCTGATCCCGGGAGTGCGCGGCGTCTACGGCGGCCGGCTGCGCAACGCCCACCAGGTCGAGGCGCTGACCGCCAACCTCATCTCGATCAACCGCCGCTACAAGGCCCACGCCGGGCTGCGGGTCACCGACGTCTAGAGCCAGCCCGCGTCCTCGGCGACGCGGACGGCGTCGATCTTGTTGCGGGCGCCCGTCTTGGTGATCGCCGCGGTCAGGTAGTTGCGCACCGTGCCGGGGGACAGGTGCAGGCGGGCGGCGATCTCCTCGGCGGTCGCGCCCCTGGCCGCCTGCCTCAGCACGGTGGTCTCGCGGGGGGTGAGCGGGCTCTCGCCGTACTCCATGGCCGAGGAGACCAGCTCGCTCTCCAGCACGCGCAGCCCGGCCGCGGTGCGCCTGATGGCCTCGGCCAGGCGCTCGCCCGGCGCGTCCTTGACCAGGAACGCCTCGATGCCCGCGGCCAGCGCCCGGCGCAGGTGGCCGGGCTGCCCCATGGCCGTGAGCACCAGGATCCGGCAGGACGGCAGCCGTTCGCGCAGCTCGGCGGCGGCGGTGATGCCGTCGGTGACCGGCAGGTCGATGTCCACGACCGCCACGTCGGGCCGGACGTCGAGCGCCACCGGCACGATCTCGTCGCCGCGGACGACCTCCGCCACGACCTCGATGTCCGGCTCCAGCCGGAGCAGGGCGGTGAGCGCGGCGCGGATCATGTGCATGTCCTCGGCCAGCAGCACCCGGATCACGCCGGAGCCTCGATGCCCAGCAGCGCCGTCAGCGGCATCCGGGTCACGCCGGAACCTCCATGGTCAGCAGGAAGCCGCCGCCGTCCGTGGGGACGGCCGTGCAGGTGCCGCCCGCCTGGGAGGCCCGTTCGGCCAGGCCCGTCAGGCCGGCGCCGGGCGTGCCCGGCTCGGCCGTCGCGCCCGGCGCGCCGTCGTTGGCCACCTCCAGGCGGACCGTGCCCTCCCGCAGCGACGTGGTGATCGTGCAGGTGGTGGCCCTGCTGTGGCGCAGGACGTTGGTGACCGCCTCGCGCACCCCCCAGGCCAGCGCCTCCTCGGCCCGCCGGGGCAGCGTCACCTCGGCCAGGTGCGCCTGGCAGCTCACGCCCGACGACTCCAGCAGCGCGGCCGCGCGGTGGGTCTCGCCGGTCAGCGACATCGCGCGGTAGCCGCGGGCCACGTGGCGGACGTCCTGGGCGGCCTCGCGGGCGACGCGTACCAGCTCGCCCACCTCGCCGCGGGCGGAGGCGGGGTCGCGGTCCATCAGGCGGGCGGCCAGGTCGCCCTTGAGCGCGATGGCGGTGAGGCTGCGGCCGAGGCCGTCGTGCAGGTCGCGGGAGATGCGCAGGCGTTCCTTGAGCACGGCCGCGTCGGCCAGCTCGGCCCTGGCCTCCTCCAGGTCGGCGGCGACGCGGACGAGCCGCACCAGGACGTAGATCATCGAGCCGGTGATGGGGATGGCGATCACGTAGAACAGAGTGATCACGGCGAAATGGGGGCCGATCCACATGGTGGCGCCCTCGTACACCATCATGAGGACGACCAGCGGCACGGCCCAGCGGAGCGCGAGGAACACCAGCAGGGTCCCGGCCAGCAGCGGGGCGGCGATCGACGACCACCCGCTCGGCAGCAGGTGGTCGCCCGCGTAGGTGACGACGGCCTGGAGCGCCAGCGTGGCGGGGAACAGCGGCGGGCGCCCGCCGCGCAGGGCGGCCCGCATGTTGACGTAGTGGGTGGAGACGACGGCGACCATCACGGCCGCCGCGAGCAGCCCGACCGCCGGGCCGCCCATGAAGTAGACCAGCCCGATGAGCGAGTAGACGACCGAGACGCCCGTGATGAGCACGCGCGCGAGCCTCTGCGCCGAGGACGAGACCACCACAGCTGCGATTATGGCCGAGTCAGGACCGGCGCGGTTCCCAGCGGAACCACAGCCGGATCGCGCCGGCGCCGATCACCGCCCAACCGGCCAGGACGAGCGCCGGCACGAGCGCCTCCCCGGTCCTCACCGCGTGCACCACGGCCGAGGTGGGCAGCAGGTCCAGCACCGGGATCAGCCACGAGGGCAGCGGGATCGGCCCCATCGCGCCCGCCGACACCGCGGCGACCAGGAACACCGGCATGGTGAACGCCCCGGCCAGCTCGCTGCGCGGGATCACCGCCGTGTACGCCGTCCCCAGCAGCGCCATGACGGCCGAGCCCGCGGCCGTCATGGCGGCGAACAGCAGCGGGTCGTCCGGCAGCGGCACCCCGGCCGCGAACCGCACGGCCACCGCGCACAGCACGATCACCAGGAAGGTCTGCGTGGCCGTGCTCGCGACCTGGCCGGCCAGGATCTGCGCGTCGGTCAGCAGCCCGGCCCGCAGCCGCTTGAGCACGAGCTGGTCGCGCCGGTTGGTCAGGGCCACCGCGATGTTCATGAACGCGGTCAGCGCCAGCACGATCGCCAGCGAGCTCTGGAACGCCGCGGTGGCGAACGGGACCCCGCCCGAGGTGACCTGGCGCATCAGGGCGGGCATGCCGACGGTCAGCCCGACCGGGGTGATCACCGAGGCGACCAGCATGGCCCTGTCGCGCCAGAACAGGCGGGTGCCGAGACGGTAGGTGGCGGTCAGGCTCATCGGGCGCTCCTGGGCAGGTTGAGGAAGAGGTCTTCGAGGGTGGCCGCGCGGACCTCCAGGCCGGTCAGCCGCAGTCCGCGCCCTGCCGCCCACGTCAGCAGCGTCTGCGCGGCCAGGTCGGGGTCCTCGGCCCGGCAGACGGCGGTGCCGCCGTCCAGCGTGACCGGCAGCGGCAGGTCGTCCGCGGCGACCCCGGCGGGCAGCCGGAACGTCACCCGTCCGCCCTGCGCGGCCAGCGTCTCGGCCATCCCGCCGGCCGCGACGATCCCGCCCCGGTCCAGGATCGCCATGGACGAGGCCAGGCGCTGGGCCTCCTCCAGGTAGTGGGTGGTGAGCAGGATCGTGGTGCCGCGCGCGGCCAGGCCGGACACGACCTCCCACGTGTTCGCGCGGGCCTCGGGGTCCATGCCGGTCGTGGGCTCGTCGAGGAACAGCACGTCGGGGCGGCCGAGCAGGGCCAGCGCCAGGTCGAGCCGGCGCTTCTCGCCGCCGGACAGCTGGCGCACCCTGGTCCCGGCCTTGTCCGTCAGGCCGGCCAGGTCGAGCGCCTCCCCGGCCGGACGCGGCGCGGGGGTGAAGTCGCGCCACACCGCGACCGTCCGGGCCACCGTCAGGTCGGGGAAGAACCCGGCCTCCTGGAGCATGACGCCGACGCGCTGCCGTACGGCCGCGCGGTCGGACCAGGGGTCGAGGCCGGCCACCCGTACGGTGCCGCCGTCCGGCCGCTGGAAGCCGGCCAGCACCTCGACCGTGGTGGTCTTGCCCGCGCCGTTCCTGCCGAGGAGGGCGAAGATCTCGCCCTCGCCCACCCGGAACGAGATCCCCTTCACCGCCTCGAACGTCCCGTGGTTCTTCCTGAGCTCGTTCACCTCGATCATGTGTCCGACTATGGCCGGACGGGTCAGGGGGCCGACAGTGAAGAATTCACGACTTCCTGGAGAGCTTCAGCAGCGCGTCCGTGACGCCCTCGGGGTCGATCACCTGGTGCAGGTGGAGGCCGGGCAGCCGGGTCACCGGCCAGCCGCGCCCGGCCGCGTCCTCGGCCACCTGCTCGTACGGCGGCCCGAACCACAGGCACGAGCACCTGACCGCGTCCCAGCCCGCGGGCACGGGGACGGGCTGCGTGTAGTAGTCGAGGGGCAGCCGCGGCTGCTCGCCCGCCACCAGCACCCGCTGGGCCGGGTCGGGGAGCATGGCCACGATGTCCTCCTCGTCCCACCAGTCGGTCCAGCGCGGCAGCACGCCGTCGGGGCCCGCCAGGCCGCGCAGGAACGGCAGGAACCCCTCCTCGGCGGTCCTGACCAGCCCCTGAGGCGGCGGCACGTGCGCGTCGGCGAACACGCAGGCCACCACCTGGTCGCCCAGCCCCTCCTTGATCACCGGCACGAAGAACCCGGCGTTGCTGTGCGCCACCAGCACGAGCGGCCCCTCGGAGGGGACGGCCGCGCGCACCGCCGCGACCACGCGCGGCCAGTACGGCGCCCCGCCGGCGGACACGCCGGTCAGGTCGGGGACGACGGCCGCCCGGCCGCGCCGCCCCAAAGCCTCGGCCACCGGAGCCCACGTCGAGGGCCCGACGGACGGACTGTGCACCAGTACGAAGGTCGTTTCCATGGCCCCCACCCTGTCAGACGACGAGGGCGTGCCGGGAGACGGGTTTCCCGGCGCCGTCGTAGGCCGCCCAGGCCGCCGCGAGGTCGATCACCGCCCGCGACAGCTCCTCCTCGGGGAACAGGAAGTGCAGGCGCAGGTGGTCGGCGTGGCCGCCCAGCGGGTCGAAGGAGCCGCCCGGCGGCACCGCGACGCCGTGCCGGAGGGCGACCTGGGCGAAGGAGCCGGCGTCGCCGCGCGGCAGTCGCGCCCAGACGGTCTGGCCGCCGCGGGCGGGCTCGAACGTCCAGGACGGCAGGCGGGCGCGCAGCTCGGCGCACAGGTGGTCGTGCCGCCGGCGCAGGGCGCGTACGCGGGCCTCGCGCACCTCGTCGAGGCGGCGCAGCAGCGCGACGGCGGCGAGCTGGCTGAAGACCTCGCCGCCGAGATCGTGCACGGCCCGCAGCCTGGCCAGCCGCGAGACCAGCGGCGCCGCCGCGCGGATCCAGCCCACCCGCAGCCCGCCCCAGACCAGCTTGCTCAGCGAGCCGACGGTGACCACGTGCTCGCCCCCGCCGAACACGGCCACCGGCGGGGGCGTCCCGCCCGAGAAGCACAGCTCGGCGCAGACCTCGTCGTCGATCAGCGGCACGCCGTGCTCGGCGGCCAGGGCGGCCAGCCGCCTGCGGGCCGCGTCGTCCATGATCGCGCCGTCGGGGTTGCGCGCGGTGGGCACGCAGTAGACCAGCGCCGGCCGCTCGCGCACCGCCCGCGACGCCCGGTCGTCGTCCAGGCCGACGGGCTTGACGACGGCCCCCGCGTGCCGGAACGCCTCCAGCGCCCCCGGGTACGTCGGCGACTCGGTCAGCACGGTGTCGCCCGGCGCGACCAGCAGCCCGGCCAGCAGCGTGAGCGCCTGCTGCGCGCCCGTCGTCACCATGATCTGGTCCGCCGTGGTGCGCAGGCCGCGCGCGCTGTAGTGGGCCGCCAGCGCCTCCCGGAGCGAGGGGTCGCCGGCCGGCTGGTAGCCCAGGTCGCGCAGGCCCGCCACCCGCGCCCCCGCCTCCTGGTACGCCTCGAACAGCGCCTGGGGCGGGTCGTCCGGCGCCGCGCAGGTCAGCAGCCGGACGCCGTCGGGCGCGTGCAGGAGGTGCAGCATCAGCGGGTTGGCCGCCACGCCCTCGGCGGTCCTGGCGGCCGGCGGGTCGCCCGGCGCGACGCGGGTGCCGCTGCCCTGGCGGCGCGTCACCCGGCCCTCCTGCTGGAGCAGGTCGTAGGCGGCGACGACCGTGCCGCGGCCGACCGCGAGCCGGGCGGCCAGCACCCGGTCGGGCGGCAGCGACTGGCCGGGCGGGAGCACGCCGTCGTCGATGAGCGCCCGCAGCCGGGCGGTGAGCAGCAGGTAGAGCGGCCCGCGTCCGGAGGCCCACCGGCCCAGCAGGTGGACGAGGTCATCGGGATTGGCTCTGTTCATGGACCAATTCTCTCGTATTGGCTCTGCTGTTGGAGGCCAATGCGGGGGATATTTGATGACATGAGTGATTTTCGCCCTGAAACGCGTGCCGTACACCTGCCTCAGCCCGCGGTCGAGGGCAGCCGGCCGCTCGGCATGCCCCTCTACCAGAGCGCCGGATTCGCCTTCGACGACCCGGAGGTCATGGGCGCGGCCATGGGCAGCCCCGACGGCGCCTTCGTCTACGGCCGCTACACCAACCCGACCGTGCGCGCGCTGGAGCTGGCGGTGTCCGGGCTGGAGGGCGGCGCCGCGGCGCTGGCCGCGGCCTCCGGCATGGGCGCGATCAACACCGTCCTGCTCGCCCTGCTCAAGCCCGGCGACCACCTGATCGCCCAGCGTTCCCTGTACGGCGGCACCGCCACGATGCTCAACGACCTGGTCGCCAGGTTCGGCATGACCGTCACCCACGTGCCCGAGAACGACCCCGACGCGCTGCGCGCCGCCGTGCGGCCCGAGACGCGGCTGGTCTACCTGGAGACCATCAGCAACCCGATGGCGCTGGTGGCCGACCTGCCCGCGATGTGCGCCACGGCCCGCGAGCTGGGCATCCTGTCGGTGGTGGACAACACCTTCGCCACGCCCGTGCTCTGCCGTCCCCTGGAGCACGGCGCCGACGTCGTCGTGCACTCCACCACCAAGTATCTGTCGGGGCACAGCGACGTGATCGGCGGCATCGCGGTCTTCGCCGACCCCGGTCTGCACGGGAAGGTCTGGCACTTCTCCACCGAGCTGGGGGCCGCGGCCGAGCCGTTCACGGCGTGGCTGACGCTGCGCGGGCTCCAGACGCTGCCGCTGCGCATGGAGCGCCACTGCGCCAACGCCGACCTCCTGGCCCGCCGGCTCGCCGAGCACCCCGCCGTGGCGGCCGTCCACTGGCCGGGGCTGCCCTCGCATCCGT
The DNA here is from genome assembly GCF_040642995.1 of Nonomuraea sp. NPDC047529. NCBI lineage: Bacteria > Bacillati > Actinomycetota > Actinomycetes > Streptosporangiales > Streptosporangiaceae > Nonomuraea > Nonomuraea sp. NPDC047529. The sequence continues at coordinate 123,490 of NZ_JBEYTJ010000013.1, read as the reverse complement.
CGTACGAGCTCGCCGGCAAGCTGCTGCCGGCCTTCGGCGGCGTGTTCTCCTTCGACCTGACCGGCGGGCGGGCGGCGGGGGAGGCGTTCATGAAGTCCGTACGGCTGGCGCAGCTCGCGCCCTCGCTCGGCGGCGTCGAGACCCGCGTCATGCACCCCGCCACCACCTCCCACCGCTCGCTCGGCGCCGAGGAGCTGGCCAGGCACGGGGTGGGCGAGGGCATGGTGCGCATCGCCGTGGGCATCGAGCATCCCGAGGACCTCTGGGCGGACGTGGCACAGGCGCTCGGATAGCGTCGGATCATGCTCGCCGACCGCGGGCGTACGACCAAGGGAGAACCGTGACCGCCGTCACATATCAGGACGTCCTCGACGCGGCCCGCCGGATCGAAGGGCACGTGCTGCGCACGCCCGTCCTGGAGATCTCGCCGGGCCTGTTCCTGAAGCTGGAACTGCTGCAGCACTCCGGGTCCTTCAAGGTGCGGGGGGCGTTCAACCGCATCCTGTCGGCCGGCGCGCTGCCCGCCGCCGGGGTCATCGCCGCCAGCGGCGGCAACCACGGGCTGGCCGTCGCCCACGCCGCCAAGGCGCTGGGCGTGCGGGCCGAGATCTTCGTCCCGGAGGTGACGAGCCCGGTCAAGGTGGCCGGGCTCAAGGCGCTCGGCGCGCACACCACGCAGACCGGGGCCATCTACTCCGAGGCCGCGGACGCCGCCGCCAAGCGCGCCGCCGAGACGGGCGCGCTGCCCGTGCACGCCTACGACCAGCCCGAGGTGCTGGCCGGGCAGGGCACGACCGGGCTGGAGATCATGGAGCAGACCGGGGGCGTGGACACGGTGGTGGTGGCCGTGGGCGGCGGCGGGCTCGCGGGCGGGATCACCCTGGGGGCCCGCGCCGGGGGTGACGCGCCGCGGATCGTGGCGGTGGAGCCGTACGCCATCCCGACGCTGCACGAGGCCCTGCGCGCGGGCGGTCCGGTGCCGGTGCAGGTGGGAGGCGTGGCGGCCGACGCGCTCGGCGCCACGCAGCTCGGCGCGCTGGCGTACGAGGTGCTGTCGGGGAGCGGGGTGGAGAGCGTCCTGGTGGAGGACGACGCGATCGTCGCGGCCCGCCGGACGTTGTGGGAGCGGCACCGGCTGGTGGCCGAGCCCGCCGGCGCGGCGGCGTACGCGGCGCTGCTGTCGGGCGCCTACCGGCCGTCGGAGGGGGAGCGGGTGGCCGTCGTGGTCTGCGGCTCCAACACCGACCCCGCCACGCTCTTCGGCGCGGCGGGGTGAATCGGTCCCGGGGTCAGCTGTAGGTGTGCTCGGGTGCCGGGAAGGCGCCCGAGGTCACCTCGTCGGCGAAGGCCCGCACCGCGCGGTCCATCTCCGAGGCCAGGTCGGAGTACTGCTTGACGAACTTGGCCGGACGCGGCGTCAGCCCCATCAGGTCCTGCCACACCAGCACCTGCGCGTCCGTGGACGGCCCGGCCCCGATGCCGACCGTGGGGACCGACAGCGACGTGGTCACCCGATGCGCCAGATCGGCCGGCACGCACTCCAGCACCACCGCGAACGCCCCCGCCCGCTCCAGGTCCTTGGCGTCGGCCATCAGCTCGTCGCCCGACTGGCCGCGCCCCTGCACCCGGTAGCCGCCGAACGCGTTGACCGACTGCGGCGTGAGCCCGAGGTGGGCCATGACCGGCACGCCCGCCGAGACCAACGCCTCGACCTGCGGCAGCACCCGCCGCCCGCCCTCCAGCTTGACCGCGTGCGCCCCCGCCTCCTTCATGAACCTGGCCGCCGACTCCAGCGCCTGCTGCGGCGACCCCTGGTACGACCCGAACGGCAGGTCGGCCACCACGAGCGCCCGCGACGACCCCCGCACCACGGCCGCGGTGAGCGGGACGAGGTGGTCGAGGGTGACCGGCAGAGTGGAGTCGAAGCCGTAGACGACCATGGCCGCGGAGTCGCCGACCAGCAGGACGGGCACGCCCGCCTGGTCGAACACCCTGGCCGTCATGGCGTCGTAGGCGGTGACCATGGGCCACCGCTCCCCGCGCTCCTTGGCCGCCGCGAGGTCGCGGACGGTGACCCTGCGCCCTGATGCGCCGCCGTACAGCGTGGTCGAAGACATGGACACCTCCAGAAACGTCTCGAGGCGTCCCAGTGACGTCCCCGGACTCCTTCGATGATGTCATGGAGGGAAATCCAGTGGCGAAACTGTCGGTGCCTCTTGACACAATCGACGCGGAGGTAAACGACACACCATGGCTCTCGACCAATACCGCCGGCTCTTCCGGCTCCCAGGCGTCCGCACCCTGCTCCTGGTGGGGATGCTCGCGCGCGTCCCGGCCACCGCCATGGGGATGGCGCTCACCCTGCACGTGGTCTTCGGGCTGCGCCTGGGCTACGTCGAGGCGGGCGTGGTGACGATGGCCAGCACGGTCGGCATGGCTATCGGCTCGCCGTTGTCGGGCCGGTTCGTCGACCGCCACGGGGTGCGTCCCGTGCTCGTCGTCACCACCCTGGCCCAGGCGGTGTTCTGGTCGTGCGCCTGGGCGCTGCCGCTGCCCGCGCTGGCCGTCGCGGCGGCGGTCGCCGGCCTGCTCAACCTGCCGGTGTTCAGCCTGACCCGGCAGTCGCTGGCCGCGCTGGTCCCGCCGGAGCAGCGGCGCACCGGGTTCACGCTCGACTCGATGCTGGTCGAGCTGTCGTACATGACCGGTCCCGCGCTCGCCGCGGCCGGCATCACCACGCTGGGCAGCACGACCACGCTCGTCGTCATCGGCGTCGGCATCACGGCGGCGGGCATCGGCCTGATCGTCTTCAACCCGCCCACCCGGTCGGCGGTCGAGCTGGAGGAGCCGGTGGTGAAGGTGCCGCGCCGGCAGTGGCTCACGCCGGGGTTCGTCGCGCTGCTCGGCACGACGGCGGCGGCCACGTTCATCCTCACCGCGACCGAGCTGGGGCTGGTGGCCACCATCAACACCGCGGGCGAGACGCAGTGGGTCGGCCTCGCCGTGGCGATCTGGTGCCTCTACTCGCTGGTCGGCGGCTTCGTCTACGGCGGGCTGTCGCGTGGTTTCTCGCCCCTGGTGCTCATCGCGGGCATGGGCCTGCTGACCATCCCCGTGGGCCTGGCCGGGGCCGACTGGCGGTGGCTGATCCTGGCGATGCTGCCGGCCGGCCTGCTGTGCGCCCCGGCCCTGTCGTCCACGGTCGACGTGCTCAGCCGCTGGGTGCCCGCCGCGGCCAGGGGCGAGGCGATGGGCCTCCACGGCACCGCCCTGCTCATCGGCGGGGCCGCGTCCTCGCCCATCGCGGGGGCGATCATCGACGGCAGCGGGCCCACGTGGGCGTTCGTGGTGGCGGGGCTGGTCGGGGTGGTCATGGTGGTGGTCGCGCTGCCGATGTGGCGGCGGCGTCCGCCGGTCGCGGTCCTGTCGGCCCCGGTCGAGGAGCACGCCGTGCCTCCGGCGGTGACCAAGAGCTGACCCGGGGGGTTCGAGCCTGCCGGCCTGAGGCCGGCGGGTCTGGTCAGCAGTGCCCGCGGCGGCCGTTCGCGGGGTCTGTCAGCAAGGTTCGCGGGGGCCTGTGCACGGGGTGAATCGGGGTTTCCCCGCTGTTTCCCTCCACGCACTCCCTCCGTCAGGCGGAAGTTACGAAACGGGACCGTTGCGTATCGGAATCTCTTGCGATACGGTGTCGTTGCGAAACTCAGGCGTATCGAAATTAAGGACGATTTCCATGGACCCGAACGCAGGGCATCCACGCAGGTGGGGGATCCTGGGAGTGCTGGTGTTCAGCCTCCTGGCGGTCGTGCTGGACAACACGATCCTCAACGTGGCGATGAAGACCATCGCCGACCCCCGTGTCGGATTGGGCGCGACGCAGGGCCAGCTGGAGTGGGCGATCAACTCCTACACGCTGGTGTTCGCCGGGCTGTTGTTCACCTTCGGCGTGATCGGCGACCGTACCGGTCGCAAGCGCATGTTGTTCATCGGCATGGCGCTGTTCGGCCTGGCCTCGCTGGCCAGTGCCTACTCCCAGGACCCGATGCAGCTGATCTTCGCGCGGGCGGCGATGGGCATCGGCGGCGCGGCGATCATGCCGGCCACGCTGGCGATCATCTCCAACGTGTTCCCGCCCGGTGAGCGTGGCAAGGCGATCGGCATCTGGGCCGGTGGCGTGGGGCTCGCCGTGGCGATCGGCCCGATCACCGGCGGCCTGCTCATCGAGCACTTCTGGTGGGGCTCGGTCTTCCTGGTCAACGTGCCGATCGTGGTGATCAGCATGATCCTCATCGGCGTCGTCGTGCCCGAGTCGCGTGACCCGAAGCCGTCCAAGCTCGACCCGGTGGGCGTGGTGCTGTCGATCATCGGTCTGGTGGCGCTCGTCTACGGCATCATCCGCGGCGGCGACCTGGGCACCCTGGCGAGCGCGGAAGTGATCGTCCCGACGCTGCTCGGCCTGGTCGTGCTGGGCGTGTTCGTGTGGTGGGAGCGGCGCATCGACAACCCGGTGTTCGACGTGCGCAACTTCAGCAACGTACGGTTCAGCTCGGCCATCGGCATGATGGGCATCGTCTTCTTCGCGATGATGGGCGGGATGTTCTTCCTGACCTTCTACCTGCAGATCGTGCTGGGCTTCAGCCCGATCCAGGCGGGGGCCCTGATGATCCCGTTCGCCGCCGCGCAGCTCATCTTCGCGCCGCTCAGCCAGCGGGTGCACCAGCTCTTCGGCGCCAAGCTGTCGGCCACGGTCAGCATGCTCGTGGTGACCGCCGCGCTGGGCAGCTACGCCCTGATGGACGTGGACACGCCCGTGGTGCTGATCGAGATCATCTTCTTCGTCCAGGGCGCGGCGATGGCGAACATCATGCCGCCCGCGACCACCGCCATCATGGAGGCGCTGCCCAGGGAGAAGGCCGGTGTCGGCTCGGCCATGAGCAACACCGTCCGCCAGGTCGCCGGCGCGCTCGGCGTGGCCGTGCTCGGCTCGGTCCTGTCGAGCAGCTACCGCGGCGAGATCGCCTCGGCGCTGCCGGCCGGCGCCCCGCACGCCGCCGGTGAGTCCATCATGGCGACGACGGCCTTCGCCAGGCAGCTCGGCGAGCACGGCCAGGCGCTGATCAAGCCCGCCTTCACCGCGTTCGTCGACGGCATGCACGTCACGGCGATGGTCTCGGCCGTGATCGCCCTGGTGGGCGTCGCGGTGGTGGCCAAGTGGATGCCGGGCAAGGCGCGCCCGGTCCAGCAGGCGGAACAGAAGGAACCAGCGGTAGTGTGAGGCCGCGATGACGATCCAGGATTCAGGGACTGCCCGCCCGGCGGGCCGTCCGCGCAGCGAGAAGGCCGAGAAGGCGATCATCGACGCGACCCTCGACCTGATCGGTGAGGGCATGGGGGTGTCGGAGCTGTCGATCGAGGCCATCGCGTCGAGGGCGGGCGTCGGGAAGACCACCATCTACCGGCGCTGGTCCAACAAGGAGGACCTGGTCGTCGACGCGCTCTCCACGCTGAAGGCGCCGCTCCCGCCGCTGTCCGGCACCTCCGTGCGCGACGACCTGATCTCCCTGCTCGACGCGATGCGCAGGGAGGCGGGCCAGGCCCGCACCCGCTGCGTGATGAACATCGCGATGAGCGAGGCCGATCGTTATCCGCGACTGATGGAACGCTTCGTGAAGCGGGCCGTCGAGCCGCGCAGGCAGGCACTGCGCTCGGTGATCGAGCGCGGCGTCGCCACCGGCGAGCTCAGGCCCGACCTCGACGTCGAGCTGGCGATGGCCCTGTTCTCCGGCACGATGATGTGGCAGTCGAAGTGGGGGCCGGCCGGAGACCTCCCGGCCGACCTGGCCGAACGCGTGGTCGACACGGTCCTGCTCGGACTGGCCGGAGACCGCGTCAGGCGCTGAGACGTCCGGGGTCTCCGGGTCTTCGTGCCGGTGATCCGCTACCCGATCGGCGAGGTGACCCCGCCGGGGGCGGCGGTCAGGGTGAAGGGCACGGTGGCCGCCACCCGGCCGTTGACGATGACGTCGAGCTCGCGTGGCCCGGGCGGCTCGTTGCGGGTGGTGACCGGGCGGAAGGAATGGCTCTTGCGCAGCGTGAACGCCGCCCCCTCGGCGGCGGCCACGCGCTCGCCCAGGTGGAAGACGCGGCGCGAGCCCGCCCGGCGGACGGCGTACTTGAGCAGCAGCGGGCCCGGCGCGCCCGCCGTGACCGTGACGGTGAACGTCAGCCTGCCGCCGACGGCGACCGTGTCGGACTCCAGGACGAGGGCCCGCGCCGAGCCGTTGCCCGGGGTGGCGCCCAGCAGTTCCAGCGCCTCGGGGTGCCCGGCACGCAGCAGCCCGCGGGCCGCGTGGCGCACGACCCGCTCGACGTGCGAGCCGCCGCCCGCGCGCCAGCGGGCCAGCACCGCGAGCGCCGTGTCGGGGTGGTCCTTGGCCAGGTCGTTGACGTGGTTGGCGACCGAGCGGCGGACGTATTCGCTCGGGTCGTCGCGCAGCAGGTCGAGCAGGGGCAGGGTGGGGCCGGGCGTCATCAGCCAGCCGACCCGGGAGGCCCACGGCAGGCGCGGCCGGGTGCCTTCCGAGGCCAGGCGGCGCAGGTGCTCGTCGGGGGACTCCGCCCAGCCGTACATGATCTTGAGGGCGTCGTCGCGGTGGCGGTCGAGAAGGGGGCGTACGGCGAACTCGCCCGTCGAGTACGGCGTGAGCGCCGCCAGCGTGGCCATCGCCGCCTCCAGACGGTCGAGCCCGTGGACGGCGGTGTGGTCGGTGACCGGCCAGCCGCTCCACAGGTCGAGCTCCCCGCGCGCGGCGCAGGCCCGCACCAGCTCGGCGGCCTGGGGGTAAGGCATCGGGAGGGCATGCTGGAAGGCGTCGTGGAGGGCGGCGGAGACGTGCCTGACGCGGTCCTTCAGCTCCAGCGGGGCGAGCCCGGCCAGGGCGCGCTCGGTGAAGCGGGCCTGCGGGAACGAGGGCCACACGGCGGCCAGGCCGTCGGCGAGCACCGACACGGACCGGGCGTTGATCAGGTCTTTCAGCGGTTGTGCCACGGCCCCACCCTGCCAGCCGCCACCGACAATCCCGCCGCCAGGCGCGACCCGCCCCCCTTGGGAGGGGAGGGGGCGGCCCGTCTCTCGGGAGGGGTCAGGTCGTCTCGCGCCAGCGGTTGGTGATGGGGAGGCGGCGGTCGCGGCCGAAGTTCTTCGGCGTGATCTTGGGGCCCGGCGGGTACTGGCGGCGCTTGTACTCCGCCAGGTCCACCAACCGGATCACCCGCGTGACCAGCGCGGGGTCGTGCCCGGCCGCGATGAGCTCCTGCGAGCCCATGTCCTTCTCCACATAGTCGTCCAGCAGCCGGTCCAGCACCTCGTACGGCGGCAGCGAGTCGGTGTCGCGCTGGTCGGGGCGCAGCTCGGCGCTGGGCTCCTTGGTGATCGAGTTCTCCGGGATCGGCCGCTCGACGGACATGAGGAAGCCCTCGCAGGTGTGCGCGTTGCGCCACCTGGACAGCTCCCACACCATCGTCTTGGGCACGTCCTTGATCGGGGCGAAGCCGCCGGCGGAGTCGCCGTAGAGGGTGGAGTAGCCGGTGGCCAGCTCGCTCTTGTTCCCGGTGGTGAGCACCAGGTGGCCGTTCTGGTTCGACAGGCCCATGAGGATCATGCCGCGCACCCTGGCCTGGAGGTTCTCCGCGGCCAGGCCGGACAGCTCGATCTCCTTCTCGAAGGCCGTGACGATCTCGGCGATCGGCGCGATCCTGGAGTTGATGCCCTGCCTGGCCACCAGGTCCTCGGCGTCGGCCAGCGAGTGGTCGGAGGAGTGGCGCGAGGGCATGAGCACGACGTTCACCCGGGACGGGCCGATCGCGTCGGAGGCGATGGCCGCCGTCAGGGCCGAGTCGATGCCGCCCGACAGGCCCAGGATGACCGACTGGAAGCCGTTCTTGGCCACGTAGTCGCGTACCGCCAGCACCAGGGCCGAGTACACCTCGGCGTGCAGGTCGAGCCGCTCGGCGACGGGGGCGGGCTGCGCCGGGTAGGGCTCGACGGGCTCCTGCGACAGGACCCGGCGCTCGACGGTGATCGTGGTGCCGTCGAGCGCGTCGTGGGGGAACGTGCCGGGCTCGGCGTCGGAGACCGGCAGGTCGAGGTCGGCGACCAGCAGCTCCTCGCGGAACTGGCCGGCCCGCGCCACCAGCTCGCCCGAGGCGTCCACGATGATCGAGTCGCCGTCGAAGACCAGCTCGTCCTGCCCGCCGACCTGGTTGACGTAGGCGAGCGCGCAGCCGGCCTCGCGCGCCCTGCGGGCGACCAGCTCCAGCCGTACGTCGTCCTTCTCCTTCTCGTACGGCGAGGCGTTCGGCACGACCAGCAGCCCGGCGCCCGCCTGGCCGACGACGGACACCGGCCCGCCCTCCTGCCAGAGGTCCTCGCAGACCGCGATCGCCACGTCCACGCCGTGCAGCCGGACGATCGGCAGCCGGTCGCCGCGCACGAAGTAGCGGTACTCGTCGAACACGCCGTAGTTGGGCAGGTGGTGCTTGGCCGTGCGGACGACGACCTCGCCCTTGTGCAGCAGCGCGGCCGCGTCCAGCGGTGCGCCCTTGGGCTGGCCCACCCGGGGCGCCAGGCCGGCGCGGTCGACGTAGCCGACGACCACAGGGAGGTCGCCCAGTCCCTCGCGGTCGAGCCTGCGCGCCACCTCCTCCAGGGTCCTGATGCTCGCGTCCACGAAGGACGTGCGCAGCACCAGGTCCTCGACGGGGTAGCCGGTGAGGAACATCTCGGTGAAGACGACCAGGTGAGCGCCGCGCTCGGCGGCGTCACGGGTCCACGCGACCAGCCGCTCGGCGTTGGCGGCCAGGTCGCCGACGGTCGGGTTCGTCTGTGCCAGGGCTATGCGCAGTTGTGCCACGTCATTAGCCTAGTACGACCCGATTTTTATCGTCAAAGCGACGAAAAGTGTCCCTTGTCCCCTGGAGTGACCAGACCGGACTCGTAGGCCGCCATGACGAGCTGCGCCCGGTCGAACAGCCCCAGGTGGTCCAGCAGCGACTTCACCAGCACCGACACCTCCTCCTCGGGCAGCGCCAGCGTCTGGCCGATCTGCCGGTTCGTCAGTCCGCGTGCGACGAGTTTGAGCACGTCGAGCCGGGCGTCGGAGAGTCCGGCCAGCGCCGGCGGCGAGGCCGGGTCGGTGCGGCCGGCGAACGCCGAGATCAGCCGGGTGGTGACCGCCGGGTCGATGAGCGCGTCCCCGACGGCGGCGGCCCTGATCGCGGCCAGGAACTGCTCGGGGGCCGAGGTCTTCAGCACGAAGCCGCTGACGCCCGCGCGCAGCGCCGCGTACAGGTTCTCGTCGCTGCCGAACGTGGTCATCATGACGACCTTGGGCGGGCGTTCCCCGGCCAGGATGCGGCGGGCGGCGGCCAGGCCGTCCAGGTGCGGCATCTGGATGTCGAGCAGCACGACGTCCGGCCGGTGCTCGCGTACGCCCGCGATGGCCTCCTCGCCGTTGGCCGCCTCGCCGGCCAGCGCCACGCCGTCCTCGCTGTCGAGCATGGCGCGCAGCCCCGCCCGTACGAGCGCCTGGTCGTCGGCCACCAGCACGCGCAGCACCCGCTCCCCGGCGGCGGCCGGGGCGGGGGCGGCGGACGGCGGGGGCGGCGGCTCCTCCAGCCGCTGGGCCAGCATGTCGGCCTCCAGCCGGCGCAGCCCGGCCGACAGGTCGAGCCCCAGCTCGTCCCGCCACACCGCGCGGGCCCGGCGCAGCGCGGCCAGCGCGTCACCCTGGCGGCCCATCCGGTACAGGGCGAGGGCCAGCAGCCGCCACGCCTCCTCGCGCAGCGGGTGGGCCGAGGCGTGCGCCTCCAGGTCGGCCACCAGGGAGGTGGCCCGGCCCAGCGTGAGCCCGGCGTCGGCGCGCCGCTCGACGGCGATCAGCCGCAGCTCCTCCAGCCTGCCCGCCTCGGTCGCCGCCCAGGTCAGCTCGGCGAACTCGGCCAGCGCCGGCCCGCGCCACAGCCCGAGCGCGCTCTCCATGGCGGCCCACACCTGCGGGGGCGGGCCCTCGGTCTTCACCAGGCTCTCGAACCGCCACGAGTCGACCTGCTCGGTCGCGGCCCGCAGCGCGTAGCCGGGCGCGGCCGAGACCAGCACCTCGGCCTCCTCGCGTGGTGCGCGGCCGGGCTCCAGCGCGCGCCGCAGCCGCGAGACGTAGCCCTGGATGGTGGACAGGGCCTGCGCGGGCGGATCGCCCGGCCACAGCTCGTCGATGAGCGTGTGCACGGGCACGGCCCGGCCGCCCGCCACGAGCAGACGGGCGAGCACCGCCCGCTGCCGTTGGCCGCCGAGGTCGAGGGGGACGCCGTCGCTCCAGGCGTGGAACGGTCCCAGTGCGGTGAATGTCAGCATGTCAGGGGTAAGCGTAGAGGGATAACACGTCCGGGGATATGGCGAATTGTCACAGGGGGAGTTCGGCGTGGACAACCGTGCCACCTCCCGGTCCCGTTCGTACGGCGCAGGTGCCCCCGAGTTCGGCCGCCCGTTCGCGCATCGAGCCCAGCCCGACGCCGGGCCGCGCGTCCGGCGGCAGGCCGATCCCGTCGTCGGCGACCGTGACGCGCAGGCGGTCGTCGCGGCGCAACGTCACCGTGATCCGCGAGGCGCGGGCGTGCTTGCGCGCGTTGGTGAGCGCCTCCTGCACGATGCGGTAGGCCGCGACCTCGACCGCGGCGGGCAGGCCGGTCAGCTCGCCCGACGTCCCGACCGGCGTCCCGGCCAGGTCCTCGATCGCGCCGGCCAGGCCCAGCTCGTCCAGGGCGGGCGGGCGCAGGCCGTAGACGAGCTGCCTGATGTCGCCGGTCACGGCGTCCATGCCGGCGCGCAGCCCGGCCAGCAGCCGGTCGGCCTGCTCGGGAGCGCTGTGCATGGTCAGCCGGGCGGCGTTGATCGACATGGCCATGCCGGTGAGCGACTGGCCGAGCCCGTCGTGCAGGTCACGGCGCAGCCGCCGCCGTTCCTCCTCCCGCGCGGTCAGGATGCGCTCGCGTGAGCGTTGCAGCGCCGCCGTCAGCCGTACGGCGTGCGCGGCGTCGGCGATGTACGGCGTGATCGTGGCGATCACCCGCTCGTCGTGGGCCGCGGGGAACCTGCGCCGGTCCGTCGGCCCGATCAGCAGCAGCCCGACCGGTTCGCCGTGCCACACCAGCGGGACGGTCCTGGCCGCCGCGCCCACCACGCCGGACGTGGTGACCGCGCCGTCGGCCTCGACCGCGACGCCGGTCACCGACAGGCCCTCGCGCAGCACGTCGAGCGTGGCCAGCAGGCCGTGCACGGGGTCGGTGTGCTGGAGCCGGTGCCGCAGCCGCCGGGCCAGCGTGCCGGGCACGCCGGTGCTGCCGTACAGCAGGCGGTCCACGCCGCGTTGCAGGCCGCGGCGCATCGGCTGGAAGAACGCCCCGGCGAACAGGGCCGCGGGGATGCCGGCGATCCGGTCCACCTCCGACAGGAACACGCTGAGGGCCGCGCTGACCGCGACGTACACGAGGGTGATCACGATGGCCAGGCCGGTGCCCACCAGCGCCCTGCTGATCAGCGTGTCGATGCCGAACAGCCGGTAGCGCAGCACCGCCACGGCGATGGCCGCCGGGATCAGCGGGATGGCCAGCGAGGCCACCCACCAGACGTCCGCGCCGAGCATCCACGGCACCAGCAGGCCGGGCAGCGCCACCAGCAGCCACAGGAGCTGCCGCCGCTCGACCGCGTCGCCGCGCCGGAAACGCACGACCAGCGAGGCGAAGGCCAGCACCATGCTCGCCGAGAGCGTGGCGTGCCCGGCCTCCCGCAGCCCGGGCCGGTCGGCCAGCAGCCCGGCCCAGTCCAGCGCCTGCCCGGCCACGGCCAGCGCGATCACCGGCCGCCACCGCCGCGACGGCAGCCTGCCCACCGGGTACAGCAGGGGCAGCAGGACGCCGAGGGTCAGCTCGCAGACGTTCCAGGTCAGGTTGACGATCGGCCAGCGCGGGCCCGGCCCGCCGTCGAGCAGTTGGTAGAGGTTGGCCGACAGGATGTTGGCCGCCGCGCTCGTCCCGCCGAGGCACAGCAGCCAGCCGATGACCAGCCGCGGCCTGCTGTGCACGAGGATCGCGCCGAAGACGGGGAACGCCGTGCCCGCCATGTCCTCGGGCGCGAACGGCAGCGGCGTGTACGGCGACGGCGGCAACTGCGCGGTCACCCAGATGTCGGCCAGCTCCAGCACGACGGCGAACGTGGCGATCCCGATCGCGACGCGGGGCGTGGCCAGCCTCGTGCACGCCCGGCGCGCCCATCCTGCGTGGCGCATCCCACCATTTCCTTCCGTGATCGGCAGGAAATTATCGGGAATCAGCCAACATCCGATCAAAATTCTCTCAACGGCGGCGGATTCCGTGGACCGCCGCTCGCGATCTCAGGCCGCCGCCCGCCGCCGGATCGCCGGGCCGAGGGCCAGCATGCCCGCCGCCGAGACCAGCGCGACGCCGCCCACGCTGAACCACAACGTCTGCGACCCGGCCGCGAGCAGCGGCCCGCCCATCAGCGGCGCCAGCACCGAGGCCAGCGACCAGGCGAACCCGAACAGCCCCGAGTACCGCCCCCGCAGGTGCTCGGGGGCCAGCGCGGCCACGATCGTCCCGGAGATGCCCGCGGTGATGATCTCGCCCACGGTCCACACCCCGATCGTGACGGCCAGCCAGAACGTGGTGGTGACGAAGGCCGTCATCGCGAACCCGGCCCCCATGACCGCCAGGCCGAGCGCGAACGTGCGGGAGGCGTCCCTGCGTCCGAGCCAGCCGGAGACCAGCGGCTGCACGACGACGATGAGCACCCCGTTCAGGGCCATGGCCAGGCCGAACTGCGCCGGCGTCAGCTTCACCACCGACGTCATCGCGACCGGCAGCATGGTCACGGTCTGCAGGTAGACCAGCGCGTTGCCGAGCACCACCAGAGTGAAGGCGACCATCGCCCGGTCGCGCAGCACGACGCCGAACCCGCCGGACGACTCACGCGCCTGCGGCCTGGTCTCGGGCACCGCCCGCCACACCAGCGCGGCGAAGACCAGGCAGGAGACCGCGTCGATCCAGAACAGCCAGAGGAACCCGACGCTCGCCAGCCAGCCACCTGCCGTCATGCCGACCGCGTAGCCCAGGTTGATCGCCCAGAACAGCAGCCCGTACGCGCGGGCCCGCTCCGCCGGGGACACCAGGTCGGCCACCAGGGCGTTGGACGCCGGCCGGTAGATGTCGATCACCAGCCCGAGCACGAACATGGACGCGACGATCGCCGGCAGCGAGCTGCTGTAGCCCAGCGCCAGCATGGTGGCGGCGGTGGCCAGCATGCCGCCCGACAGCGTGACCCGGCGGCCGACGCGGTCGGTGAGCACGCCCGCGAGGATCTGCGACAGCAGCGAGCCCGCGCCGTAGACGCCCATGACCAGGCCCACGGCGGTCACCGACATGCCGCGCGAGTGGGTCAGGTAGACGCCGGTGAACGGCATGACGAGGGTGCCCAGACGGTTGACCAGGGTGCCGCTCCACAGGGCCCAGAAGGGGCGCGGCAGTCCGCCGATCTGGGAACGGAGGAAGGAAGGCTTCTCAGCGACAGTGCTAGACACGGGTAAAGGGTCAGGTCCCGGCGCTCGACGCGCCAACGATTTAGTGCACACTAAAAGCATGGCCGTCACCTGGGTCCTGAAGCCGGAGGACGTCGCGCGCATCAGGTTCGCGTTCTCGCCCATGTGGGAGCTGGTCGCGAGCCTGCGCACCCTCCAGGACCCCTCCAGGCAGTCGATCCACCTGCCGTGGATCAAGGCCGTGCGGCCCAGGCTGGCCCGGCTCGACCTGGACGAGCTGTTCGCGCTGGTGCCGCCGTCCGGCTACCTGGCCGACTTCATCACCCCGCCCCCGGAGACGCCGCTGCCCGACTTCGTGGCCGAGCTGGCGCTGGTCCGCGGCACGCCCCCCGAACGCGCCCGCTCGGAGGTCGCGACCATCGCCGGCACCGACCGGGCGCTGCTCGACCGGTTCACGGCCGACCCGGCGGCGGGCGTGGCCCGGGTGGCCGACGCGCTGGAGACGTACTGGCGGGAGTGCTTCGAGGAGTTCTGGCCGCGCGTCTACGGGCTGCTCGAACGCGACGTGCTGCGCCGCTCCCGCCAGCTCGCCCAGGGCGGGGCCAGGGAACTGTTCGCCGGGCTCGGTCCCGCCGTGGAGTGGACGGGGGAGCAGCTGCTCATCGACCGGCCGTGGTGCCACGCGGGCGGCCTGCACGGCGACGGGCTGCTGCTGGTGCCGAGCGCGTTCTACTGGCCGTCGGTGGCCGTGATGTCGGCTCCGTACCAGTCGATGCTCGTCTACCCGGTGCTCGGCGTGGGCACGTTGTGGGAGCAGGGCCCGCCGCCCGCCCCCGGCGCGCTGGCCGCGCTCATCGGGCGCAGCCGGGCGCAGATCCTGCTCGCGCTGGCCGAGCCGAGCACCACCTCGGCGCTGGCCGCCCGGATGTCGCTCACCCCGGGCGCGGTCAGCCAGCACCTCGGGGTGCTCAGCGACGGCGGGCTGACGGTGGGCCTGCGCCTCGGCAAGCAGGTCGTCTACCGCCGGACGGCGGCGGGCGACATGCTCGCCGCAGCCTCACCCTGATCGGCTCCTGATCTGCTCCTGATCGGCTCCTGGTCGGCTCAGGTGTACCGGGACGTCTCCAGCAGCCAGTCCAGGTGGGCGCGCGGCGCGGCCAGGTAGGCGCAGGCGACCTTGCTGACGTCCCTGGCCGCCTTGGGCGGCAGGTCGTCCAGCGGCAGCCGCCGGGCCGCCCGGTTCATGTCCTGACATCGTCCGACGATCCGGTCGAGCACCCATGCGACGGCCTCGCGCTCGCCCAGCCCGAGCTGCCGGACCGCCAGCACGACCAGGTTGTGCACGTCGCCGCGCTCCTTGGGCCGCGAGGCCACGTCGTTGCACCAGGCCGTGACGTCGTTGCAGGCGTCCACCAGCTCGCGCCACGGCTCGCACTCGACCATCCAGGCCGGCACCTCGACCCGCAGGCATGGCTCGACCAGGTCGTACAGGTAGGGGCCGACCGTCCCCCTGCGCAGCGCCGGGTACTCCTCCAGCGTCGGCATGCGCCCGGCGGCCCGGTTGTCGGCCTCGGTGCGGCACGCGTCCGCCTGGCGTCGCAGGTTGACCGCGAACCGGGCCCGCCAGTGGTCGCTCATCCGCGCGCTGGTCACCCGCCACAGGTCGGCGAAGGCCGCCTCCAGCGGGTGCCGGGACGCGCCCTGGAGCATGCCGCCGAAGATGTCCAGCGTGCACGACCCCTCGTCCAGCTCGTCGTCGAGGTGGAACAGCCAGGTCAGCCATTGCGCGAACAGCGCGGCGGCGGCCGCGTCGAACTCGGCGAAGGCGCGGCCGGCCATCCGGTGGAAGCCGACCCCGGCGTCGGCGCGCAGGCCCGTCCGCCTGGCCCAGTCGATGACCGCGGCCTCGATGGCGTACACGGCGGGGTGCATCCGGCAGGGCGCCCCCATCGCCGGCACCCGCTCGACCAGCGGCAGCAGCGCCAGCGCGGGCGAGCCGCCCTTGCGCGGCAGCGGCAGCATCGGCTTCCAGTGCAGGACCGAGCGGAGCGCGGTGCGCACCGTGGCGAACACGGTGGTGCTCACGGCGGTGTTCACAGCGGTCCGAAGAGCCAGTTGCCCGCGGCGTTCGGGTCTGAGCTGCGGTAGAAGTCCTCGGCCGCGAGGACCAGCCCCTCGACGGTGAGCGCGCCTCTGCCCTCGCGATCGAGCCGGTCGAAGGCCTCGTCCACGTCGTCGTAGGCGGTGCCGAACGCGCTCAGCATCGTACGGAACTCGCCCGGCCCGATCAGGCCGTCGCCGTCGCCGTCGCAGAGCTGGGCCACGGCCAGCGTCGCCGGCCGGAACACCGGCTTGTACCGGTCGCCCGTGACGAACGCGGCCGTCATCCCGCCGCGGAAGTCGGTGCGGGCGATGCCGGAGTCGCCGTCGCGGTCGAGCGCCCGTGACAACGTCGACCAGATGCCGTCGAAGCTGTCGACGAGCCGGTTGCCGGTGACCGAGGTGGGGGACTCCCCGAAACCCACCAGCAGGCGCGCGCCCAGCCCCAGCAGGTCCTCCCGCTCGACGACGCCGTTGCCGTTCGCGTCGATGTGGTCGAACGCCCGATCGAGCTTGTGATTGAGCAGGTCGATAGCCACCAATGCCTCCCCCGAGACTCACTGCGTGATCACAGTAGATCTGGGCGGCCCCTTTGTCAGTGAGGCTCGCACCGGCACCCCCTGTAACGTGTGCGAAACACGGGCACGGCATGCTGGTAGAAGACCCGCACTGTCTTCAACGAGGGGACACCTTGGACCGCCAGCAGGAGTTCGTGCTCCGCACGCTAGAGGAACGCGACATCCGGTTCATCCGGCTCTGGTTCACCGACGTCCTCGGCTTCCTCAAGTCCGTCGCGATCGCGCCCGCCGAGCTGGAAGGCGCCTTCGCCGAGGGCATCGGCTTCGACGGCTCGGCGATCGAGGGCTTCGCCCGCGTCTACGAGTCCGACATGCTGGCCAAGCCCGACCCCTCCACGTTCCAGATCCTGCCCTGGCGCAGCGAGACGCCGGGCGCGGCGCGCATCTTCTGCGACATCCTCATGCCCGACGGCACCCCCTCGCACGCCGACCCGCGCTGGGTGCTCAAGCGCACGCTCGCCAAGTGCGCCGACATGGGCTTCACCTTCTACACCCACCCCGAGATCGAGTTCTTCCTGCTGAAGAACCGTCCCGAGGCCGGTCAGAAGCCCGAGCCGATCGACTCCGGCGGCTACTTCGACCACACGCCCCACAGCTCCGGCCACGACTTCCGGCGCCAGGCGATCATGATGCTGGAGTCGATGGGCATCTCCGTCGAGTTCAGCCACCACGAGGGCGCCCCCGGCCAGCAGGAGATCGACCTGCGCTACGCCGACGCGCTCACCACGGCCGACAACATCATGACGTTCCGGCTGATCATGAAGGAAGTGGCCCTGGAGCAGGGCATCTGGGCCTCGTTCATGCCCAAGCCGTTCACCGAGCACCCGGGCTCGGGCATGCACACGCACATGTCGCTGTTCGAGGGCGACCGCAACGCCTTCCACGAGGCCGGCACCGACTACCGGCTGTCGAAGATCGGCCGCTCGTTCATCGCCGGCCTGCTGCGGCACGCCGCCGAGATCACCGCCATCACCAACCAGTGGGTCAACTCCTACAAGCGGCTGTGGGGCGGCGCCGAGGCCATCGCGGGGCAGGGCGGCGAGGCGCCCTCCTACGTGTGCTGGGGGCACAACAACCGCTCGGCGCTGGTCCGGGTGCCCATGTACAAGCCGCACAAGGGCGGCTCGACCCGCATCGAGTTCCGGTCGCTCGACTCGGCGTGCAACCCGTACCTGGCCTTCGCGCTGGTGCTGGCCGCCGGGCTCAAGGGCATCGAGGAGAGCTACGAGCTGCCGCCGGCCGCCGAGGACAACGTCTGGACCCTGACCAGCGCCGAGCGCCGGGCGCTGGGCATCCAGCCGCTGCCCGGCTCGCTCGACGAGGCCATCGCCGTCATGGAGCGCAGCGAGCTGGTCGCCGAGACGCTGGGCGAGCACGTCTTCGACTTCTTCCTGCGCAACAAGCGGGCCGAGTGGCGCGAATACCGCCGTACGGTCACCGAGTTCGAGCTGGGCCGCTACCTGCCGGTGCTGTGAGGCCGGGGCGGCTCAGCCCTTGAACTCGCGCACCTCGACCGGGAGCACGCCCACGGCGCGCGCGAGCCGGCGCCCCCACTCCAGCGCGCCGTCCAGGTCGGGCGCCCGGATGACGGTGAACCCGCCGACGTGCTCCTTGCCCTCGGTGTAGGGGCCGTCGGTGGTGAACGTCTCGCCGGCGCGCATCCGGACCACCGACGCCTGCTCCGCCGGTGCCAGGCCGCCGGAGAAGACCCACACGCCGGCCGCGCGCATCTCCGACTCGACCGCGCCGATGTCGCGCATGATCGGCTCCAGGACCTCGGGCTCGGGCGGCGGGCCGTCGGGCTCGAACAGGGTCAGCAGGTACTGCTTCATGGCGGGTCCTCCCTCGATGTCCCCTTGGCGTCTCCTCGGCGGGACGTCGTCGTCAGTCGGCGGGGGCGCGGTCGGCGCTGTCGAAGACGATGTGCTCCAGCCGGTCGGCCTCGGCGCGGGTGACGACGTGCGCGCTGACGGCCGGGCCCGGGTCGCCGCCGGCCACCCGGGCCAGCAGGCTGTCCCAGTTGCGGCGGTGGCGGGCGAACGTGCGGGGCGCGACCACCCGTCCCCTGGCGTGCTGGCCGGCGACCGCCGCCGCCGGAGGCGCGTCGAGCAGCAGCAGGTGGAAGCTCGCCCGCTGCCTGCGGGCCAGCCAGGCGAACCCCTTCAGCACGTACGTGGCGCAGCCCCGGTTGTGCGCGAGGACCGCCTGCCCCTTGGCCAGCGCCTGGCTGACCCGGCTCACGTGGGTGGCGAACACCACCGCGCGGCGGACCGGCCGGGGAGCCCAGGTGATGCGGCCGGCCCAGTGGAGCCGCGACTGCCCCGAGTCGATCACCACGACCGCGTCGGCGACGACGGGCGCGCTCTCGGAGCCGTGAAGGCCGTAGAGGCGGCGCAGCAGCGTGGTCTTGCCGGCGCCGGGCAGCCCGGTCAGCACGACCAGCGACCCGGGCGGAAAACGTAACGTCGCCCGCTGCACAGACCCACCCCGCCCGATCGGTTCGCTTCGACCCCTGTCGCGCCAGCATAGGGCGCGCGGGCGGGCAGTGGGTGGGCGGTGGGTGGGCGGTGGGCGGGCACAGCGGCCGGAACGGTCCGACGGGATTCACCGGGAATGGGCTCGGGGCGGGGAAATCACGGGATAAGGTACTGCCGACGCCTTGATCGGCCTCACCCCGGATACGCATCCGACTCCGGGTTGGGGCCGATTTTCGTTGTTCCTCACCCCCGAGTCACATCCGTGCCATGGACGGCGCCGACCCTGGGTGGGGATGGCGGGGGGTAGCCGGGGAAGTTTCGGCCACGCCTGTGGCGTTATGGCATGAGTCGGTCGGCGCTCAGGGACCCCCCAACATCGTGGTAATCCGGGAGTCCAGTAAAATCGGCCTACTCTTTACGATATTTCCGGACTTCTCGCCTGGTGGGGCGATATTGGAGGGTGTGGCATGACGACGGCTGCCCTGCAGACCGTGTTGACCGTTCCCGAGCGTTTCCGGGGCCCGGTGGGAGTCGCCAACGGCGGCTGGATCGCGGGCACCATGGCAGAGGCGCTGAACGGCGGCCGATCAGCGGTCGAGGTCACGCTGCACGCGCCCACGCCCCTGGAGACCGAGCTGCGCCTTGAGCACGTCGCCAACAGCGTCTCGCTGTCCGACGGCGACAAGGTCCTGGTCGAGGCCATCCCCGTCGCCGAGACCCTGACCGGGCCCGGCTTCGTGCCGTTCACCGACGCCGCCCGCGCCGAGGCCGGGTTCGTCGGCCTGAAGGCCCACCCGTTCGCCGAGTGCTTCGCCTGCGGCCTGCGCGAGCCGGGCGACGGCCTGCGCATCTTCCCCGGCCCGGTGGAGGGCTCCGACCTGGTGGCCGCCGGGTGGCGGGTGCCGTTCACGGTGAGCGGCGAGGACGGCGTCCCCGCCTCGATCGTGGGCGCGGTGCTCGACTGCATCACCGGCTGGGCGCACTTCGGCCCCGGTGAGTCGGCCCTGCTCGGCCGCCTGGTCGTGCAGATCAACGGCCCGGTGCTGCCGGGTGGCCGCTACTCCGTCGTGGCCCGTCCGACCGGCCGCGAGGGCCGCAAGATGTACGGCGAGAGCGGCATCTACGAGGACGACGGCACCCTGGTGGCCGCCGCCCGCGCCACGTGGATCGCTCCACGCTGACCTGTGCCGACAACGGCCCTCCGAGCTCGGCTCGGGGGGCCGTTTCTCGTCCGAGGCGAAGCCAGGACGGCTCGCCGCAGTGGTCAGGACCCGGTGATCCGGGCCAGGACGGTCGTCACCGGCTCCTCGTCGAACAGGATCGTGTAGTGGTTGCAGTCGGGCACCAGCTCGTCGCGCAGGCCGGGCACGCGGGCCGTCCACGTCCGGGCGACCTCGTCGGGCAGCATGCCGGTGTCCTGGTCGAGCAGGCCGCGCGGCGCCCTGAGCAGGTGCAGCGGCGCCTTGATCGCGGCCAGCGCGGCGCCGATCTCGGCCGTCTCGGTGCGCATCCAGCGCCCGTCCGCCATCACGGCCTCGCCGACGGCCCGTGAGCGCATCGCGCCCTCGGGGCCGGTGAGGTCGTAGCGGACGTACGCCTCGACGTCCGGGCTCCAGTGGGCGGCGAAGGCCGGATGGGCCTTGAAGAAGTCCACGTACTCCTGGGGGGAGGCGAACGTCCGGCGCAGGCGGGCGAGCGCGGGCCCGAGCGTGGCCTCCAGGGCGGCGTCGGGGTCGACGCCCTCGGGCAGCGGGAGCGGGAGGCCGCCGTCCACCAGGACGACCCGGGCGAAGTCGCGGGCGGCCCCGGCCAGCACGGCCACGTACGCTCCCATCGAGTGGCCGGCCAGCACCGCGTCCGGGCCCGCGCCGACGTGCTCGGCGACGCGCAGGACGTCCTCGGCGTGCCGGGGCAGCCCGTACGGGCCGGGCAGGGAGGCGCTGTGCCCGCGGCCGCGCAGGTCCATCGCGATCAGTGACCACTCCTCGGGCAGCCGCCGCCCGACCGCGCCCCAGGCCATGAGCGAGGCGCTGATGCCGTGGACCGCGATGACCTTGCGGGGCCCGGTGCCGAACGTGGCGACGCGCAGCCCGTCCACTTCGTCGAATCTCATAGCCGGATCCTAGGGACCCGCCCGGCGCCGGGCACCCACCGCCCGCGGCTGTCCCGGCAAGGGACGGATAGCCGCTTTTACGAAAAAAGGCGGATAAATTACCCGATATGCGCATCACCGTGATCGAGCACGAGGCCGGCGCCGGGCTCGGCCACCTGGCGGACTGGCTCGGCCCCACCTGCGACGTCGTCCGCCCCTACCTCGGCGACCCGGTCTCCGCACGGGCCGCCGACGGCCTGATCGTGCTCGGCGGCGCCGCGGCCGCCTGGGAGGACGAGCGCAGCCCCTGGCAGCCCGCCACCCGCGCCCTCCTGCGCCGCGCCGTGGACGAGGGCACCCCCACGCTCGGCATCTGCCTCGGCGCGCAGCTTCTCACCATGGCACTCGGCGGCACGGTCGAGCGCGGCGGGAACGGCCTGGAGGTGGGGGCGTGCGAGGTGGTCGCGCTGCCCGCCGCCGCCTCCGACCCGCTGCTGTCCGGCGTCCCGGCCAGGGCCACCGCCGTCCAGTACCACCAGGACGCCATGACGCGGCTGCCCGCGGGCGCGGTGCCGCTGATGACGGGCGCCCAGTACCCGAACCAGGCCTACCGGGTCGGCGAGCGCGCCTGGGCGTTGCAGTTCCACCCCGAGGCCACCCCGGAGATCTTCACCGCCTGGACGTCGGAGTCGGACCTGGAGTCGGCCGAGGACCTGAACGCCGCCGTCAAGGCCGCCGAGCCCGCCCTGGTGGTGACCTGGCGCCCGGTGGCGCAGGCGTTCGCCCAGGTGGTCGAAGCCTCCCGCCCGGCCTGACAGCCACCCCGGGACCCGCCGCCCCCACCCTGGAGCCCCCCCACGCGGCCTGGCCGCCCGGCGCGGCTCGGGCCGGCGGCGAGCCGCCGGTGCGGGTCAGAACCAGCGGTCGCGGCCGAGACCGTCCGTGGGCGAGGACTCAGTGGGCGAGGACTCGGCGGCCCGGTCGTGGCGGCGGGTGAGCAGATGGGCGACCGCGTGCACGCCCCCCGCCGTCAGCGGCAGCGCCGCGAGCCCGTACGCGGCAGACCGCCCCGGCGCCGCCACCACCCCCGCCCGCCGCAATTGCCGCCACGCCCAGGCCGAGAACGGGATCACCACCAGCGGCGCCGTCACCACCCCCGGCGTGTACCCCCGCGTGGCGACGGCCTGCGCCAGGTGGACGACCCCGTGCAGCCCGAACCCCGCCAGCACCGCCTGGAACGCCGGGCTGCGGCCCCCGCTGCGCGCCCCGAGCGCCGAGGCCCCCGCCACCACGCCGCCCATCAGCCCGATCGCCACGTTCACCCGCGCCTGCGACACCTCCAGCCGCTCCCACGGCACCCCCGGGTACAGCCGCTCCAGCCGGGGACGGGCCCGCCGCACCCATCCGGCCATGGTCGCCAGCTCCTCCGCGTCGTGCACGGCCCAGGCCGCCAGCATCCCCCAGGTCACCGCCGCGGACATCCGGCTCATGTCATCACCTCTCCGACAAAACACAACGCTACGTTGCGTTGCACTCTACGGCTTTCGGGCCGCCACCTGTCAAGATGAGCAGGTGCCCAGGATGGAATCGACCGCCGCACGCCTCGCCAAGCTCGGCTTCGCCGACGGGGCCAGGGCCGCCCAGCTCCTCGACCGCACCCCGGCCGACCTCGACGACCTTCTGGAGTTCCTGGTCGTCGTGGCCGATCCCGACCTGGCCCTGGTCTCGCTGACCCGCCTGGCCGAGCGCGAGCCCGCCGTCCTCGACGCCGTGCGCGCCGACGACCGGCTCAGGGCGCGCCTGTTCGCCGTCCTCGGCGTCAGCGCCGCGCTCGGCGAGCACCTGGTGCGCCACCCCGGCCAGACGGCCCTGCTGGCCGAACCCGACCTGGGCGAGGCGCGGGCCGCGCTGCTGCGCGCCGTCGGCGCCGAGC
>NZ_JBEYTJ010000013.1:0-100696 GCF_040642995.1 Nonomuraea sp. NPDC047529 | reverse complement strand
GGGGGGGGGGGGGGGGCGGGGGCGGCGCGGCGCCCCGCCGCCGCCCCCCCCCCCGACGAGCCCGAGCCGCGCGCCGACGGCCCCGACCCGCTGGTGGCGCTGCGGGTGGCCTACCGGGGCCGCCTCATGCACCTGGCCGCCCGCGACCTCACCGGCCAGGCCACGCTCGCCGAGGTCATGGCCGAGCTGTCCGACCTGGCCGCCGCGGCGCTGGAGGCGGCCCTCGCGGTCGCCCGCGCCGAGGTCGACGACTCCGAGGCGCGCCTGGCGGTCATCGGCATGGGCAAGTGCGGCGCCCGGGAGCTCAACTACATCAGCGACGTCGACGTCGTCTTCGTCGCCGAGCCGCGCGAGGGCGCCGACGAGACCAAGGCGCTGCGCTCGGCCACCAGGCTGGCCCAGGCCATGATGCGGGCCTGCACGGCGGCCACCCAGGAGGGCTCGCTGTGGGAGGTCGACGCCGGCCTGCGCCCCGAGGGCCGGTCCGGCCCGCTGGTCCGCACCCTGGGCAGCCACCTGACCTACTACCGCCGCTGGGCCAAGACCTGGGAGTTCCAGGCGCTGCTCAAGGCCAGGCCGGTGGCGGGCGACCCGGAGCTCGGCGAGTCCTACGTCCAGGCGGTCAACGACCTGGTCTGGACGGCCGCCACCCGCGAGCACTTCGTGGAGGACGTGCAGGCCATGCGCCGGCGCGTCGAGTCGCACGTGCGCGCCGAGGGGGAGCGGCAGCTCAAGCTGGGGCCCGGCGGGCTGCGCGACATCGAGTTCGCCGTCCAGCTGCTGCAGCTCGTGCACGGCAGGCTCGACCCGCTGCTGCGCCGCCGGGCGACCCTCCCGGCCCTGGCCGCGCTCTCCCGCGGCGGCTACGTGGGCCGCGACGACTCACGCGGCCTCGCCGAGGCGTACACGTTCCTGCGCCAGGTCGAGCACCTGTTGCAGCTCCACCGGCTGCGGCGTACGCACCTGCTGCCCACCGACGAGGCCGACCTGCGTAGGCTCGGCCGCGCGCTGGGCATGCAGACCGACCCGGTGGGGGAGTTCACCGCCCGGTGGCGGCGGCACGCCATGGAGGCGCGGCGGCTGCACGAGAAGCTGTTCTACCGGCCGCTGCTCCAGGCCGTGGCCCGGCTGCCGGAGTCGGAGGCGCGGCTGTCCACGGCCGCGGCGGCGGCCCGGCTGGAGGCGCTGGGCTACGTCGATCCCAACGGCGCGCTGCGGCACATCGCGGCGCTGTCCACGGGCGTGTCCAGGCGCGCGGCCATCCAGCGCACGCTGCTGCCCGTCATGCTCGGCTGGTTCGCCGACACGCCCGACCCCGACGCGGCGCTGCTCGGCTTCCGGCAGGTCAGCGACAAGCTCGGCAGCACCCCGTGGTACCTGCGGCTGCTGCGCGACGAGACCGCGGTGGCCGCGCGGATGGCGCGGGTGCTCGGCACCGGCCGCTACGCCACCGGCCTGCTCATGCACGCCCCCGACGCGGTCGCGATGCTCGGCTCCGACCAGGAGCTGGCCGTCCGGCCGCCCGGGGCGCTGCGCGGCGAGGCGTCGGCGGCGGTGTCCCGGCACGCAGGAGAGCCGGAGACGGCGGTGGCGGCCGTGCGGGGGCTGCGCCGCAGGGAGCTGTTCCGCACCGCCGTCGCCGACATCTCGCAGCTCCTCGACATCGAGACCGTCGGCACGGCGCTGTCGTCGCTCAACGACGTGACCCTGCAGGCCGCGCTCGACGCCGCGCTGGCCAAGGCCCCGGACGTGACCCGGTTCGCGGTCATCGCCATGGGCCGGCTCGGCGGCATGGAGTGCTCGTACGCCAGCGACGCCGACGTGATGTTCGTGCACTCGCCGCTGCCCGGCGTCGAGGAGCGGGAGGCCACCGACGCCGCCTTCGCCGTGGCCAACGAGCTGCGCCGGCTGCTGTCGCTGCCCGCCCCCGACCCGCCGCTGCTCATCGACCCCGACCTGCGTCCGGAGGGCCGCCAGGGGCCGCTGGTGCGCACGCTGGCCTCCTACCGCGCCTACTACGCCCGCTGGTCGGCGCCGTGGGAGGCGCAGGCGCTGCTGCGCGCCCGCTTCTCGGCCGGCGACGCCGCGCTCGGCGACGCGTTCATCTCCATGATCGACGAGCTGCGCTACCCGTCCGAGGGGTTGCGCGAGGACGCGATCAGGGAGATCAGGCGGCTCAAGGCGCGCATGGAGGCCGAACGGCTGCCGCGCGGCGCCGATCCCGCCCTGCACACCAAGCTAGGCCCCGGCGGGTTGTCGGACGTGGAGTGGGTGGCCCAGCTCCTCCAGCTCTGCCACGCGGGCGGCGTGCCGGCCCTGCGCACCACCCGGACGATCGGGGCGCTGCGCGCGGCGGCGGCCGAGGGGCTGCTCGACCCGGCCGACGAGCTGGTGCTGGCCGAGGCGTGGCGCTTCGCCTCGCGCGTCCGCGACGCGATCATGCTGGTCAGGGGCAGGCCCGGCGACAGCGTGCCGGCCGACGCGGGGGAGCGCAGGCTCATCGCCCGTACGCTCGGCTACCCGCCGGACGGCTCGGAGGACTTCCTCGACGACTACCGCCGCGTCACCCGCCGCGCCCGCCGGGTCGTGGACCGCGTCTTCTACGGGGGTTGATCCCGGTCCTCGCCGGGGTGTATCAAGGCGCAGGTGTTATCCGTTTACGTGGACCTGGCCCTCGGCCTGGTGGTGTCGTTCCTGCTGCTTTCGCTGCTGGTGAGCGGGGTCAACGAGGCGTTCGTGCGCCTGCTCGCCATCCGCAGCAAGTTCCTGTGGGCCTACCTCAGGGACACCCTCGACGGCGCCGACGCGCAGGGCAGGTCGTGGCTGCCCGCCAAGCTGCGCGACGTGTTCGCCGCACTGCCGTTCACCCGCGATCCCCGGCCGGCCCACAGCGACCAGCCCGCGCCCGCCGAGCCCGGCACGCTGCCGGTCGCCGAGCCAAAGGCGCAGGACGCCATGGTCAAGCTGCTGTACGAGCGCGTCCAGGAGATCGACCATCCGACCAAGGGCCGTACGAGCATCGCGAACATCCCGCCGGGGCGCTTCGCCGTCGCCCTGATGGAGATGGCGGCCGCCGAGCCCGAGGGCGTCGAGGGCCTCCTGGCCAAGCTCAAGGAGATGGGCAGCCCCCTGTACGGCCACCTGCGCGGCGTCTGGGAGGCCGCGCAGCGCGACCTCGACCGGTTCAGGCAGGGCGTCGAGACCTGGTTCGACGGCGAGATGGAACGCCTGTCGATGTTGTACAAGCGCTACGTCAAGTGGGTGGTGGCCGTCCTCGGCCTCCTGGTGACCCTGCTGTTCACCATGGACGGCCTGGAGTACGGCAAGACGCTGCTGCGCGACAACGCCTTCCGCGCCTCGGTGACCGCCGTGGCCGAGGCGGGCCCGGCGGCGTACGACGAGCTCAAGGCCCGGTGCGGCCGGTCCGACCCGGTGCCGTGCATCACCGAGACGCTCAGCGAGCCCGCGATGGTCCAGATGCTCCAGCACGCGCTGGTCAGCATCGCCATCCCGGCCGAGGGCGACCCCACGCTCCACTGGAACGGCGCGGCCTGGTGGAACCGGCTCACCACTCCCAGCCACTGGCCCGGCTTCCTGCTGACGTACGTGGCCCTGCTGTTCGGCGCCCCCTTCTGGTGGGACGTGTTCCGCCGCATCACCGGCATCAGGTCCCGGCGCAAGGACCGGTGAGGGGAGCGGCGGGTCAGGCGCTCATGGCGTACAGCACGTCGCGCAGGGACTCCTCGCGGCCGCGCAGCCAGACCAGGCGCAGGGCCAGCGCGGGCGCCCGGCAGTCGAGCTCGACCAGCGCGCCGGAGTCGAGGTCGGAGCCCAGGGCGAAGTCCGGCAGCAGCGCCTGCCCGAAGCCCTGCCTGGCCCACTCGCGGGCGGTGGCGATGCTGGTCAGCTCCCTACGCGGCACGGCCGGGCCGAACGTCTGGTCGGCCGCGAGCCGGATCGAGCAGCCGGGCGGGCTCACCAGCAGCGGCTCGCGCTCGCCGTCGGGCGCGGCGACCAGCGACAGCGCGACCTCGCCGACGTCCAGGAAGTCCATGCCGGGCGGCGGGGTGAACCCGAGGCCGCCGATCCGGGGGCCGAGGTCCAGCAGCAGCGCCGCGTCCAGGTCGCCGGAGGCCACCTGGGCCAGCAGGTCGCGCCGTATCAGGGAGCGTACGTCCACGTCCAGGTCGGGGCGGCGTTCGGACAGGCGGCGCAGCACGGAGGGCAGCCGGGCGGCGGCCAGCATCTCCAGCGCGCCGACGCGCACCCGGCGGCGCCGGCCGGTGACCGCGCGGCGCACCTCCTCGGCGTGGTCGAGCAGGCCCTGCGCGCGGCCGAGCAGGGTGGCGCCGGCGTCGGTCAGCCGCATGCCCTGCGGTGTGCGCTCGAACAGCGCCACGCCGAGGCTGCCCTCCAGCCTGCGCACCTGCTCCGACACCGACGCGGGGGCCAGGCCGAGCGTGTTCGCCGCGCCGGTGACGGTGCCCGCGCCCGCCACCGCGACGAAGCCCCTCAACTGCCGCAAGTCCATATAAAGCAGCATAAGGTTTTCCCGAATGCCCCGTGCGGCGGCGCCTGTTGAGGGGAGAAGTCGCGTTTCAGCAGGCTGTGGGCATGCGAATGTTCGGCTTCTCCCTCGCCTACTTCCTGGTGATCCTCGACACGACCGTGCTGACGATCGCGCTGCCGGACCTGCGTGCCTCGCTCGGCGGCTCGCTGGCCGGGCAGCAGTGGGCGGTCAACGCCTACACCGTCGCCTTCGCCGCGTCGCTGCTCACCGGGGGCGCGGTGGCCGACCGGTTCGGCGCGGCCCGCGTCTTCAAGGCCGGGGTGGCGCTGTTCGGCGTGCTGTCGCTGCTCAGCGCGGCGGCGCCGGACCTGGGCGTGCTGGTCGCGCTGCGCGCCCTGCTCGGGGTGGCCGCGGCGCTGTGCACGGGCGGCTCGCTCGGCCTGCTCGCCGAGATGTACCCGGCGCCCGCCGTCCGCGCCCGTGCCACCGGCCTGTGGGCGGCGATCACCGGCTCGGCGCTCGCCGCCGGCCCCCTGCTCGGTGGCCTCCTGGTCGGCCTGTCCGGCTGGCGCGCCGTCTTCCTGGTCAACGTGCCCTTCGCCGTGACCAGCCTGCTGATCATGCGCGGCGTCGCCTCGCCGCGCGGCTCCCGCCGGATCGACTGGCAGGTCCAGGCACTGGCCTGCGTGCTGCTCGGCCTGGTCGCCGAGGCCCTGATCGACTCCTCCGCGCTCGCCGCCGCGCCGGCCGTGGCCGTCCTGGTGGCGCTGGTGCTGGTGGAGCGCCGCAGCCACGCCCCCGCCCTGCCCGGCGGCCTGCTCGCCGCCACCTGGCCCGAGCTGCTGGCCGGGACGGCCGCCAACTTCGCCTTCTCCGGCGCGCTGTTCGTGCTCACCCTCCTCCTCCAGGACACCCGCCACCTGTCGCCGGTCGCCGCTGGGCTCGCCTTCCTGCCGCTCACGCTGCCCATGACGGTCAACCCGCTGCTCACCGGCCGCCTGGTGGCCCGCCACGGCCCGCGTCCGCCGATCCTGGGCGGCCTCGCCCTCCTCGCGACCGGCCTGGCCGGGGTCGCGCTCACCGACGTGTCGTGGCCCTGGCTGGTGGTCATGGGGTTCGGGCTGTCGTTCGTGCTCCCGGCGCTGATGGCGGGCATGGTGAACGCCGCCCCCGCGGGCACGGCGGGCACCGCGGGCGGCGTGCTGAACGCCTCCCGCCAGGTCGGCGCCACCCTCGGCGTCGCGGTGCTGGGCGTCGTCGGACGGCCCCTGCTCGTCGCGGCCGTCGTGACGGCGCTGGCGTTCGCCTGCTACGCCCTGGCCGCCGCCCGCGCCCGGCACGCCGCGAACGGGCGACGGGAGGCCGCCGCAGTATCGTGAGGCGCACCAGCGTGACGACCGGCACGGTGACAGTGAGGTGACAGTGCGTTTCCAGCATTCCGACGACATCTGGCGGGACTTCCCCGACCTGGTGCCCTTCGCGCTCCACGTGGAGGGGGTCGACGCCGCCGCCCGCGTCGACGACCAGGTGGCCCGCTACGGCGACCTGGCCGCGCGGCGGGCCGGCCCCGAGAGCGAGCTGCCCGAGATCCAGGCGTGGCGGCGGGCGTTCACGCGGATGGGGCTCAAGCCGACGCAGTACCGGTGCGCGTCGGAGTCGCTGCTGCGCCGCTTCAGGAAGGAGGGCGCCCTGCCGCGCCTGCATCCCCTGATCGACCTGTGCAACGCGGTCTCGATCGCCTTCGCCGTCCCGGTGGCGGTGTTCGACGTCTCCCGGATCTCCGGCTTCGTGGAGGTGCGGTACGCCACGGGCGAGGAGACATACCAGACCTTCTCCGGCGAGACGGAACATCCGGCGCCCGGAGAAGTGATCTTCGCCGACGCGGACGGCCGGGCGCACGCGCGCCGCTGGACCAACCGGCAGAGCGGCCTGTCGGCGGTCGGCGACACCACCACCGACGTGCTCATCGTGGCCGAGGCCCTGCACGAGACGGCCCGCGCCGACGTCGAACGCCTGGCCGCGGCCCTCTACGACGAGCTGACCGCCCTGTGGCCGGTGTCGCCGAAGTCGGAGATCCTCACGCCGTCGGCGCCGCGCTTCGACTTCTGACCACCGCCGGCCACGGGCGGTCTCCCCGGATCAGCAGGGCGTGAAGTAGACCTTCTGGGTGCCCGACAGGATGCCCCACTCACCGGCGGGCTGGCCGCAGCCGAACCAGCGCTGGCCGACGAGCTGGTCGCCGCTGAAGTAGGCGAAGACGACGAGGAGGTCGCCGCCGGGCGGAGGCGGCGGAATGGCGTGAGCCGGGGTGGAACCGAGACAGAGCGCGCCGGCGGCCAGCACCGCGGCTAACACCCCTCGTGTGATCCTCATGACGGTCCTCCAGACCGTTCGGGCGCGTTCGGCCGATGGCCGGTTGCGTGATCTGGGATCAAGGTAACCGCGTTCGGGGACGGCCGCCAGAGCCCTCCTGGCGCCGCCCCGGCCCCCGCACACGGAACGGCCCGGCGTCGCGAACGATCGCGGCCGGGCCGTCTCCGTCAGGCCTTCGACGTCACACGTCGTAGTACAGCTCGAACTCGTGCGGGTGCGGCCGCAGGCGGATCGGGTCGACCTCGTTCTCCCGCTTGTACGACACCCACGTCTCGATCAGGTCGGGCGTGAACACGCCGCCTTCGAGCAGGTAGTCGTGGTCGGCCTCCAGCGCGGCGAGCACCTCGGGCAGCGAGCCGGGCACCTGCGGCACCTGGCGGGCCTCCTCCGGCGGCAGCTCGTAGAGGTCCTTGTCGACCGGCTCCGGCGGCTCGATCTTGTTGCGGATGCCGTCGATCCCCGCCATCAGCATCGCCGCGAAGGCGAAGTACGGGTTGCACGACGGGTCGGGCACGCGGAACTCGATGCGCTTGGCCTTCGGGTTGGACCCCGTGATCGGGATGCGCACGCAGGCCGAGCGGTTGCGCTGGGAGTAGACCAGGTTGACCGGCGCCTCGTAGCCCGGGACCAGGCGGTGGTAGGAGTTGACCGTCGGGTTGGTGAAGGCCAGCAGCGACGGCGCGTGCCGCAGCAGGCCGCCGATGTAGTAGCGGGCGGTGTCGGACAGGCCCGCGTAGCCGACCTCGTCGTAGAACAGCGGCGAGCCGTCCTTCCACAGCGACTGGTGGCAGTGCATGCCGGAGCCGTTGTCACCGAAGATCGGCTTGGGCATGAACGTGACGGTGTGGCCATACTCCAGGGCGGTGCTCTTGATGACGTACTTGTAGAGCATCAGGTTGTCGGCCGTCTTGAGCAGCGTGCCGAACTTGAAGTCGATCTCGGCCTGGCCCGCCGTGCCGACCTCGTGGTGCTGCATCTCGACGTCGATGCCGCACTCGATGAGGTTGCGCACCATCTCCGAGCGCAGGTCGGTGAAGTGGTCCATCGGCGGGACCGGGAAGTAGCCGCCCTTGTAGCGCGGCTTGTAGCCCAGGTTGCCGCCCTCGGCCCGCTTGCCGGTGTTCCAGGCGCCCTCGATGGAGTCGATGTAGTAGTAGCCGGCGTTCGCCTTCGTCTCGAAGCGCACGTCGTCGAAGATGTAGAACTCGGCCTCCGGGCCGAAGTAGGCCGTGTCGGCGATGCCGGTGCCCTTGAGGTACTCCTCGGCCTTGCGCGCCACGTTGCGCGGGTCGCGGCTGTAGGCCTCGCCGGTCAGCGGGTCGTGCACGAAGAAGTTGAGGTTGAGCGTCTTGTGCTGGCGGAACGGGTCGAGCACCGCGCTGGACGGGTCGGGCAGCAGCAGCATGTCCGACTCGTGGATCGCCTGGAAGCCGCGGATGGACGAGCCGTCGAACATGAGCCCGTCGGTGAAGACGTTCGCGCCGAAGTTCTCAACCGGGAAGGTGAAGTGGTGCGTCGTCCCCGGCAGGTCGGTGAACCTGACATCGACGAACTGCACCCCTTCGTCACTGATGAACTTCAGGACGTCGTCGGCGGAGTTGAACACTCTCGAACCTCCCTGAGGGACTGGCCATCATGCCGACGCTAGGTCGCGGCCGTTTCCGTACGGTGTCTCGATTGTTTCGCATGTGTTACGCAGGGTCACGTCTCCTCGGACGTGTCGCAGCCCCCGTCGGAAACCGATCGTTCCTCCAGTTCGTAGGGGTCGGTGGCCGGGCCGCTCGGCGCGACGGAACCGGGCGGGTCGTCGTCGTAGACGGGATGGACGAAGCCGTCTTTGGTGCCGCACCTGGCCGGGGTGTGACTCATGCCCCACTCCACGTACGCGGCCGTCCGGCCCTCCGAGCGGTACACCTGCACCTCGCCGGTGAGGTGCGAGACCAGCCGCATGGTGGTGGACGGCTCGCCGGGACGGCGCACGGCGTAGACGGCCAGGTAGTTCACCTCGACCTTGACGCCGTGCAGGCCGTCCTCCCGGAAGGTGCCCAGGCGGGCGGTGCCGTTGACCTTGATCACGTCGCCGACCGGCTCGGCGCTGCCGGGGGCGAAGCTGTTGACCAGGTCGCGGCTGTCGTAATTCTTGCCGCCCAGCGCCTCGTAGAACAACTCGCGCTGGTCGGGCTCGAGCAGCCCGGCGAACGCCTTGGGCCTGCCTCCCAGCAGCGTCTCGCGGTCGAGGAGGGCCGCCGCGAGCAGGGCGCGGGTGCGCTTCAGCCCCTTGGCCACGTCCGCCTTCGACAGGCCGCCCAGCGCCTTGGCCTCCGGCATCACGAAGCCCGCGGCGCCGTCGGCGTAGCGCTCGGCGGGCGAGCCGGCGAAGGGGTTGTCGGTCCGTACGGGATTCGCGAGGACCGGCAGGCCCTCCAGGCCCGGGTTCGCGCCGAGCCGGTCGGGGCGGTAGATGATCATGAGGCCCGCGGCGCTCACGACCACGCCCAGCACGATCAGCGCGACCGACATGCGTCCGAGCCTGCGCGAACCGGGGCCGGCGGGTAAGCGCTCCGGCCGCGGCGGGCGTGGCGCGCGTTGTGGCGGGGCGCCCGCCCTGGCCTCCCTGGCCTGCCTGGCGGCCGACGAGCGCATCCTGCGGCGCTCGCCCTCGTCGATCTGCGCGACCACCTCGTTGAAGCGCGCGTCAAGGTCATCCCCGTGTGGCATGGCGACCATGATGGCGGCGGCAGGGCGCGGTTGGGTCACGACGCCGACCGGCCCGGGGGCCGGATACCGTTGAAGGCATGAGCAGCAATGAGCCTCGGTGGACGCAGACCTGGCTGGGCGGCGTCCGGTCCGCCGGGATCGACCTCGGATACCCGGGTGAGCGTCTCGGGCTGCCCGAGGAGGGCAGCGGATCGGTCGCCGGGTGGGGGCGCAGGATCGCCGCGCTCGCGATCGACTGGATGATCTGCACCTGGTTCGTCGTGCAGTTGCTACTCAGGATGAACCCGGCCGAGTCCCCGTGGGCGCCCGTGGCGGTGTTCGCGCTGCAATACCTGCTGCTCGTCGGCTTCATGGGCCAGACGTTCGGCCACCGGCTGGCCGGCATCCGCGTCGCCGCCATGGACGGCGGTGCACCGCGCCTGCTGCCCGTGCTGGTGCGCACCGTGCTGCTGGGCCTGGCCCTGCCGGCCCTGATCTGGGACCGCGACCACCGCGGGGTGCACGACCGGGTGTCCAACACCGTGGTCGTCCGGATGTGACGACCTCCGGGGCGGGCCGGTGGTTCGGCCCGCTCATGGTGGCGGCGGTGTGCGTGCAGGCGGCGACGTTCGCGGCCCGTCCGATGGTGAGCTACCGGGCCATCGAGATCGGCGCCGGCAACCTCGGCATCGGGCTCGTCACCGCCGGTTTCTCGCTGCTCCCGCTCTTCGCGGCCGTCTCCGTGGGGCGCTGGGTGGACGCCTCCGGCGAGCGTGGCGCGACCCTGCTGGGCGCCGCGCTGATCACCGGCAGCGCCCTGGCGCTGGCCGTGGCCCGTTCGTTGTGGGCGCTGGTGCTGCTCAACGCGGTGTTCGGGCTCGGGCACCTGCTGTCCGTCGTCGCCCAGCAGGCCGTCATCGCCAACCGGGTCGCCGCCGGAGGCCACGACCGCGCCTATGCGCGCTTCACCGTCTTCACCTCGCTCGGCCAGCTCGCCGGGCCGTCCGCCGCGGCCCTGGTGGCGGCCGGCACCGCCTCCGGGGGCGCGGCCCAGGTGGGGCCAGCCCTCGCCGTTGCGGCCGGGTTCGGGCTGGTGGCGGGGCTGGCGAGCCTGCGCACCGGCGGTCCCGGCCCGGCTCGGGGGCGGGCCGCCGTCCGGCGCTTCCCGCTGCGGGGCACGCTCGGCCAGGAGGGCATGTGGCAGGCCCTGATGACGAGCCTGGCCACCGTGTCCACGCTCGACCTGGTGCTGGCGTACCTGCCGGCCTGGGGGGAGAGCCGCGGCGCCGGGGTGGTCGCGGTCGGCGCGCTGCTGGCGCTGCGGGCCGCCGCCACCATGGCGAGCAGGCTCGCCATGGAACGCCTGGTCCTGCGGTACGGCCGCCGCGCCGTCCTGGTGACCAGCACCGTCGTGGCCGCGGTCACCGTCGCCGCGCTGCCCCTGTGCGGGCCGGCCGCCGCGGTGCCGGTCGTCGCGCTGATGGGGCTCGCGCTGGGGCTGGGCCAGCCGCTGACGTTGTCGTGGGTGGCCGGACGCGCGCGGGCGGGCGAGCGCGGCACGGCGCTCGCGCTGCGCCTGACCGGCAACCGGCTGGGCCAGGTGCTGGTGCCGGCCCTGGCGGGCGTGGTGGCGGGCGCGACCGGCGTGCTCGGCGTCTTCACGCTCAGCGCCGCCATGCTGGCCGCCACCGCCGGCCTGGCCGCCCGCGCGCCGATGAGCACCGCGGAGTAGAACCATACCGGGTTGGAAAACGTACCCGGTATGGTTATGGTGGTCCCATGATGGCGGGGCTCAGGGAACGCAAGAAGGAGCAGACCCGGC
This sequence comes from Nonomuraea sp. NPDC047529, assembly GCF_040642995.1. Classification (NCBI taxonomy): domain Bacteria; kingdom Bacillati; phylum Actinomycetota; class Actinomycetes; order Streptosporangiales; family Streptosporangiaceae; genus Nonomuraea; species Nonomuraea sp. NPDC047529. Next base: position 89,294 of record NZ_JBEYTJ010000013.1, on the reverse strand, counting down.
GGCGCATCGCGGAGACGGCTCTGCGGCTGTTCGCCGAGCGCGGCTACGACGCGGTGACGGTCAACGAGATCGCCGAGGCGGCCGGGGTCGCGAAGGTCACGCTGTTCGCGTACTTCCCCAGCAAGGAGTGCCTGGCGCTCGACGGCGTGTCGGAGGACCCGGCCGCGATCGTGGCGGGCCGCGGGCCGGGCCGCTCGCCGCTCGGCGCGCTGCGCGAGCACTACCGGTCGATGGCCGCCCGGGGCGCCGGAGAGGTCGACGTGGAGGGGCTGCTGACCCGGGTCCGGGTGATCGCGGCCACCCCGGCGCTGCTGGCCGCCGTCCAGCAGGTGCACGCGGGGGAGCGGTACGAGCTGGCCGCGGCGCTGGCCGAGGCGGCGGGCGCGCCCGCGGACGACCTGACCGCCCGGCTCATGGCGGCCCAGATCACCGGCGCGATCACCACGTTGCAGGAGGCGTTCTTCCAGCGGCTCGTCTCGGGGGCCTCGCTGGAGGAGGCGGGCCGGCTGCTGGCCGGTGACGTCGAGACGGCCTTCGACCTCCTCGAACACGGCTTTTCATCCACCAAAAGGGGAAAATCATGAAAAAAGGGATTAACTATGACACCGGGTTCTTGAACGGCCCCCAGCTCACCCGTCGCACCCTCGACCCCGACGTCGTCGCCCGCGAGATGCGGGTGATCGCCGACGAGCTCCACTGCACGGCCGTCCGCGTGTCCGGCGGCGACCCCGAACGGCTGTCCGTCGCGGCCGAGCGGGCGGCGGCGGCCGGCCTGGAGGTGTGGTTCGCGCCCTTCCCCGTCGACGCCACCCCGGAGGAGGCCGTCGCCCTCTACGCCGACTGCGCCGCCCGCGCCGAGGACCTGCGCCGCGGCGGCGCGGAGGTCGTGCTGGTCGCCGGGTGCGAGACCAGCGCGTTCTGCCACGGCTTCATCCCCGGGGCCACGTACGGCGAGCGCCTGGCGGCCATGACGACGGCCGACCTCGCCTGGTGGCAGTCGCTGGCCGAGATCGTGCCCCGCTTCAACGCCTTCCTGGCCGAGGCCGCCGCGACGGTCAGGGCCGGGTTCGGCGGCCGGCTCACGTACGCGTCGGGTCCCTGGGAGCTGATCGACTGGACGCCGTTCGACATCGTCGGCGTCGACGCCTACCGCGCCGCCTACAACGCCGCGGACTTCCCCGCGGAGCTGCGCGTCCACTTCACCCACGGCAAGCCGGTGGCCGCCACCGAGTTCGGCACCTGCGCCTACAAGGGCGCGGGGGAGCGCGGCGGCTCGGCGTACATGGTGCCCGAGGGGGCCGTCCCGGACGAGGGCGAGCAGGTCCGCTACCTGACCGAGCTGCTCGACGTCTTCGAGGCCGAGGGCCTGGACGCCGCCTTCTGGTTCACCTTCGCCGCCTACCACCGGCGCGGCGCCGACGACCTCGGCTCCTACGGCGTGGTCAGGATGCTCGACGAGACCCGCTGGGAGCCCAAGGAGGTCTTCGCCGCGATGGCGGCTAGGTATTCGCGCACGTGAAGATGGCCGTGCCGGGCAGGTGACGGCCGCGCAGCGGGCTCCAGCCGCCCCACGCCCGCTCGTGACCCTGCGGCCACTCCGGCTCCAGCAGGCCGGTGAGGGTCAGCCCGGAGGCGGCCAGCAGGCCGATCCAGTCGCCCATCGTGCGGTGGTGCTCGACGTAGGAGGCGGAGCCGTCGTCGTCCCGCTCGACGTAGGGCGAGCGGTCGAAGTAGGAGCGGTCGGAGGTGAGCCCGCGCGGGCCGGGGTCGTCGGGGAAGGCCCACCGGATCGGGTGGCTCACCGAGAACACGAACCGGCCGTCCGGTCTCAGCACCCTGCGCACCTCGCGGAAGACCGCCAGCGGGTCGGCCACGAACGGCAGCGCCCCGTACGCCGAGCACGCCAGGTCGAAGGCGCCGGACGCGAACGGCAGCGACTCGGCGTCGGCCTGGGCCACGGGGACGCGCAGGCCGGTGTCGAGGTCGATGCGCTGGGAGTGGCGCAACTGCCGGTGGGAGATGTCGAAGGCGGCCACCCGTGCCCCCTGCGTCACCAGCCACCGCGCGCACTGCGCCGCGCCGCAGCCGATCTCCAGCACGTGCCGGCCGCGCACCTCGCCCAGGAGGTGCGCGTCGGCCTCGTCGACGCCCTCGGGACACCAGACGAACCCGGTGTCCCGCAGGAAGCCGCCGTGCTCGACCTGGTAGTCGTCGGCGTTGCCGTCCCACCAGAGGCGGTTGGCCCGCGAGGAGACCGACAGCACTAGCGCATCTTCGGGCCGCGCGGCATGCGGGCCCCCTTGGGCATCGGGCCCTTCGGCATCGGCAGGTTCTTCGGCAGCGAGCGCAGCCGGTCCTTGACCTCGTTGACCGAGGGCTTCTTCAGGTTGCGCGGCAGCTTCATGATGTGCCGCTGGAGCTTGGCGATCGGCACCTGGCCCTCGCCGTCGCCGCACTGGATGTCGTAGATCTCGACGCCCAGCACCACGCGCGCGACCCGCTTCTTCTCGGCCGCGAGCATCTTGGCCACCCGGTTGCCCGGCCCCTCGGAGACCAGCACGACCCCCGGGAAGCCGACGACGAGGTGGACCAGGTCCTGGTCACGGTTGACGGCGATGGCCGGGGTGACCTGCCAGTTGCCCCGCATGCCCTGCAGCACCGCGGCGGCGGCGCCGGTCTGGCCGTGCAGGATCGAGTACTGGGCCTTCTGGGCGAGCTGGCCGAAGACGACCAGCCCGACGGTGAGCGCGGCCAGGACGCCGATGAACACCGAATACCACAGGTAGTCCGTGACCAGGCCGATCACGACGACCACAGCCAGCGTGCCCACCGCCGAGAGGAAGACGATCGGCATCCCCTTGGGATTGGCCTGCTTGATGATCTGCGCGATCATGCGGAGCTGTTTGATGCGCCCCGGCTTCTCTGGATCCTCGGACTTTGCCATGCTCAGAAGGATACAAACCAACTGGTGCACTATGGAAAACGCGGCTGGCCTTTGTCGCTAGATCTTCACCGTGATCGACAGCCTGGGGTCCGCGACGTGGTGCGACGCCTGGAGCGTGTACTCGCCCTCGACCGTGCGCCAGCCGTCCCGCCACACCTGGAAGGCGCGTTCGGGCAGGAAGACGGTCGTGATCACGGTCTCTCCCGGCTCGGCCTCGACCACGTCGAACCCGGCCAGACGGCGTTCGGCGCCCTGGCCGAGATAGATCTGCACGACCTCGCGGCCGAAGCGGTCTCCGGTGTTGGTCAGCGCGACGGTCACGGTGCCGCCCTCGGCGGCGATCGAGTCGTAGCTCCAGGTCGTGTAGCCGAGCCCGTGGCCGAACCAGAAGGCCGGAACCCGCCCCGACCGCTCCCAGGCCCGGTACCCGATGGACGTGCCCTCGTCGTAGGCCACAGCGCCGTCCACGGGGGTGACGTCGGTGACGGGGGCGTCCTGGAGCGTCCGCGGCCACGTGGTGGGCAGGCGGCCGCCGGGCTCGGCGTGGCCGGACAGCACGTCGGCCAGCGCCGACCCGGCCTCCTGCCCGGGGAACCAGGTCAGCAGCACGGCCGCGACCTCGTCCGCCCACGGCATCTCCACCGGTGAGCCCGCGTTGACCACGACCACCGTGCGCGGGTTGGCCGCGGCCACGGCGCGGATCAGCTCGTCCTGGCGGCCGGGGAGCGCGAGGTCCGCGCGGTCGAAGCCCTCGCTCTCGACCTCGGGCGTCGTCGAGGCCACGACCACCGCCACGTCACTGTCCGCCGCCAGCCGCACGGCCTCGGCGATCAGCTCGTCCGGGCCCGGCGCCGGGTCGGCGTGGCCCAGCGTGTACGCCACGAACGCCATGCCCCCGAAGGCCCCCGCCGGATGCGTCACGCTCAGCTCGTACGGCTCGCCCGCGGCCATCTCGACGGCGAACCGCCGCTCCGGCGGCGCCAGGAACGCGGCCGCCGGATCGCCGCCCTCCAGCTCGATCGCCGCGTCGAAGACGGTCTCGCCGTTCACCGTGACGGCGAAGTGGCCCACGCCCGCCACCGACAGCTCGTGCCGGCCCGACCTGCCCGGCGTGTACGCCGCCCGCAGCCGTACCGCCCCGAGCCGCTCGCCGTCCACGTCCGGCGGCAACTGGCCGATCCACCGCGCCTCGGCCGCCGCCAGCGGATGCTCGGCCAGCAGGCCGCCGTCGCCGTCGAGGAACTGCGCCACGACCGGGCAGGCCAGCGGGGCCAGCCGGATGCGCGGGTCGGTCCCGACGGCGTGGCGGACCTCGACGCCCTCCAGCGCGCCCAGCCCCGCCAGCGGGGAGACGACCCGGTCGGGGAAGACCTGGGCGCTGCCGCCGCCCATGACCCGGGCCTCGTCCGCGGCCGAGCCGATGAGCGCCAGCGTGCGCACGTCCCGCAGCGGCAGCACGCCGTCGTTGGTGAGCAGCGTGAACCCGCGCACGGCCACCTCGCGGGCCAGCGCGACGCCGTCGATCACGCCGGGCTCGGGCCGGTCGCCGCCGCCGAGCGCGCCGGTGCGCCGGGCGAGCCGCAGGACGCGCCGCACCTTGTCGTCGATCACCGACTCGGGCACCCGCCCCTCCCGTACGGCGGCCTCCAGCTTCTCCCCCCAAGGGCCGAACGGTCCGGGCATGGCCACGTCGGTCCCGCCCAGGGCGGCGGCCTCGGTGCTGCGCACGGCCGTCCAGTCGGACACGACGAGCCCGTCGAACCCCCACTCGTCCTTGAGCACGCCGTTGACCAGGTCGGAGTGCTCGGTCATGGTGGTGCCGTTCACCGAGTTGTAGGCCGTCATCAGCCCCCAGGCGCCGGCCCGCACGACCCGCTCGAACGGCTGGAGGTAGACCTCGCGCAGCGCCTTCTCGCCGACCTCGACGTTCACGGTGAAGCGGTCGGTCTCGAAGTCGTTGGCCACGAAGTGCTTGGGCGTGGTGGCCACGCCGCCCTCCTGCACGCCCTCGACGTAGGCCGCGCCGATCTCGCCCGTCAGGTACGGGTCCTCCGAGAAGCACTCGAAGTGCCGGCCGCCCAGCGGGGAGCGGTGCAGGTTGATCGTGGGCGCGAGCAGCACGTGCACGCCCTTGCGCCGGGCCTCCTGGGCCAGCAGCGCGCCGGCCCGCCGGACGAGGCCCACGTCCCAGGTGGCCGCGAGCGCGGTCGGGCTTGGCAGCGCGATCGACGGGTCGGCGGAGGTCCACTGCTCGCCGCGGACGCCGATCGGGCCGTCGCTCATCACGAGCCGGTCCAGGCCGATCTCGGGGATCGCCGGAAGGGACCACATGCCGGCACCGGTGAGCAGGCGGATCTTGGTGGGGAGGTCGAGCCGGTCGATCAGTTCGTCGAGTTCCACGGCATCAGTGTTTCTCAGGAAACCGAGTACTCGATAGGTTTGTGACCTTTACGTTACGCAAAGCCTGTCATCGGGCGAAGAACTCCAGCAACTCGGGCACCAGCGCCTCCGGCGTCACGGCGTGGGCCTGATCCTCCAGCACCCGGTGCCGCGCCCCCGGCACGGCCGCCGCGACCGCCCGCGCCGCGGCCGCCATCCACCGGGGGCTGCGCTCGCCGCTCAGGACGAGCAGCGGCTGCGCGATCGCGGCCAGCGCGGCGGCCGGCAGCCGGTTGCCCGGCCCGAGGACGGCGGCCTCGTAGACCAGCGTGCGGGCCACGCCCTTGAGGTGCGCCCACGACGCGTCGGCCCGCATCGCGGCCACGGCCTCGGCCGGCACCTCGGCCGCCTCCACCATGAACCGCTCGACCGCCTCCTCCCACCGGCCGGCGTCGACCAGCGACTCAAGCTGCGCGGCGAAGTCGTCCGGCAGCGGGGGAGCGTCGTCGTCCACGTGGTAGGGCGGCTCCCACACCGCCACCCGGGTGATTCCGAGGCCCCGCGCCGCGGCCTCCAGCACGAGCGCCGCGCCGGACGAGCCCCCGAACACCATGGCCGTCCCGCCCGCCGCGCCGATCAACGCCGCCAGGTCCTCGATCTCCCGCTCGACCGCGTACGGACGGGTGTCGCCGCTGCCGCCCCGGCCCCTGCGGTCGTAGTCGAGGACCGTGAACCAGGGCGACAGGGCGGCGGCCACGCCCGCCAGCGTCGGGTGCGACCGGTCGCCGAACGCGCCGTTGACCAGCACGACCGCCGGCCCGGCGCCGTAGCCGTCGAAGGCGAGGACGGTGCCGTCCGCCGAGGTGACCCGGCCGCTCACGCGGGCTGGACCAGGCACAGCGCCTCCCAGTGGTGCCCGTCGAGGTCGGCGAAGCCGCGCTGGTAGCGGAACCCGGCCTCCTGCGGCACGCCGGCCGGGGTGGCGCCGAGCGCGAGCGCCTTGTCCACCAGTTCGTCCACCTGGGCCGGGTTCTCCATGCCGAGCACCACGATGGCCTCGGTGCTGGTGGCGGCGTCGGCGATCTCCTTGCTGACGTACGTGGCGAACGTCGGCTCGGTGAGCAGCATCACCTGCGTCTGCTCGTTGATCAGGATCGAGGCCATGCCCTCGGCCATGCCGTACATGGTGAAGCCGAGCTCGGTGAAGAACTTCTGCGACCGGTCCAGGTCCTTCACCGGCAGGTTGAGGAAGAGCTGCATGTCGTGGTCCTTAGCGTTCTGAGGGGTTTTGCGACACCCTCAGTCTGCTCACCACGGCCCCACGCGTCTTGGATCCCAGCGCCAGGGAAGTTGACGATCAGCGCACGGGATCGGCGCGCCGGAACTCGGCGGGCGGCATCCCGTACGCCCGCTTGAACAGCCTGCTGAAGTGCGCCGAGTCGGGCAGCCCCCACCGGGCCCCGACCTCGCTCACCGGCACGTGGCGGGCGGCGAGCAGGTCGGCGCGGCAGCGCTCCAGCCGCCGGTGCCTGATCCAGGCGGCCACCGTCGTGTTCTCGGACCGGAACAGCCGGTGCAGGTGACGCACCGAGACGTGGTGCGCCTCGGCCACCATGGCCGGGTCGAGGTCGGGCCACCCCAGACGCTGGTCGATGAAGGCGCGCACGCGCACCAGCAGCGCGCGGCGGCGGGCGTCCTCGGGCACCGCGTCGGCCCGCTCCGCGCGCTCGGCCAGGGCCGTGGTGACCAGGTCCATCACCACCGTCGCCAGCCTGGCCGCGCTGGCCGGGGTGTAGTCGTCGTAGTCCTGGGTGACCCGGCGCAGCAGCGGCACGGCCAGCGCGCCGGCGCCGTCGCGCGCCGAGACGGGCACCGCGGTCAGCCGGGCCATGTCGTCGTACGGCAGCGGCAGCAGCTCGTGCGGGAAGCTGAACACCGCGAGCTGCACGGCCGAGTCGTAGGCCACCTCGTAGGGCCGGGTGAAGTCGTAGACGGCGAACTCGCCCTTGTCCAAACGGATCTCGCGGCCGTCCTGGCGCAGCACCGGGTTGCCCGAGACGGCCAGCACGGCCCGGTAGAGCTCGGGGTTGTCACGGTGGATCAGCCGCGCGGTGCGGTGGACGCTGTGCGGCGTGGACGTGCGCACCCGGCCCACGCCCACCGGGCCCAATTGGCCCAGCTCGATCTCGCCCCGCAGCGGCGCGCCGGAGTCGATGCGCAGGTCGAGCGGGCCGAGCGTGTCGCAGACGATGCCGCGCCAGGCGTCGTGACGGCTGCGCGCGGGCAGATCGCTCGTGCGGATCACGGTCGCCATCGCCTCGCCCCTTCCTCGGCCGCCCTGCCATGCTAGGGACGCGAAAAGCCCCGGGCAAACCGCCCGGGGCTCCGCTCGCGGCGTGGATCAGGTGGTCTGACGGGCCGCGATGGCCTGCTGGTAGAGCCTGCCCGCGCGGTAGGACGAGCGCACCAGCGGGCCGGACAGCACGCCGGCGAACCCGATCGCCTCGGCCTCGGCCTGCAGCTCGACGAACTCCTCCGGCTTGACCCAGCGCTCCACCGGGTGGTGGCGCGGCGTGGGACGCAGGTATTGAGTGATCGTCAGCAGGTCGGTGCCGGCGGCGTGCAGGTCGCGCATCGCCTCGACGACCTCTTCGCGGGTCTCGCCCATGCCCAGGATCAGGTTGGACTTGGTGACCAGCCCGGCCTCGCGGGCCGTCGTGATCACCCCGAGCGAGCGCTCGTAGCGGAATGCCGGGCGGATGCGCTTGAAGATGCGCGGCACCGTCTCCACGTTGTGGGCGAACACCTCGGGCTTGCTGGAGAAGACCTCCTCCAGCTGGTCGCGGTTGCCGTTGAAGTCGGGCACCAGCAGCTCGACGCCGCAGCCGGGCAGCAGGGTGTGGATCTGCCGCGCGGTCTCGGCGTAGAGCCAGGCGCCGCCGTCGGGCAGGTCGTCGCGGGCCACGCCGGTCACGGTCGCGTAGCGCAGGCCCATCTGCTGGACGGACTCGGCGACCCGGCGCGGCTCGTCGCGGTCGTATTCCTTGGGCTTGCCCGTGTCGATCTGGCAGAAGTCGCACCGGCGCGTGCACTGGTCGCCGCCGATGAGGAAGGTCGCCTCGCGATCTTCCCAGCACTCGTAGATGTTGGGACAGCCCGCCTCTTCACAGACCGTGTGCAGGCCCTCCCGGCGCACGAGCGATTTCAGCTCGGTGTATTCGGGGCCCGTCTTCAGCTTGGTCTTGATCCACGGGGGCTTGCGCTCGATAGGGGTCTCGGCGTTACGCACCTCCAGGCGGAGGAGCTTTCTGCCATCAGGAGCAACGGTCACCCGTCCAGCTTACGTCCGCCGCCTAACCGGACCGGTCGAGGGTCAGGTGATCAGGCCGAAGCCGCGGATCGCCCTGGTGTAGTGGCGCGTCAGCTCCTCGTCGATCAGCGCGGACCCGGCGGTGCCCAGCAGCTCCGAGTGCGGCGCCGAGGTGAGCACGCCGTCGTCGGTGAGCCGGCGGCGGGTCAGCGCGCCCTGCCGGATCGCCGTGACGCTCTCGCCGCGCAGCGCCGCGGCCTGCATCGGCGCCAGGTAGCCGCCGGCGGCCAGGTCGCGCAGCTCGGCCAGCTCGTGCTCGGACACGACCCGCCGCGCGATCGCCTCCCGCCGCTCCTCGGTACGGGGACGCCCGGCGCGGGCCAGCGCCGTCAGCGCGTACTCCACCAGCAGCACCGGGCCGCCCAGCACTCGTCCGATCAGCCGGCCGATGGCCCCCGCCGCCTCGTACGTCGTGCCGGTCTGGTCGATCGGGCCCAGTGAGGACCTGGCGATCGCGGCCTGGGCCTCCTCCCTGATCTTCAGCGGGGCGCTCGACACGAGCAGCGCGTCGTGCCAGGCGGCCAGCGTGTACAGCGCGCCGTCCACGATCAGCTCCTCGCCGGCCGGCGTGCGCGCGTACGCGGTGGCCAGCAGCGCCACCCGTTGCCGCGGCGGCAGGGCCAGCCACAACGGCAGCCCGACGACCAGCACCGGCGTGCGCGGCACGCCCACATGGTCGTAGACCGTCTCGGTGGCCAGGTCTCGGACCGCGATCTTGCGCGGCCTCTTGACGCCGGCCCGGTCGGCCACGCGGTCGGCCAGGGCGTACAGCTCACCGGCGGCGGCGCGGTCGAGCACCTCGGCGTCGGCCGGCAGGCGGGGGAGGCGCGGTCGCAGCGCCCATCCCACGGCCAGGCTCACGCCGCCGACCAGCCACGCGAGGAGGGAGCCGAGATTCGTCAGCACGGCCCACGCGCCCAGCGCGAGGAAGGCCAGCGTGAGCAGGTGAACCAGGAGCGCGAGGAGAAGAGCGGCAGAACGCTTCACACGGGCGATGATAAGCCGGAAAGATCCACATTCGATCGCTGTTTCGATGCCGATTCGGTCACCTGCGCAGCAGATCCTCCTCGTGCAGGTCGAACGGCTCCCGGCCGAGCGCCTCGGCCAGCCGCTTCTCGGCGATCGGGACGACCTCCTCGACCACGATCCGGCGGCCGGTCTCCGCCGACAGCGAGGAGACCCCCGCGTCGGCCAGCCCGCACGGCGTGATCCGGTTGAACCACCGGGGGTCGTTGGCGCAGTTGAGCGCGAACCCGTGCATGGTCACGCCGCGCGCGACGCGGATGCCGACCGCGCCGAGCTGCCGGTCGGGCAGCCCCAGGGCGGCGTCGCCGGCCGCCCACACCCCCGGACGCCCCGGCACCCGCCGCCCGGTGACGCCGAAGTCGGCGCACACCTGGATCATCGTCTCCTCAAGGGCGCAGACGTAACGGGTCACGTCGGTCACGGCGACGATGGGGTAGGCGACGAGCTGACCGGGGCCGTGCCAGGTGACCCGGCCGCCCCGGTCGACGTCGACGACGGGGGTGCCGTCGTCGGGACGGTCGCCGGGCAGGGTGCGCCTGCCCGCGGTGTAGACGGGCGCGTGCTCCAGGATCAGGACGGTGTCGCCCAGCTCACCGGCGACCCGCTTGCCGTGCATCCAGCGCTGCAACGACCAGGCTTGCTCGTAGGGGACGTCCACACCAAGGCGGACGACGGCCAGCGCGTGGGGATCGTCCCCGTGGATGGGGCGCATGAGCCTATTGTGCCGTTCCCTCACCCTGTCAGGGTAATCAGGAGGTCAACAGGCGTGGCTCGATCCTGAACTCCTTGACGCCGTTGGAGCCGTCGTACTCCAGCCGGTACGCGTAGGCCCGCGGGTCGACGGTGACCGCCTGGATGAACTCGGTGCCCACGTAGTGCAGGGCCACGCCCTCGTCGGCGGCGTACCCGCCGGGCAGCTCGCCCGAGGCGACCGACTCCTGCAGCAGCGGGCGGCGCTGCGGCTCGGCGTTGTAGTGGACCCCGCACGAGTACGGCAGCAGCCCGAGCCCGTCGGCCCACGGACGCAGCGCCGGGCCGAAGGAGTCGGTGTTGCCGCCCACGTGCCAGCACAGCGCGCCCGCGCTCTGCCCGGACAGCACCACGCCCGCCCGCCAGGCCTCCTCGAAGACCTCGTCGAGGCCGTGCAGCCGCCACAACGCCATCAGGTTGGCCACGCTGCCGCCGCTGACGTAGATCATGTCCTGTTCGAGCGCCCACGACCGCGCGTCCTCGACGTTGGGCATGGGGAAGACGGTCAGGTGGCTCAGCTCGACGTCCCAGCCGGAGAAGGCGCCGTACATCTTCAGCAGCCAGTCGGAGGAGTCGCCGAGCGCGGTGGCGACCAGGCCGAGCTTGGGGCGGTCCTGGCCGGTCAGGTCGAGGCCGTACCGCAGCAAACCGCTCGCCTCGATGAAGTTGTGACGCTCGCTCGGGCGGAACGACCCGCCCCCGATCGCCAGAATGTGCGACTGCCCTGACCTGCTCATGTCGGATCTCCTGCGTGCTGAAGGACGAACGGCACCCTACAGTACGGCGCGCAGCGCCTCGTCGAGACGGGTATGCGTGAAGCCGTAGCCGCTGTCAAGCAGTTTCCGCGGAATCATCCGATGGCTCGGCAGCAGCCCCGCGCGAGCGAATTCGCCCACCCCGATGGACAGCGCGAACGCCGGTACGGGCATGGGGACAGTGCCTTTACGCAGGCATTTACCTAGAGTCCGAGTGAATTCTTCGTTGGTGACCGGAGAAGGCGCCCCAAGATTCACCGGACCCTCGATTTCCCGATTTTTCAGGATATGTAGGGCGGCGGCCACCCAATCGTCCTGCGAGATCCACGACCAGTACTGCCGGCCCGTCCCCAGCGGCGCGCCCAGCCCGATCCGGAAGATCGGCAACATGCGCCCGAGCGCCCCGCCGTGCGGGCTCAGCACCATCGCCGTACGCAGCAGGGCGACCCGGCAGCCGGCCTCGGCGGCCCGCTCGGCCTCCCGCTCCCAGCGCTCGCACAGCTCGGCCAGGAACCCCTTGCCCCTGCCCTGGCTCTCGTCGATCTCGCGGCTGCCGGTGTCGCCGTAGAAGTCGACCCCGGAGGCCGACAGCAGCACCGGGGGCGGGCTGCCGAGCGCGCGCAGGGCGTCGACCAGCAGCCGGGTGCCCTCGACGCGGCTGCGCACCAGCTCCCGCTTGTAGGCGGTGGTCCAGCGCCGGTCGCCGACGGAGGCTCCGGCCAGGTGCACCACGCCCTCGGCCCCTTCGAGCGCGGCCCGGTCGATCACCCCCGCCGACGGGTCCCAGAAGGCCTCTCCCGGCCCCGCCGGCTCCCGCCGGACCAGCCGGACGACCTCCCGCCCCTCGTCCCGCAGCGCCCCGACCAGCGCCGTACCGAGCAGGCCCGACGCGCCGGTCACGATGATCGCCATGGCCCCACAGTACGCCAAAGGCCGGGCGGCCCCCCGCAGGAGCCGCCCGGCCTGTCAGACGCGATGACTACGCGAGCCCGAGCTGGGCCTCGAAGCGGCCCTCCTCCAGGCGACGCTTGATCGTCGTCAGGAAGCGGGCGGCGTCGGCGCCGTCGACCAGGCGGTGGTCGTAGGTGAGCGCCAGGTAGACCATCGACCGCACCGCGATGACCTCGCCCTCGGGCGTGTCGAGCACGACGGGCCGCTTGACGACCGCGCCGGTGCCGAGCATGCCCACCTGCGGCTGGTTGAGGATCGGCGTGTCGAACAGCGCGCCACGGCTGCCGGTGTTGGTCAGCGTGAACGTGCCGCCGGTGATCTCGTCGGGCGTCACCTGGTTGTTGCGGGTGCGCTCGGCCAGGTCGGTGACCTTGCGGGCGATGCCGGCGAGGTTGAGGTCGCCGGCGTTCTTGACGACCGCCGCGAGCAGGCCGCGCTCGGTGTCGACCGCCATGCCCAGGTTCTCCACGTCGAAGTACGTGACCTCGTTGGTCTCGTTGTTGATCGTGGCGTTGAGCTTCGGGTGCTGCTTGAGCGCCTCGACGGTGGCCATCGCGAAGAACGGGGTGAAGGTCAGCTTCACGCCCTCGCGACGGAAGAAGTCGTCCTTCGCCCGCGCCCGGAGCTGGGCGATCTTCGTGACGTCGACCTCGACGACCGACGTGAGCTGCGCCGCGGTCTGCAGCGACTCGACCATGCGCTTGGCGATGGTCTGACGCAGCCGCGTCATCTTCTCGGTACGGCCGCGCAGCGTCGTGTCGACCTCGACCGGCTCCGGTGCGGCGGCGACCGGGGCCTGGGCGGCGGCCGGGGCCGGCGCTGCGGCGGCCGGCTGGGCTGCCGGAGCCGCGGCCGGGGCGGCGGCCTTCTCGCGCTGGGACTTGGCTGCCTCCAGCACGTCCTGCTTGCGGATGCGGCCGCCGACGCCGGTGCCGCTGATCGCGTCGAGGTTGACGCCGTGCTCGTTGGCGAGCTTGCGCACCAGCGGCGTCACGTAGGGGCTGTCGCCCGAGGACGGCAGCGGCGTGGGCTCGGCCGCGACCGGCGCCTGCTGCGGAGCCGGAGCCTGCGGGGCGGGGGCCTGCGGGGCGGGGGCCGGGGCCGGGGCCGGGGCGGCCTGCTGGGGAGCGGGCTGGGCCGGGGCCGGCTGCGGGATGGAGGAGGCCGGGGGAGCCGGGGCGGGCTCGGGCTCGGGCTCCGGCTCGGGAGCGGCCTGCGGGGCCGGGGCGGCGGCACCCGGCTGGGCGTTCTCGTCGATGATGGCGAGCTCGGCGCCGACCTCGACCGTCTCGTCCTCAGCCACGACGATCTTGGTGAGCACACCCGCGGAAGGCGACGGGATCTCGGTGTCGACCTTGTCGGTCGAGACCTCGAGGAGCGGCTCGTCGGCCTCGACGCGCTCGCCCTCCTTCTTCAGCCAACGGGTTACCGTGCCCTCGGTCACGCTCTCGCCGAGCTGGGGCATCTGTACGGAGACCGGCATCGTTATTCTTCTCTCGCGTTCTGATCTCGAGGGCTGGACTAGTTGTGTACGTGCAACGGCTTGCCGGCCAGGGCCAGCATCGCCTCACCGACTGCCTCGGACTGGGTCGGATGTGCATGGATGAGCTGGGCGACCTCTGCGGGCAGCGCCTCCCAGTTGTAGATCAGCTGGCCTTCCGTGACGAGCTCGCCGATGCGCCGGCCCACCATGTGGACGCCGACGACCGGCCCGTCCTTCTGGGCGATCACCTTCACCGCCCCGGAGGTGCCGAGGATCTGGCTCTTGGGGTTGCCCGCCAGGTCGTAGACCTGCTCGACGATCTCGATGCCGCGCTCGGCGGCCTGCGCCGACGTGATGCCGACCGAGGCGACCTCGGGGTCGGAGTAGGTGATGCGGGGCACGCCCGCGTAGTCGATCGGCGGCGGGTTGAGGCCGGCGATGTGCTCGGCCACCAGGATGCCCTCGGCGAACCCGGCGTGGGCCAGTTGCAGCGTGGGGATCAGGTCGCCGATGGCGTAGACGCCGGGGACGGAGGTCTGGCAGTGCTCGTCGACCACGACCGCGCCGCGCTCGACGGTCACGCCCTGCTCCTCGAAGCCCATGCCGGACGACACCGCGCCGCGGCCGACCGCGACGAGCAGGAGCTCGGCGTCGAGGGTCTTGCCGTTGGCCAGGGTGACGACGACGCCAGTCTCGGTGGTCTTGGCGGAGTCGAAGAAGACGCCCAGCTCGTACTTGATGCCGCGGCGGCGGAAGGCCCGCTCCAGCAGCTTGGAGCTGGACTCCTCCTCGGTCGGCAGCAGGTGCGGCAGCGCCTCGACGATCGTGACCTCGGCGCCGAACGAGCGGTAGACGCTGGCCAGCTCGACGCCGATCACACCGCCGCCCAGGACGATCACCGACGACGGCACGCGGTCCATCTTCAGGGTGTGCTCGCTGGTGATGATCCGCTCGCCGTCGATCTCCAGGCCGGGCAGCGTGCGGGGGGCCGAGCCGGTGGCCAGCACGAGGTTGGCGCCCTCGTAGACCTCCGAGCCCACCTGCACGCTGCGCGGGCCCACCAGACGGCCCTCGCCCTCGACCACCGTCACGCCCGCGCCCTTGAGCAGGCCCTGGACGCCCTTCCAGGCACGCGTGACGATCTTGTCCTTGAACGCGTGCACGCCCTGGACGTCGATGCCCTCGAAGCTCGCCTTGACGCCGAAGGACGCGCTCTCGCGGGTCTCGTCGGCGACCTCGGCGGAGTGCAGCAGGGCCTTCGTGGGGATGCATCCCCTGTGGAGGCAGGTGCCGCCGATCTTGTCCTTTTCGATGAGGACGACCGACTTGCCCAGCTCGGCCGCCCGGAGCGCGCAGGCGTAACCGCCGCTGCCGCCACCTAGGACGACGATGTCATAGGCCACAGGAAGGCTCCTTGTCGGGGTGTTCGTGATGCCGTCATCTTTTCATTTGTTTCAGATGCTCGCGTGCCGCTCTGCGAGTCCGATGAGGGTGCGGGTGATCGCGCCGGTGCCGCCCTTGGGGGTGTAGCCGTACGGCTCGCCCTTGTTGTACGCGGGTCCGGCGATGTCGAGGTGCGCCCAGCGAACCCCGTCGGGCACGAACTCCTTGAGGAAGATGCCCGCGGTGAGCATGCCGCCGAAGCGCTCGGGGTGGAGGTTGGCGATGTCGGCGATCGGCGAGTCGAGGCCCTTGCGCAGCTCCTCCGGCAGCGGCATGCCCCAGGCGCCCTCGCCGGCGGCGGTGGCGGCCTCGACGACCAGCTCCCTGACGGCGTCGTCGTTGGCCATGACGCCCGCGGTGCGCCAGCCGAGCGCGACGATCTGGGCGCCGGTCAGCGTGGCGATGTCGACGATCAGGTCGGGGGAGTCCTCGGCGGCGCGCGCGATGCCGTCCATGAGCACCAGACGGCCCTCGGCGTCGGTGTCGAGCACCTCGACCGTCTTGCCGCTGTAGCTGTGGATGACGTCGGAGGGACGCTGGGCGGTGCCGCTCGGCATGTTCTCGGCCAGGCAGAGGTAGCCGACGGCGTTGACCGGCAGGCCGAGCCTGGCGATGCCGATCAGCGCGCCGAGCACGGCGCCCGCGCCGCCCATGTCGGACTTCATCCAGTCCATGGCGGCCGACGGCTTGAGCGACAGGCCGCCGGAGTCGAACGTGATGCCCTTGCCCACGAACGCCAGCGTCTTGGCGGCGTCGGGGTGGCTGTAGGCGACGCGGACCAGGCGCGGCGGGTTGACCGAGCCCTGGCCGACGCCGACCAGGCCGCCGTAGCCGCCGTCCTTGAGCTGCTTCTCGTCGAGCACCTCGACGGTCAGCCCGGCCTTGGCGCCCTCCTGCTCGGCGAGCTCGGCGAACTTGGCCGGCCACAGGTCGGACGGCGGCGTGTTGACCAGGTCGCGGACCAGCGCGACCGACTCGGCCAGCACCCCGGCCCGCTCGGCGACGGACTCGGCCTGCCCGGACAGGACGGTGATCTCGGCGACGGGCGCCTTCTGGCCCTCGCCCGTGCGGTAGCGGTCGAAGCCGTACGCGCCGAGCAGCGCGCCCAGCGCGACGGCCTCGGCCTGGGCGTCGTCGTCGGCGGGCAGGGCCAGCGCGGCGCGCGCGGTGCCGGCCAGCGACCGGACGGCGGCTCCGGCCGCGCGGCGAAGGGACTCGTGGTCGGACGACTCGCCCAGGCCGACGGCGACGAGCACCGGGGCCGTGACGTTGCCGAAGGTGGGCAGCTTGGCGACCTCTCCGGGTTTGCCGGAGAAGCCGAGGGAGCTGAGGGAGGCGGAGAGGTTGCCGCCGAAGGCCGCGTCGAGGGACTCAGCGCCCGTGGCCGGGCGGGGGCCGTTCTGGCCGGGCCGGAAGCCGACGATCAGGGCATCGGTGTCGACAGAGACTGGGTCTGCTGAGTTCAGCCGCACAGTGGTCACGTAAACCGATGCTATCCACGGTTTCTGCGTACTCACAAACAGGGGTTCATCCTACAAATGCTGGTCGCGCGCATTCCGTTTCTTGGTGCTAGTGTCATTAGCATCATGTTGCTCGCGCTCGATCTCAACGACGCACGGCCCCTCCACGAACAGGTGTCCGGCGCCATCCGCCGTGCCATCGGCGAGGGCTCCTACGCGCCCGGTGACCGCCTTCCGCCGGCCCGCGACCTCGCCAGGGTGCTCGGCATCAACCCCAACACCGTGCTGCGCGCGCTGCGCGACCTGCGCGACGAGGGGCTGCTGGAGTTCAGGCGGGGGCGCGGGGTCAGCGTCGCGGGCCGGGCCGACGGGCGCGCGCTGCTCGTGCAGCGGGCCCGCGAGCTGCTGGAGGAGGCCGAGAGGCACGGCTACCGCCGTGAGGACCTCATCACCATCCTGGAGGATCTGCCATGAACCCACGAGTCGCCGCCGCGGCGTGGGGCGCGGCCGTCACCGCCGCCCTGGTCCTTGGCCCGATGGCGCTGCGCGACCGGCTGCCCGAACCGCTGGCCACCCACTGGAACGCGGGAGGCGTCGACAACTCGGCCTCCTTCCAGGCCCACGTGCTGACGGTGGCCGCGGTGTGGACCCTGGTGTGGGTCGCGCTGCTGGCCGTCGCCGCGCGCGGCTGGGCGCTGCGGCACAGGAACGGGCGGGCGCTGTGGTGGGGCGGGCTGTTCGGCGGCGGGGTCCTGGTGCTCGGCACCCAGGCCTCCACCCTGTCGGCCAACCTCGACGTGCCCGACTGGACGGCCGCGAGCCTCTCCGGCTGGCAGGTCCCGCTGGTCGTCGTCGGGTCGCTCGGCGTGGGCGTGCTCGCGGGCTACCTCGGCAGGGGCGCGCCCGACCCCGTCCAGGCCGTGCAGCCGCCCCCGGCGATGCGCCTGCGGCCCGGCCGGCGCACGGTCTGGGTCAGCCGTCTGGTCAACCCGTGGCTGGTCGCGCTGGCGCTCGTGGCCGCGGCGGCCGTCGCGGTGCTCTGCGGGCTGCGCCTGGCCGGCGCGGTCTCGGCCGCGACGCTGGCCTCGGCCCTGCCCGGGGCCGTGATCGCGATGGTCGTCGGGCTGGCGACCGCCGGCCTGACCGTACGGGTCGGCGGCGACGCGCTCGTCATCGGCTTCGGCCCGCTCGGCTTCCCGGCGCGCAGGATCCCGCTGTCGAAGATCGACCGGGCCTGGACGGAGGTCCGCAGGCCGAGCGAGGTCGGCGGCTGGGGCTTCCGGGGCATCCCGGGCATGGCCACCATCATGCTGCGCGGCGGCGAGTGCCTGGTCGTCGGCTACCGTTCCGGCGGCCGGCTGGCGATCAGCATCGACGACGCCGAGAGCGGCGCGTCCCTCATCAACGCCCTCGTCGCGGAGCGTGTCCGGTCATGAGAAAGCAGCTCGCCGTCTTCCTCGTCCTCGCGTTCGGGCTGTCCTGGCTGGTGGCGCTGCCCATCTGGCTCGGCGCCGGTCTCGCCTCGCCCGCGGCCAAGGGGCTGGCCGCCGTCATGATGTTCACCCCCACCGCCGGGGTGCTCGGCGTGTGGGCGCTGTCCCGCGCGCCCTGGCGGCGGTGGGCCGCCGAGACCGGCCTGACGCTGGGGGAGAGCAAGGGGCGCACCGGCCGGTACGTGCTCGCCGCCTGGCTGGGCGTGCCGCTGCTGATCGCCGTCTGCGCCGGGCTCAGCACCGCGGTCGGGCTGTTCCCGCTCGACCTCGACCGGTTCAGCCTCTACCGGGCCACGCTCGAAGCCGCGGGCGTGCGGCCGCCGGCCGACCCGGGCCCGGCTCTCTACCTGCAGATCGCCATCGGCGTGCTGGCGGGCCCGGTGCTCAACGCCATCCCGGCGCTGGGCGAGGAGTGGGGCTGGCGCGGCTGGCTGCTGCCGCGGCTGTCGTCCACGTACGGGGCGATCGGCGGGCTGGCGCTGTCCGGCGCGATCTGGGGACTGTGGCACGCCCCGGTCACCCTGCTCGGCTACAACTACCCGAGCCTCGGGTCGTGGGCGGCGCTGCAGTTCATCGGCTTCTGCGTGCTGGCCGGGATCGCGGTGGGCTGGCTGCGGCTGCGTACGGGCAGCGTGTGGCCCTGCGTGGTCGCGCACGGCTCGCTGAACGCGGTCCTTCCGGCCGTGCTGCTGCTCGGGGACGCCGCGGCCCCGCCCGACACGGCGGTGTCCGGGCTCACCGGGCTGGTCGGGTGGGTCCCGCTCGCCCTGCTCTGCGTGATCCTCCTCCGCACCCTCCGGACCCGCGTCCCGCAGCCGGTCGCCTGACCCGCCCCCCGTCCTCCGTGGCCGCGTGGGCGAGCCGCTGGGTCAGCCCAGGATCGCGCACACCACGAGCGCGGCCGCCGTACCGGTCTCCACCAGCGCGCCGAGCACGTCGCCGGTGACGCCGCCGAGCCGCCGCCGGGCGTGCCGGAGCAGCAGCAGCGCCGCCCCGAGCCCGGCCGCCAGCGCGAACGGCGGCGCCCACGTCCCGGCCGCCAGCCCCAGCCCGGCGCTCACCGCGAGGGCGGCCAGTGTGGCGAGCCACGCCGCCGGAGCGCTCACGGTGCCCGCCACCATCGCCCCGAGCCCGCCCGGACGGGCGGCGGGCACGCTCGCCCGGCAGGCCCAGGCGAGCGCCAGCCGCCCGGCCACGCAGGCGGTCACCAGGGCGGCGTAACCGGCCCCGGTCAGCGCCGCCGCCTGGACGAGCAGCGTCAGGACCAGCGTCATCACCCCGAACGGCCCGATGTCCGACTTTTTCATGATGTCGAGGGCCGCGTCGGCGGGCTTGCCGCTGCCCAGGCCGTCGGCGAGGTCGGCCAGCCCGTCCAGGTGCAGCCCGCGGGTGAGCGCGGCCAGCAGCGCGAGCGCGAGCCCCGCGCCCAGCAGCGGCGGCCCAGGAAGCAGCAGCGCCAGGCCCGCCACCGCGCCGAGCCCCAGCCCGACCGCCGGAGCCGTCACCATGGCCCAGCCGGCGACCTCCCGATCGACCCGTTCGACCCGCACGGGAACGGCGCTGAGCGTGCCGATCGCGAGGCGCAGCCCATGGGTCAGCTCAGCAAGCCGCATAACGACCGATCCTAGGGCCGACTAATGTGGCGGGAATGCACGTGCTTGAACTCGAAGGTGTAGCTGTCCGGGTTGTCGGCAAAACGCTGCTCGACGCCATCGACTGGCAGGTGGAGTACGGCGACCACTGGGTGATCCTCGGCCCCAACGGCGCGGGCAAGACCACCCTGCTCTCCCTGGCCGGAGCGGTCCGCCACCCGAGCGAGGGCACGGTCAGCGTGCTCGGCCACCGGCTCGGCCGGATCGACCTGCGGGAGCTGCGCCGCCACATCGGCCTGGTCGCCGCGAGCCAGCGGCTGGTCGACGAGGAACTGATGGAGCAGGAGGGCGCCACCGCCCACACGGTCGTCCTGACCGGCCACACCGGCACCAGCGTCCCGTTGTGGGACAAGTACGGCGACGCCGAACGCGAACGCGCCGGCCGCCTGCTGGCCGACCTGGGCTGCAAGGACCTGGCCGAGCGGCCGTTCCGGGTGTGCTCGCAAGGGGAGCGGGCCCGGGTCAGGGTGGCCAGGGCGCTCATGGCCGAGCCCGCCGTGCTGCTGCTCGACGAGCCGTTCGCCGGGCTCGACCTGCCGGCGCGCGAGGACCTCATCACCGCGGTCGAGCACCTGGCCGCCACCCGGCCCGTCCTGACCACGGTCACGGTGACCCACCACCTGGAGGAGGTGCCCGCGACCACCACGCACGCGCTGCTCATGCGTGACTCGCGGCTGCTGGCCGCGGGGCCGGTGTCGGAGGTGCTCACGGCCGGCAACCTGTCCGACTGCTTCGGCCGGCCGCTGCAGGTGGACCGCCTCGACGGTCGCTGGTACGCCAGAGCCGTCCGCCCGTAAGGCCCTTCTTCCGCAGGTCGTGGACTCCCGCTCGCGGGGTCAGAGCTCCAGGGGGCGTCCGGCGACCACCAGGGCGACGTACTCGGACTCGGCGGCGAGCCGTTCGTTGAGCCTGCCGAGCGCGTCCCTGAAGGCCCGTCCGGCGGACGTGGCGGGCACCACGCCCATCCCCACCTCGTCCGAGACCGCCACGAGCGGCACCGGCGTGCCCCGCCACGCCGCGACGAGCTCCGCGCAGCGCCGCTCGACCGGCGCGCGGTCGCCGTCCCATGCCCCGTGCTCGTCGAACACCGCCGCCAGCCACGTGCCCAGCCCGTCGATCAGCAAGGGCGTGCTCGCCGCGCCGATGACACCCGCCAGGTCCGTGGTCTCGACCGTGTCCCAGTGCGCGGGCCGCCGTTCCTTGTGCGCCCGCACCCGCGCCGCCCACTCGCCGTCCGCCGCGCCGTCGCCGCCGGTGGCGACGTAGGTGACGTACGGCTCGGCCGCCAGCCGCAGCTCCGCCTCGGCCGACTTGCCCGACCTGGACCCGCCGAGCAGCAACGCCCGGCGCGGCGGCGTCCCGCGTACCGTCCGGCCGCTCTCCAGGACCGTCCCGTCCGGCACGGCCACCGCCCCCCACAGCCGCAGCCGCCTGGCCAGCTCCTCCTCCGACCTGATCCGGTGGTCCAGCCACGCGGCCACCACCATGGTGCGGTCGTCGGCCAGCCCGGCCCGGCGCAGCTCGCCGAGCCGCTGCGGGCGGTCGAGCAGGTCGAGCACGACGACGTCGTACCGCGCGGGACCGTCGGCGGGGGGCTCGCGGCCCGGCGGCAGGCACAGGACGGCCTCGCCCCCGGCCCCTGCCAGCCCGAGCCCGTCGCCGAACGCGCCCTCGCCGGTGAAGGGGAAACGGGCCACGTCGTCCACGACCAGGTCGAAAGGGCGGCGACCGTGGCGGGGGAGCCGGGCGCAGGAGGCGCACGCGCACCCGTCCGCGGGCCATCCCGCCTCACCCGCGGTCCCGGAGAGAAGAAGCTTCACCGCCCAGAGGCTACGCGCCCGGACAAGAACCGCCCGCCAGGCCGCACACGACGACGAGCCGGACGGCCACCCCCAGGACGGCCCCGCCGGCCCCGCCGCGACACGGCACGCGCGCGGCCTCGATGGACTTCCGAGCTCGGGAGTAGGGTTCCAGTGCCGTCGGAGGGAAAGCGCCGGCGAACCCGCGGAGAAGGAGCGTATGGCATGACATGGCGGTGGCGTTATGAAGATGCAAATGGTGGTGAGGTGACGGACCGCCCTTTGCCGCGAGAGATTTTTCCGAGTCAGGCCGATGCGGAGTCCTGGCTCGGGGAGAACTGGCGCGACCTGCTCGAATCCGGAGTCGAGCAGGTGGCGCTGCTCGACGAGGACCGCGTCGAATACACCGGGATGTCATTGCGTCCGGAGTGATCCGGGAAAAGGAAGAACCCCTTGAGCGCATCGCGGCTCAAGGGGTTCTCGTCACCTCGGGTCAGGGACGGGTGGCCGGGCTCACCGTCTTGGCCGGGTCGCGCTCCACGACCGTGCCGAGCACGTCGTCGATGCGCTTGAGCACCTCGTCCTCCAGCTTGACGCCGGCCGCCTTGACGTTGTCGCGCACCTGCTCGGGGCGGGTGGCGCCGACGATGGCGCTGGAGACGTTCGGGTTCTGCAGCACCCAGGCGACGGCCAGCTGGGCCATGGTCAGGCCGAGGTCGTCGGCGATCGGCTTGAGCTCCTGCACGCGGGTGAGCACGTCGTCGTTCAGGTAACGCGCGATCATGGCGCTGCCGCTCGCGTCGGTCGCCCGCGAGCCCTGCGGCGGCTGCTGGCCGGGCAGGTACTTGCCGGTGAGCACGCCCTGCGCGATCGGCGACCAGACGATCTGGCCGACGCCCTCACGCTCGCTCAGCGGCACGACCTCCGACTCGATGACCCGCCACAACATCGAGTACTGGGGCTGGTTCGACACGATCCGGTCGAAGCCCATCTCGTCGGCGATCTTCAGCGCCCGGCCGATCTGCTCGGCCGTCCACTCGCTGACGCCGACGTAGAGCACCTTGCCCTGCCGTACGAGGTCGTCGAACGTCTTGAGCGTCTCCTCAAGGGGCGTCTCGTTGTCGAAGCGGTGGGCCTGGTACAGGTCGACGTAGTCGGTCTGGAGGCGGCGCAGCGAGGCGTTGATCGACTCGGTGATGTGCTTGCGGGACAGCCCGCGGTCGTTCTTGCCGGGGCCGGTGGGCCAGTAGACCTTGGTGAAGATCTCCAGCGACTCCCTGCGGACGCCCTTGAGCGCCCGGCCGAGCACCTCCTCGGCTTTCGTCCCCGCGTAGACGTCCGCGGTGTCGAAGGTGGTGATGCCCTCGTCGAGCGCCGCCTGCACGCACAGCTTGGCGGCGTCCTCCTCGACCTGGGAGCCGTGGGTGAGCCAGTTGCCGTAGCTGATCTCGCTGACCAGGAGACCGCTGCGGCCGAGGTGTCGGAATTCCATACGTTCGACCTTAGAGCGTCACATGAGCCGATTCGTTTCGGGATAGGGTGCGCGACGTGCTCAAGCTCGTCCGCCAGGCTCTCACCGCGGCCGTCCTGATCGCCCTCGCGGTGCGGTTGCGCCGCCGTGCCCGTCTGCCGAGGGCCGAGCCGCCGCCGTCCGTCCCGGCGCCCGTACGGCGGGCCCGAGGCGCGGGAACGGTCCTGGCGTGGCTGGTCATCGCGGTCGTCGTGGCCCTGATGCTGGGGTTCGCCCTGATGGGTACGTCGGTGCAGCGCGGCGCCCCGGCCCTCGTGCGCGCCGTCACCGAGCAGCAGGAGCCGCTCCCGGTCCACACCGGGAACGCGACGCCCGTGGAGCCTGCGGCCGACCCTGTGGCGACCGGCGAGCCCACTCCGGCCGCCTCCGCCGCCCAGGCCCCCAACTGCGCGCCCCGGCGCCGCCCGATCGACCCCCGCAGGGTCGCGCCCGACGTCAAGCGGGCCGTGGACGGCCAGTGGCGGCGCATCGAACGCTGGCTCAGGCGCAACGCCCCCCGCACCTACCGCACGCTCGGCGGCCCGGTCAGGGCGCGCACGATCGCCGTGGCCGAGTCGCAGATGGGCGTGGACTTCCCGGACGCCCTGCGCGCCTCCCTGCTGCGTCACAACGGCGCGCGCGGGGCCGGCGTGCTGGGCTTCCGCCCCGGGGCGCGCCAGCAGCTCACCGTCCGCGGCATCAGGGACGCCTGGCGCGAGATGTGCGCCCGCCGGCCGGCCGGCACCTGGGACGGCCTGCTGATCCCGTTCCTGTCCTACACCGCCTCCGACGGCGTCACGGCGTACGCCACCGGGTACGCCACCGTCAGCTCCGCCGACGGGACGGTGTCCGGGGCCACGAGCAGGCGGCTGCGGTCGTCGTACACGCTGCTGCGGACCGTCGCCGACGCCCTCGAACGCGGCGGGACGATCGACGGCCGCCGCCCGGTCGTCACCGGCGGCCACCTGCGCTGGAAACCGGCACGCTGAAGGCGGGCGTGAGGGGGAAGCACGAGTGCCCACCACCGGACGGTGATGGGCACGCGGGCGTCGCCGATAGGCCGTTTTCCCGAAAAATCGGGAAAACAGGGCTACTTCTTGGGCGGTGCGGGCTTGCCGCCCGGAAGCACCGTGGGCGGCGGGAACCGCAGCTTGCGGATCTGCAAAGCCCGCATCGCCGCGTAGAAGCCGACGCCCTTGACGCTCTCGTTGGGAAGCTTGGCCGCGACCTCCTTCTTCACCTTCCACGCCACGTAGACGGAGGTGAACAGGACGCCGACCATCATGATCGGCCAGCCGACCGCGATCACGATGTTGAGCACCTGCGCGCGGACCTCGATCGGCCACGGCACCCAGGTCGCCAGCAGGATCAGTAGCGAGAACGGCAGGAAGTACTGGCTCGGCAGGCGTCGCGAGTCGACCCAGTCGCGCGCGAACTTGCGCGCCGGACCCTTGTCGCGAACGGGAAGAAACCGCTCGTCACCTGCGAGCATGCCCTTGCGGGCCCGGTCGCGCTCGGCGGCCTGCTTGGTCCGCATCTGCCGATAGGCCTCCTTGCGGTCCTTCGGCGCGGAGACCGGCTGGCGTCGTCTGCCCTCGGCATCCCGGCGCTTGGGTGTGGGACGACCTTTACCCTGGGGCTTAGGATCGTCAACGGGGACGGGGGTGTCGTCCACGGAGGTTTGGGATCGGCGTCGCAACACACGTCAACCCTACCTGGACTGCAACTTAGTGACGCCCCCGTGCGTTATGCGTAGGGTAATCCCAAGGCGGCTGCGCTGCATTGGGTGAACACCAGCACGACCTAGAAGGGGACGGCCGACGCGCATGAGCGTGATGAAGAGACTTTCGATGATCTTCAAGTCCAAGGCCAACAAGGCCCTGGACAAGATGGAGGATCCGCGCGAGACGCTTGACTACTCCTATCAGCGGCAGCTCGAGTTGCTGCAGAAGGTGCGTCGAGGGGTGGCAGACGTGGCCACCTCGCGCAAGCGGGTAGAACTGCAGATCAACGGCCTGGAGGCCCAGGCCAGGCGCTACGAGGACCAGGGCCGCAAGGCGCTGTCCGTCGGGCGCGAGGACCTCGCGCGTGAGGCCCTGCAGCGGCGGTCCAATCTGCAGGGGCAGATGGCCGACCTCAAGGTCCAGCACGACAACCTGCAGGCCGAGGAGGAGAAGCTGACCACGGCTTCCCAGCGGCTGCAGGCCAAGGTCGACTCCTTCCGCACGAAGAAGGAGACGATCAAGGCGACCTACACCGCCGCCGAGGCCCAGACGCGCATCAACGAGGCGTTCTCCGGCATCTCGGAGGAGATGGGCGACGTCGGCCTGGCGATCCAGCGCGCCGAGGACAAGACGGCGCAGATGCAGGCCCGCGCGGGCGCGATCGACGAGCTGCTGGCCAGCGGCGCGCTCGACGACTTCAGCGGCACCCGCGGCGACGACATCCAGGCCGAGCTCGACCGCATGGGCGGCGGCATGGACGTCGAGCTGGAGCTGGCCCGGATGAAGTCCGAGCTGGGCCAGGGCCCGGCGCCCAAGAGCGCCATCGAGCAGGGGCAGCCCCAGCAGCAGGCCCAGCCGCAGCAGGGTCACACCCAGCAGCTGCGTCAGCCCGGGGAGAACGCATGATCGTCAGAATCATGGGCGAGGGCCAGGTCGAGATCTCGCCGGACGACATCACGGTGCTCAACGAGCTCGACAGCGAGCTTGAGGCCGCCATCGAGACCGGTGACGAGAAGGCCTTCCGCGTCAAGCTGCACGCGTTGCTCGACAAGGTGCGCCATGTGGGCAAGGCGCTTCCCGACGACAGCCTTGAGCCGTCAGAGCTGATCCTTCCCCCCGCGGACGCCTCGATCGAGGAGGTCCGGGAGATGCT
This sequence comes from Nonomuraea sp. NPDC047529, assembly GCF_040642995.1. Classification (NCBI taxonomy): domain Bacteria; kingdom Bacillati; phylum Actinomycetota; class Actinomycetes; order Streptosporangiales; family Streptosporangiaceae; genus Nonomuraea; species Nonomuraea sp. NPDC047529. Next base: position 63,402 of record NZ_JBEYTJ010000013.1, on the reverse strand, counting down.
GGGCGACCAAGGCCTCATTCCGGGCTGATCCCCGTGGGCACGCGGTTCGCGTCCGACAGCGGCCTGACCCGCCGCATGGTCGTGACGATGTTCCTGCTGGGGCTGCTGTACGTGGTGTTCGTCGGGGTGCTGATCGCCCTCGGCGTGCGCGCTCTGACCGTGCTGGTGCTCGCCGGGGGGCTGCTGCTGGTGCAGTACTTCCTGTCCGACCGCATCGCCCTGTTCGCGATGCACGGACGGGAGGTCTCCCCACAGGAGGCCCCCGAGCTCCACGGCCTGATCGACCGGCTGTGCGCGCTGGCCGACATGCCCAAGCCACGGGTGGCGATCGCCGACTCCGACGTCCCCAACGCCTTCGCCACCGGCCGCAACCAGAAGCGGGCCGTCGTCTGCGTGACGACGGGCATCCTGCGCCGCCTGGAGCCGCAGGAGCTCGAAGGCGTCCTGGCCCACGAGCTGTCGCACGTCGCCCACCGCGACGTCGCCGTCATGACGATCGCCTCGTTCCTGGGCATCGTCGCGGGCCTCATGACGAGGTTCGCCCTGTACGCCGGCTTCGGCGGGCGGCGGGACAACGGCCAGGGCGGCATACCGGTCGGGCTGATCATCATGCTCGTCTCGATCGTCGTGTACGCCGTCAGCTTCCTGCTCACCAGAGCCCTGTCGCGCTACCGCGAGCTGGCCGCCGACCGGGCCGGAGCCCTGCTCACGCAGCGTCCCTCGGCCCTGGCCAGCGCGTTGACCAAGGTCACCGGCGACATGGCGCGCATCCCGACGACCGACCTGCGCGAGGCGGCGCCGTTCAACGCCTTCTACTTCGCCCCGGCTCTGGCCAGGGGGGAGACGCTGGCGAACCTGTTCTCGACGCACCCGCCGCTGGAACGGCGGCTCGAACTCCTCGCGTCCATCTCCAAGCAGCTCGGAAGGGGCTGAGGCCGCATGGGCTGGCTCGACTCGCTGCTGGGCCGGTCCAAGCCGGTCAAGCCCAACCTCGACGCGCTGTTCGCGCTGCCGTCCGCGGCCGTGACGCTCCAGGCCGCGACCGGTCTCGTCCCCACCGGTCTCGGCTCGGTGTCGTTCAGGGCCGCGGAGGGCGGCGCGTTCGCCACGCTGGAGAGCGACGTCAAGGCGCTGCTCGGCGGGCGCGTCGAGGAGTCCGACGACGGCTACGGCTACACCTGGCTGCTGGTCCGCCGCACGCCGGACGCCGTCGGCGACCTGGTCACCGAGCTGCACGCGGTCAACTCCTCGCTGGAGTCGGCCGGGTTCGGGCCCTCGTTGCTGTGCTCGCTGGTGTCGTTCGCCGATCCCGGCGGGAAGCGGCTGGCGGTCGTGTACCTGTACAAGCGCGGCACGTTCTACCCGTTCGCGCCGCTGCCCGGGAACAGGCGTGACAACGCCCTCGAACTGCAGGTCCGAGGGGCTCTGGAGGGCGAGCTGCCACTGGAGGCCGACCTCAGCCGATGGTTCCCGGTATGGGGTGCTCCGGGCCTTTGACCACGGCTGGTGATGTAATCATCACGTGGAGCGAAGGTTGTTCATCGCCGCGGCATCGGCGCTCATCGTGGCGGCCGTGCTGTACAGCGCGTGGATCACCGGCCAGTTCACCACGCCCGCCGTGGACAGGACCGACGGTTACGTCAGCGAGCTGGCCGCCCGCGACCAGCCCTGGACACGCCTGTTCCGGGTCAGCGACGTGCTGTCCGGGCTGGCCTGCCTGGCGGCCGTGGCGACGCTGCCGAGGGTGGCGCGCGAGTGGGCGGGCTGGCTCGCGCTGGCCGCGTTCGGGCTGCTGACGGTCGTCTCCGGCCTGATCCCGCTCGACTGCGCCGTGCTCAGCGACCCCACCTGCGTCGGCGACGGGATCGCCCACCGGCTCCACATGGTGGCCGGCGCGCTGGCCATGACGGCCGTGCTGACCGCCATGGCGCTGCTGTCGGCGCGCTGGCGCTCATGGGTGTCGTGGCTGTTCACCGGCCTGAGCGCGGGGGCCACCGGGCTCATGCTGGTCGCCCTGGCCGCCGGGCGGCTCGCCGGCGTCGCGCACCGGATCCAGCTCACGATGATCGCCGTCTGGGTGGTGTACGTGGCGCTCAGGCTGCTCGTCCACGACGGCGAGGAGGCCCACTGCGGCCCCCCGCACGTCGTCGACCAGGGCGCGGGCCCCGGCGTGCTCATCACGGCGGGCCTCGGGGGCGCCTGGTTCCACTGGGACGCCGTGGCCGCCGGGCTGGCCGCCTGCCACCGGGTCGTGCGCTTCGACCGGCCGGGGCTCGGGCTCAGCCCGCCGGCGACCGACCGGCCCACCCTGTACGCCGAGGTGGCCCGGCTGGCGGCGCTGGCCCCCTCGCACCCCTCCCAGGTCACCCTGGTGGCGCACGGCCTGTCCTGCTGGCACGCCGAGGCCTTCGCCCGGCTGCACCCGTTGTGCGTGGCCAAGCTCGTCCTGGTGGACCCGAGCCCGCCGCCCGGACGCCGGCCGCTCGCGCTCGCCGCCGTCCTGGGCGCGTGGCTGCCCGCGCTGGGCGGCACGTGGGGCGCGAACGTGCTGGCCCGGCTGGCCGGACCGCCGGCGCACCGCCTGGTCACGGGCACGGGCGACCCGTTCGGCGTGTACCGCATGGGCAAGGTGCCCGCGGCGGTGGCGGGGGAGTGGCTGGCCCGCCGCGACATGGCCGCCGACCTCCGCAGCATCAGGGCCGGTCACCCTTTTCCCGACATCCCGGTCACCGTGCTCGGCGCCGGCGCCCGGGACGCCCGCCAGGAGCGCCTGGCGGGCTACCTCGACGCCAAGCTCGTCCTGCTGCCCGGCTCGGGGCGCCGGATCGAGCTGGACGATCCAGGGTCGATCGTGGACGCCGTGTGACACGGCCGTAGGCGGGGGCAGGACACGCCCGTAGGATCGAGGCGAACCCAGTCGAGGGGGGCAGGCGTGGACATCTCCGTCGTCGGTGAGGGCAGCGTGCAGGCGGCGCCCGACGTCCTGCGGTTGCTGGCGGGCGTCGAGGTGCGCAGGTCGTCGGCGTCCGAGGCGTTCACGGCGGTCAGGGCCGCCGCGGCCCGGCTGGCCGGCGCGCTGGCCGGGGCCGGGATCGCGGCCCACGACGTGCGCACGGTCGAGCTCTCACTCGGCCCCGAGTACGAGGTCTACCCGAAGGTCTCCGCCTACCGGGCGGCCCAGGGCGTCGAGGTGGTCGTCAGGGACCTGTCGCGGGCCGACGCCGTCATCGACACGGTCGCCGGCGTGGGCGAGGAGGCCCGGCTCAACGGCGTGACCTTCGAGCTGTCCGACCCGGCGGCCGTCCTCGGCGAGGCCAGGACCGGCGCCTTCAGGGACGCCGCGGCCAAGGCCGCCCAGTACGCCGAGCTGGCCGGACGCCCGCTCGGGCCGGTCGTGTCGATCTCCGAGGAGGTCCGGGGAGGCGGCCCCCAGCCGCTGTTCGCGATGGCCGCGGCGGCCGACGCCGGCTCCGCGGTCAGCCCGGGCCGCCAGACCCTGACGGTGAACGTCCGCGTCGGCTACGACTTCGCCTGACGGCGGCATAAGCACGCCGGCCCGCGGCGAGGGCGGGCGCTCCTCGCCACGGGCCGGGTCCCTCCCCGCGAGGGGAGGGCGTTACGGGAGGGCCAGCATGCGGTCCAGGGCGACCCTGGCCCAGTGGGCGGTGTCCTCGTCCACCGTGATCCGGTTGACGACGTCGCCCAGGACGAGTGACTCCAGGGCCCACACCAGGTGCGGCAGGTCGATCCGGTTCATGGTGGAGCAGTAGCAGACCGTGCGGTCCAGGAACGAGATGTTCTTGTCGGGGAACATGGTGGCCAGCCGCTTGACCAGGTTCAGCTCGGTGCCGATGGCCCAGCTCGAACCGGCGGGAGCGGCCTGGAGGGTCTTGATGATGTGCTCGGTCGAGCCCACGTGGTCGGCCTTGAGCACCACCTCGTGCCGGCACTCGGGGTGGACGAGCACGTTCACGCCGGGGATGCGCGCGCGCACGTCGTCGACGGACTCGGCCGTGAAGCGGCCGTGCACCGAGCAGTGGCCCTTCCACAGGATCATCCGCGCCCGGTCGAGCTGCTCGCGGGTCAGCCCGCCGCCGGGGCGGTGGGGGTTCCAGACCACGCAGTCCTCCAGCGACATGCCCATCTCCAGGACCGCCGTGTTGCGCCCGAGATGCTGGTCGGGCAGGAACAGGACCTTGCTGCCCTGCTCGAACGCCCAGTCGAGGGCCCTCTTGGCGTTGGAGGAGGTGCACACCACGCCGCCGTTGCGCCCGCAGAACGCCTTGATGTCGGCTCTGGAGTTCATGTACGTGACGGGGACCACCTCGCCGGCCAGACCGGCGTCCTCAAGCGCCTCCCAGCACTCCTCCACCTGGTCGAACGTGGCCATGTCGGCCATGGAGCACCCGGCGGCGAGGTCGGGCAGCACCACCTTCTGGGCGTCACCGGTCAGGATGTCGGCGGACTCGGCCATGAAGTGCACGCCGCAGAAGACGATGAACTCCGCCTCGGGCCGCGCCGCGGCCTGCTGGGCGAGCTTGAAGGAGTCGCCCGTCACGTCGGCGAACTGGATGACCTCGTCGCGCTGGTAGTGGTGGCCCAGCACGAACAGGCGGTCGCCCAGCGCCTCCTTGGCCTTGCGGGCGCGCTCGACCAGGTCAGGGTCGGACGCGGGCGGCAGCTCGCCGGGACACTCGACGCCCTTCTCGCTGTGCGGATCGGCGCCCTGCCCGAGGACGAAGAGCGGCAGACCGGTCTGGGTGGCCATCGCCATACCCCCTTATCGTCGTTTTGACGATACTCACTATGACACACGGACGAATGTGGTTATTCCGGGGGTAGGGGACCCGGGAATGTGTGGCATGGGCGAGGTGTTGGTAGCGTCATCAGTAGGACGTCGGAATCAGACAGCCGGGTTAGGGAGTCAGCAGATGACGGTTGAGAGCAGCGAGACCACGACGCAGGGCCTGATCCTGACTGACGCGGCCGCCGCGAAGGTCAAGAGCCTGCTGGAGCAGCAGGGCGAGGAGGGTCTGCAGCTGAGGGTCGCCGTGCAGCCGGGTGGTTGCTCCGGCCTGCGCTACCAGCTCTTCTTCGACGACCGTTCCATGGACGGTGACGTGGTGACGGACTTCGGCGGCGTCAGTGTGGTCACCGACCGCATGAGCGCCCCGTACCTGCTGGGCGCCAGCATCGACTTCGTCGACACCATCGAGAAGCAGGGCTTCACCATCGACAACCCCAACGCCACCGGCTCCTGTGCCTGTGGCGACTCGTTCAACTAAGGGGTCACGGCTTCGGTCCGTGGGGTCCCGCCCGCCTTTGTGCGAGCGGGACCTTCGCGTATTCTCGGGGGGCTCATTGGCCTGCTGACAACGAGGAAGAAGAATCCCGTGCGCATCGCCGTAACCGGCTCCATCGCGACTGACCACCTGATGACGTTCCCAGGAAGCTTCGGCGACCAGCTCATCGCCGAGCAACTCGACCGGGTGTCGCTCTCGTTCCTGGTCGACGACCTTCAGATCCGTCGTGGCGGTTGCGCGGCCAACATCGCCTTCGGCATGGGCTGCCTCGGCCTCAAGCCGATCCTGGTCGGCGCCGTCGGCAACGACTTCGCCGACTACCGCTCCTGGCTGGAGCGCCACGGTGTCGACTGCGAGTCCGTGCACATCTCCGAGACGCAGCACACCGCGCGTTTCCTGTGCACCACCGACGAGCACCACAACCAGATCGCCTCCTTCTACACCGGGGCGATGGCCGAGGCGCGGCTGATCGAGCTGCAGCCGGTCGCCACCCGGCTCGGCGGCCTCGACCTGGTGCTGATCAGCCCCAACGACCCCGACGCGATGCTGCGGCACACCGACGAGTGCCGCCAGCGCGGCATCCCCTTCGCCGCCGACATCTCCCAGCAGCTCGCCCGCATGGCGGACGAGCAGATCAGGCAGCTCGTCGACGGCGCCGCGTACCTGTTCTCCAACGACTACGAGAAGGGGCTCATCGAGCAGAAGACCGGCTGGTCCGACGAGGAGATCCTCGACCGGGTCGGCGTCCGGATCACCACGCTCGGCCCCAAGGGCGCGGTCATCGACCGCAAGGGCGAGCCCTCCATCCAGGTCGCCCCGGCCCCCGAGCGGGGCAAGGCCGACCCCACGGGCGTCGGCGACGCCTTCCGCGCCGGCTTCCTGTCCGGCCTGGCCTGGGGCCTGCCGCTGGAGCGCTGCGGCCAGATCGGCAACCTCACGGCCACGCACGTGCTGGAGCGCGTCGGCGGCCAGGAGTACGAGCTGGGGCAGAAGGTCTTCCTGGAGCGCTTCTCGGCCGCCTACGGCGCCGAGGCCGCGGCCGAGATCGCCGACCACGTGCGCTGCTACCACCCCTGACAGCCGTACGCCCCGCCCGCCGTACGGCGTGGCGGGGCGATCCCGCACCGGCGTCAGCGGCTGGCGTACACCCGGTGCACGAACTCGGCGAGCTGGTCGTCGGGCAGGCAGCGGGCGAGGTCGGCCTCGCTGATCATGCCGACGATGCGGTCGCCCTCCAGCACGGGCAGTCGCTTGATCTGGTTCTCCTCCATGCGCGTCAGCGCCTCCTGCACGGTGGCGTCCGCCGGGACCCAGACCAGGCCGGTAGCCAGCTCGCCCGCCGTCACCTGCGCCGGGTCGTGACCGGCCGCGACGCACTTGATCACGATGTCGCGGTCGGTGATGATGCCCGTCACCCGGTCGTCGGGCCCGCACACGGGCAGCGCGCCCACGTTGCTGTTGCGCATCATCTGCGCCGCCCGGTCGAGCGTCTCGTGCGCGGCGATGCACTCCGCGCCCGTGCTCATCACGTCGCGGGCGGTCTCGTTCGCCTTGGCCATGTCTCCCCCGAATGGTCGAAGTGCCCTCAGGGGAGGGCCCTACCCACAAACCATCAGTAGTTGCGCATCACGTGGATGGCCCAGCCGCCCTCGGGCAGCTCGTACGAGGCCACATGGCGGTGGGACTTCAGCCGGCACCACGCCGGCACGTCGGTGTAGGCCGCCGGATCGTCGGCCAGCACCGCCACCACGGCGTTGAGCGGCACGTGGTTGATCTGCTCGGCGAGCATGATGATCGGGATCGGGCACTTCTTCCCGAGCGCGTCGATCGTCAATGACGGCTGAGTTACCTCGGTCATGCGACTCCTGCGTCGTGCCGGATGCGGCGTACCAGCTCGGGCAGCACGGCCAGGAACCGGTCGACCTCGGCGGCGGACGTGCCCCTGGGCAGCGACACCCGGACGTTCCCGTGCGTCAGCACGCCCATCGCTTCGAGGACGTGCGATGGACGAAGCGTACTAGCGGTGCACGAGCTTCCGGACGATACGGCGAATCCGGCCTTGTCCAGCTCGGTGAGCAGCGCCTCGCCGTCGACATAGAGGCAGGAGAAGGTCACGATGTGGGGCGCCCGGCCGACCGGGTCGCCGATCACCTCGACGTCCGGCACGATCTTCGGGACGGTCTCCCTGATCCTGGCGACGAGCGTGGACAGCCGCGCCTGCTCCTGGGCCGCCTCGGCGCTCATCGCCCGCAGCGCCGCCGCCGCGGCCACGATGCCCGGCACGTTCTCGAACCCCGGCACCCGCCGCCGCTCCCGCTCGTCCTCGGGCAGGAACGAGCGGAAACGGGTGCCCTTGCGCACCGCCAGCACGCCCACCCCGGCCGGACCGCCCCACTTGTGGGCGCTCGCGGTCAGCACCGACCAGCCGGGCGGGATCGGCATGCGGCCCGCGGTCTGGGCCGCGTCGACCAGCAGCGGCACCCCGTGAGCCCGGCACGCGGCGGCGGCCTCGGCGACCGGCTGCACCGTGCCGACCTCGTGGTTGGCCGTCTGCAGGCAGGCCAGCGCGGTGCCGGGAGCCGCGACCGCCCGCGCGAACGCGTCGAGGTCGACCCGGCCTTCGAGATTCACGCCCACGGTCTCGACCGTGCCGCCGTCGCGTTCGTGCACGCCGGCCGCGTGCAGCACGCTGGAGTGCTCGACCGCACCCGTGACCAGATGACGCCCGACCCTGCGCCTGCCGTGTAGGGTGCCGAGCACGCCGAGATGCGCGGCCTGCGTGCCGGACGAGGTGAACGACACCTCGTCGGGGCGCGCGCCGAGCGCCTCGGCCACCTCCGTGCGGGCCTGCTCCAGCAGCAGGTGAGCGCGGCGGGCCTGGGTGTACAGTCTCGCGGGGTCGGCCCAGCCGACGTCGATCGCCGCCAGCAGCGCCTCGCGTGCCTGAGGGTGCAGCGGCTCGCTCGAGGCCGCGTCGAAATACGCCACGAGACCCATCGTCCCACTTGCGGCGCCATCGAGGGGTCGCGCGGTAGGGCGGGACACCTGCACGCTAATGTGTCTGCAATCAGCTGTGCATTTGGAAATACGAGCACCCAAGGGAAAGACTCTTGGGCTTCATCTGTGGGGTAGGCGATCCGTGAGTCCGACTCGCCGTACGACGCGGCGTTCGTTGGCCCGGCGCAGGGTGCCGCGCGCCGCCGCTTTGGCGTTGCTGCTGGCCACTGCTACGGCGTGTGCTAATGACGTTCCCAAGTTCGACTGGTCCAACGGCCTGCTGCCCGAGGGCGTGACCGAGCAGGCCAAGGTCGTTCAGCATCTGTGGAACGGGGCCTGGATCGCCGCACTCGCCACGGGCGTCGTCGTCATCGTCCTGATCGTCTGGGCCGCGATCTTCCACCGCAAGCGCAAGGGGAAGGCCGAGCTGCCGCCCCAGGTGCGCTACAACCTGCCGATCGAGATCCTCTACACGGTGGTCCCGCTCGTCATGGTGTCGGTGTTCTTCTTCTTCACCGCCCGCGACAGCAAGGTCCTCACGGACGTCGCAGGCGACGCGCCCGTCAAGGTCAAGGTCGAGGCCTACCAGTGGAGCTGGCGCTTCACCACGACCTACAACGGCAAGACGTTGCAGCCCGTGCCCGGCATGCCGGTGAGCGACTACCGCAACGGCCCCGAGCTGATCCTGCCGACCAACACCAAGGTCGAGTTCGACCTGTCGACCGACGACGTGATCCACTCGTTCTGGGTGCCCGAGTTCCTGTTCAAGCGGGACATCATCCCCGGCATCCCGGAGGGCAACCCCGGGCGCAAGTTCGAGATCAAGACCCTCGGCGACGACCGCGCGGGCATCTACGCCGGCCGATGCGCCGAGCTGTGCGGTGTCGACCACAGCCGGATGTTGTTCCAGGTGAAGCTCGTCAAGCAGGCTGAGTTCGACAAGTACATCGCGACCCAGGCTGGAAGTGCCCAGTGACCGCCATCCAAGAACCGCTTCGCGCACCGGTCCGGCCCGTCACCAAGGGCCAGATCATCGCCAAGTGGCTGTCCTCGACTGATCACAAGATCATCGGACACATGTACCTGATCACGTCGTTCGCCTTCTTCCTGATCGGCGGCGTCATGGCGCTGATCATGAGGGCCGAGCTGGCGCAGCCCGGGCTGCAGATCACCAGCAACGAGCAGTTCAACCAGCTGTTCACCATGCACGGCACGATCATGCTGCTGATGTTCGCGACGCCGCTGTTCGCCGGCTTCGCCAACGAGCTGATGCCGCTCCAGATCGGCGCCCCCGACGTGGCCTTCCCGCGTCTGAACATGGTCAGCTACTGGCTCTACCTGTTCGGCAGCATCATCGCCGTGTCCGGCTTCCTCACGCCGGGCGGCGCGGCCTCCTTCGGCTGGTTCGCCTACACGCCGCTGTCGAACGCGATCCACTCGCCCGGCATCGGCGGCGACCTGTGGATCATGGGACTGGCCCTGTCGGGCCTCGGCACGATCCTCGGCTCGGTGAACTTCATCACCACGATCATCTGCATGCGCGCCCCCGGCATGACCATGTTCCGCATGCCGATCTTCACCTGGAACGTCCTGCTGACCAGCATGCTCGTGCTGATGGCCTTCCCCGTGCTGGCCGCCGCGCTGCTGGCCCTGGAGGCCGACCGGAAGCTGGGCACGCACATCTTCGACCCGGCCAACGGCGGGCCGATCCTGTGGCAGCACCTGTTCTGGTTCTTCGGCCATCCCGAGGTGTACATCATCGCGTTGCCGTTCTTCGGCATCGTGACCGAGGTCCTGCCGGTCTTCAGCCGTAAGCCGATCTTCGGCTACATCGGCCTGGTCGGCGCCACCATCGCGATCGCCGGTCTGTCCATCACGGTCTGGGCGCACCACATGTTCCCGACCGGGCAGGTCCTGCTGCCGTTCTTCTCGTTCATGACGTTCCTCATCGCGGTGCCGACGGGCGTGAAGTTCTTCAACTGGATCGGCACGATGTGGCGGGGTCACCTGTCGTTCGAGTCGCCGATGTTGTTCTCGGTCGGCTTCCTGATCACGTTCCTGCTCGGCGGCCTGACCGGCGTCATCCTGGCCTCGCCGCCGCTCGACTTCCAGATCAGCGACACCTACTTCGTCGTCGCCCACTTCCACTACGTGGTCTTCGGCACGGTCGTGTTCGCCATGTTCGCCGGCTTCTACTTCTGGTGGCCCAAGTTCACCGGCAAGATGCTCGACGACAAGCTGGGCAAGGTGCACTTCTGGTTGCTGTTCATCGGCTTCCACACCACCTTCCTCGTCCAGCACTGGCTGGGCATGATCGGCTTCCCGCGGCGTTACGCCGACTACAGCGCGGCCGACGGCTTCACCGACCTGAACATGATCTCGTCGGTCGGCGCGTTCATCCTGGGTGCCTCGACGCTGCCGTTCTTCTACAACGTCTGGAAGACCTGGCGTTCGGCGCCCAAGGTCACCGTCGACGACCCCTGGGGCTACGGCGGCTCGCTCGAATGGGCGACCTCCTGCCCGCCGCCGCGGCACAACTTCACCTCGCTGCCGCGGATCCGGTCCGAGCGCCCGGCGTTCGACCTGCACTACCCGCACATGTCCGCCAAGTCCGCCCAGGAGGTGGAGGCCTGATGAAGGTCCAGGGTTGGCTGTTCCTGCTGTGCGGCCTGTTCTTCGCCGGTGTCGACGTCGGCTACTGGTTCTGGACGAAGGCCGCGACCGGTCACGGTGAGCCCGTGGGCACCACCGCCATGGCGATCTCGGTCGGCTTCGCCTTCATGGTGGGCTACTACCTGATGTTCACCGCGCGGCGCATCGGCGCCCAGCCGGAGGACGACAAGCAGGCCGACATCAGCGACGGCGCGGGCGAGATCGGCTTCTTCAGCCCGAGCAGCTGGTGGCCGCTGTTCCTGTGCCTGGCGGCGGCCTTCGCCTTCGCCGGGTTCGTGATCGGGTTCTGGATGTTCCTGATCGGCGTGTTCCTGATCATCATGGCCATGATCGGGTTCGTGTTCCAGTACTACCGGGGCAACTTCTCGCACTGAGAAACCCCTAGCACCTCGAAGCGGGCGTCTCTCCCATAGGGGAGGACGCCCGCTTTTTCGTGTTCTTTACCAGGTGGCGGATGTCGTGAATAGATCACTCAGGGTAATAAGGGAGGAGAAGGTTGGATCTTGGGCGAGGGGGGCACTCGTGAGGCGCTTGGCGAACGGATCGGCAGGCTTGTTGGCCTTGGCCCTGCTCACGGCGTGCTCGCTGAGCGGCGAGGCCAACGAGACGAAGGAGCTGGCCGCCGTCGCGCGGCAGCCGGCGGTGGCGATCACGCCGCAGGACAAGGCCGTGAACGTGGCCACCGACCAGGCCGTGGTGGTCTCCGCCCACGGCGGCACGATCAAGAGCGTCCGGGTGGACGGCGGCAAGGCCGGGCGGCTCAAGGGCGTCCTGAGCGGCGACGGCACCCGCTGGCGCAGCACGGCCACCGCCCGGCCCAGCGCCGGCTACACGGTCACCGTCGTCAGCGTGGACGCCTCGGGCAAGCAGAGCGAGACCTCCAGCACGTTCACCACGGTCAAGGGCGACAAGACGTTCGACATCCAGACGGTCACCCCCAACAGGGACGACACCGGGCTGACGGTCGGCATCGGCATGCCCGTCATGATCGCCTTCGACAAGCCCGTGAGCGACCGGGTGGCCGTCGAGCGCAACCTCACCATCCGCAGCTCCAAGCCGGTGGAGGGGGCCTGGCACTGGTTCGACGACAGCCACGTGGACTTCCGGCCGGAGGACTACTGGCCGGCGTACACGAAGGTCCGGCTGGAGGCGAAGCTGGCCGGGGTGCGCGGCGGCCCGGGCCTGTACGGCAAGCGCGACGTCACCCTCGACTTCAAGATCGGCCGTGCCCAGATCACCAAGGGCACCACCGACGAGCACGTGCTGACGGTCCGTCGCGACGGCAAGCGCATCCGCACCATGCCGATGAGCGCCGGACAGGGCGGCCAGTGGAAGTACTACACCACCTCGGGCGTGCACCTGGCGATGTCGAGGGAGCCGGTGACCGTCATGACCTCGCCCGGCATCGGCCCCGGCCAGTCCGGCTACTACCAGCTCACCGTCTACAACACCGTGCGCATCTCCAACAGCGGCGAGTACGTGCACAGCGCGCCCTGGTCGGTCGGCTCGCAGGGCAACTCCAACGTCAGCCACGGCTGCGTGAACGTCAGCCCGGAGGACGCGGCCTGGTTCATCAAGAACACCCTGATCGGGGACCCGATCATCATTACGGGATCGCCGCGGAAGCTGGAGCCCACCAACGGGTGGGGACACTGGCAGGAGAACTGGAAGGAATGGCTCAAGTGGAGCACGCTCAAGGACGGCCCGAGCATCACCTTCTGACCGGGTGACCGCCGCACGGCCCTGAGCAGGCCGTGAAGGCGCCGCCAGGGCTTTCGTGCACCACGTGCCGCCAGAAGACGTGAGCGCGCCTCAGGGGCGCGCTCACGGTCACGACGGGCGGTAGGAGCTGCTGACCTCGACCCAGCGGCGCAGCGTGTCGGAGGCCAGGCCGGAGTCGACGGCCTGCCTGGCGCGCTCGTAGCCCTTGAGCATCGCCGAGTCGAGGTCGTCGCCGGCGCCGTCGTGGGCGACCAGCGCGGCGGCGGCGTTGAGCAGGACGGCGTCGCGCACCGGCCCCTGCTTGCCGCCCAGCAGGTCGTGCACGGCCTGGGCGTTGAACTGCACGTCGCCACCGCGCAGCGCGCCCGCGTCGGCCCTGGGGATGCCCAGCACCGCGGGGTCGAACCTGGCCTCGGTGGCCGTGCCGTCGCGGACCACCCACACCGTGGAGGTGCCGGTGATGGTCAGCTCGTCGAGCCCGTCGTCGCCGCGGAACACCAGCGCCGACACGCCGCGCTCGGCGAAGACCCCGGCGATGACGGGCAGCATCCGGGCGTCGTAGACGCCGATGGCCTGGGCGCTGGGCCGGGCCGGGTTGGTCAGCGGGCCGAGGAAGTTGAAGACCGTCGGGACGCCGATCTCCTTGCGCGCCGGCCCGGCGAAGCGCAGCGCCGGGTGGTAGACGGGGGCGAAGCAGAAGGCGATGCCCGCCTCGCGCGCCACCCGCGCGGTCTGCTCCGGCGTCAGGTCGAGCCTGATGCCCATGTGCTCCAGGACGTCGGCGGCGCCGCACAGGGAGGACGCCGACCGGTTGCCGTGCTTGACGACCCTGGCGCCGGCCGCGGCGGCCACGATGGCGGCCATGGTGGAGACGTTGACGGTGTGGGCGCGGTCGCCGCCCGTGCCCACGACGTCGAGGACGGGCCCCTCGACCGTCAGCGGGGTGGAGAACTCCAGCATCGTCCGGGCCAGGCCCACCACCTCGGCCACCGTCTCGCCCTTGGCGCGCAGGGCCAGCGCGAAGCCCGCGATCTGGGCGGAGGTGGCATTGCCTGAGAAGATCTCCCGCATCGCCCAGGCCGCTTCGTCGGCCGTCAGATGCTCGCCGGAAAGGAGCGCGGAGAACAGAGCGGGCCAGGTCGTCCGGGAGTCCATGAGCACCTACTTCGCGTTGAGTCGGGTGGAGGAGCGGCGGCGCATCAGGTCGGCCACGGTGTCGGCCAGGACCATGGGCTCGATGGGCTGCGGCACGACGGCGTCGGCCTTGGACCAGTCGGCCAGCCAGCGGTCGTCGCGCCTGGCGATGATCAGGCAGACGGGCGGGCAGTCGTAGACCTCGTCCTTGGCCTGACGGGAGACGCCCATGCCGCCGGCAGGCTGGGTCTCGCCGTCGAGGACCGCCACGTCGATCTCGCCGGAGCCGAGCCACTGGTGGACCTTGGGCTCGGTGGCGCACTCGATGATCTCGACGAGGGGCACATCGGCCGCCGGCCGCCGGCCGATCGCCTGGCGGACCTCGGCCCGGGTGGTGGCGTCGTCGCTGTAGACGAGGACCCTCATCGTGTCGTCGGTGCTCCCAGAGGACGTCACTTTCGCGCTCACTATCGCTCGAAGCTGTATGGTCACCTGGATCGTACCGTTGCGTCGGGATGCAATCCCAGGCCACCGGGTCTGACAGGCGTTTTGTCCCAATTATCCCAGGTTGATGGCCGGTTTGTTCCTCCTAACGGGGGGTCGTTGGCCGGACCGAACACCGGAGCCGCAATAATGCTGCCCGTGGCGACAGCATCCGCAATAACTTCGACGACGACAGCACAGTCGTACCGACGGCCGAACCTGGTCAGTGTCGGGACGATCGTCTGGCTGTCCTCTGAGCTCATGTTCTTCGCGGCGCTGTTCGCGATGTACTTCACCATCCGGTCGGTGAGCGAGGGGAAGGGCATCGAGTGGGGCCCTGCCTTCCTTCCTGCAGGCATTGAGGCAGAAGGCGCTCACCTGAACATCCCGTTCGCGACGGTCAACACGATCATCCTGGTCCTGTCGAGTGTGACGTGCCAGCTTGGCGTGTGGGCCGCGGAGAAGGGGCAGGTCGGCAAGCTCCGCTTCTGGTACTTCGTCAGCTTCCTGATGGGCGCGGTCTTCGTCGCCGGTCAGCTGTACGAGTACGGCGAGCTGGCGTCAGAGGGCGCGACCCTGTCCGCTAACGCCTACACCTCGGTGTTCTACCTGACGACGGGCTTCCACGGCCTGCACGTGACCGGTGGCCTGATCGCGTTCCTGTTCATGCTGGGACGCACGTACGCCGCGAAGCGCTTTACGCATGAGCAGGCCACCAGCGCGATCGTCGTGTCCTACTACTGGCACTTCGTAGACGTCGTCTGGATCGGTCTTTTCGCGACCATCTACATCATTCGTTAAGGAACGGGATCTCTGTGACTAGGATCACCGCTTGGCGGCGGCATCCCCTCGCGAGATACGCCGTCCTGATTTTGGCGTTGGCGCTGGTCGGGATGGTATACGCCGCCTTTGTCCAGGCGGGCAAGCCTGCGGACGCGGCGCTGGCGGCAGGCAAGGTCGACGACGTGGCCGAGGGCAAGAGCCTGTTCGTGGCCCACTGCTCAAGCTGCCACGGCATGAACGCGGAGGGCACCAACACCGCCCCCACGCTCGTCGGCGTCGGCGCCGCGGCGGTCGACTTCCAGATGAGCACCGGCCGCATGCCCGCCGCCAACCCCGGCCCGCAGGCGCCCCGCAAGCGTCCGGCGCCGTGGGTCAACGAGGAGTCGACCCGGCAGATCGCCGCCTACGTGCAGTCGCTGGGTGGCGGCCCGCAGGTGCCGGGCAAGGAGCAGGTCGACCCGAAGCTCGGCGACGCCGGCAAGGGCGGCGAGCTGTTCCGGGCCAACTGCATCCAGTGCCACAACTGGGCGGGCGCCGGCGGTGCCCTGACGCAGGGCAAGTACGCGCCCAACCTGAACGAGTCGTCGCCGACGCAGATCTACGAGGCGATGGTCACCGGCCCGCAGGCGATGCCGGTCTTCAACGACTCGACGATCACGCCTGAAGAGAAGCGCAGCATGATCGCGTACATCACCCAGGTCCGTGAGCAGAAGGACCCCGGAGGGTTCGGCCTCGGGCGCATCGGCCCGGTCACCGAAGGTCTCGTAGCGTTCGTGGCGGGCATCGCCGCGCTCGCCCTCGCCGCCATCTGGATCACCGCGAAGAAGCGACAGAAGTCATGACAGACAACGAGCACGAGATCGAGCAGCCGGACGAACGCGTGCCCAAGCGCGTCATCGGCACTCCCGCGGCCGGCACGTCGATGCTGGGCGCCGCTGAGACCGAAGAGGTCGCGGACCGCGACGTCCCGGGCGTGACGCTGCAGGACGAGTCCAAGGCCGGCAAGGCCGAGAAGATCGTGGCGCTCTGCTTCGCGATCACGTTCCTGGCCGGGATCGCCTTCCTTATCTCCTACGTGGTGTTCCAGGTGGGCAGCCCGGAGGCGACGGGCGTCTCCAACCTCGCCCTCGGCGGCACGCTGACCCTCGCCGTCCTCGGCCTCGCGGTCGGCATCGTGGTCTGGGTCCGCCAGATCATGCCGAAGTACGCGCTGGTCCAGGAGCGCCACTCGATGGCCTCGGACGAGGACGACCGCGAGGTCGTCTCCGAGACGTTCCTGCAGGGCGCCAACGAGAGCGGGTTCGTCAAGCGCAAGCTGATGCGCCGCACGCTGCTGCTGGCCGCCGCGCCGCTCGGCCTGGTGCCGCTGGTGCTGCTGCGCGACCTCGACAACTCCAAGATGCCCGCGGCGAAGTTCAACAAGCTGCTGCGCCACACCGTCTGGGGTGAGAAGACCAAGGAGGGCAAGCCGCTGCGCCTGGTCGTCGAGGGCACCGGCCAGCCGATCCGCGCGGCCGACTTCAACTCGCCCGGCGGCATCCTGTCCGTGGTGCCCGAGGGCTACCAGCACGACCTCAACGCGCTCGCCAAGGCCACGCTGATCCTGATCAAGTTCCGTCCGGAGGAGCTCAAGAGCGGCGTCAGGCAGAACTGGACGCACGACGGCATCGTCGCCTACTCCAAGATCTGCACGCACGTCGGCTGCCCGGCGGCGCTCTACGAGCAGACCACCCACCACATCCTGTGCCCGTGCCACCAGTCGACGTTCGACGCGGCCGACGGCGCGAAGGTCATCTTCGGTCCGGCCGCCAGGCCGCTGCCCCAGCTGCCCATCACGGTCGACGGCGAGGGCTATCTGATCGCCAGAGGCGACTTCGACGTACCCGTCGGTCCCAGCTACTGGGAACGCGGCGACGCCGAGGCCGAGGCCAGGGAGAAGGGAGGCCAGGCATGAGCGACATGAACGCCGTACCGAAGGCCATCGCCGGGCCGTCGAACTTCCTCGACGAGCGTCTGGGCGGGGCCAACTTCCTCAAGCGCAACCTGCGCAAGATCTTCCCCGACCACTGGTCGTTCCTGCTGGGTGAGATCGCGCTCTACTCGTTCATCATCCTGCTGCTGACCGGTACGTTCCTGACGCTGTGGTTCAAGCCGAGCATGGGCGAGGTCGCCTATGACGGCTCGTACGCGCCGCTCAAGGGCGTCATGATGTCGGAGGCCTACGCGTCGTCGCTGGAGATCAGCTTCGACGTCCGGGGTGGTCTGCTGATGAGGCAGATGCACCACTGGGCGGCCCTCCTCTTCGTGGCCGGCATGACGGTCCACATGCTGCGGGTTTTCTTCACCGGCGCCTACCGCAAGCCGCGCGAGCTCAACTGGATCATCGGCGTGCTGCTGCTGACCCTGGCGCTGGCCGAGGGCCTGACCGGCTACTCCCTCCCCGACGACCTGCTCTCCGGCGCCGGTCTGCGGATCACCGAGGGTGTGGCGATCTCGCTGCCGCTGGTGGGCACGTACATCACGTTCTTCCTGTTCGGCGGGGAGTATCCGGGCGGCGACGTCGTATCCCGGTTCTACTCGCTGCACATCCTGCTCATCCCGGGCATCCTGCTGGCGCTGGTCTCGGCTCACATGGTGCTCATGTGGGTGCAGAAGCACACGCAGATGCCGGGCAAGGGGCGGAACAACAAGAACGTGGTGGGCGCGCCGTTCTACCCGGCCTTCATGGCCAAGGCGGGCGCCTACTTCCTGTTCACGCTCGCCGTGGTGTCGGGGCTGGCGACGTTCGCCCAGATCAACCCGATCTGGCTGTTCGGGCCGTACACGCCGGCGGACATCTCCGCCGGTTCGCAGCCCGACTGGTACATGGGCTTCCTCGAAGGCTCGCTGCGGCTCATGCCGCCATGGGAGTGGAACCTGTTCGGCACGGCCCACGCGGGCACGCTGCCGCTGAGCGTGATCATCCCGGCGCTGGTGCCGATGGGCATCATCATGACCGGTCTCGCGCTCTACCCGTTCATCGAACGGTGGGTGACCGGCGACCACCGCGAGCACCACGTCGCCGACCGTCCGCGCAACAACCCCCACCGCACCGCGATCGGCATCTCGGCGATGACGTTCTACGGTGTGCTGTGGCTGCTCGGCGCCAACGACGAGATCTCGGCCAACTTCCACGTCAGCCTCAACTGGACGACGTACATCGGCCGGGTGCTGGTGTTCGTGGGGCCGGCGCTGGCCTACCTGATCACCTACCGCATGTGCCTCGGCCTGCAGCGCAGCGACGCCGCGGTCATCGGGCACGGTGTGGAGTCGGGTGTCATCAAGCGGCTGCCGCACGGTGAGTTCATCGAGGTGCACACGCCGCCGTCCGACGACATCGAGGCCCACCTGCGGGGCAAGGAGGCGGTGCCGGCCCTGCCCGTGGACGAGGACGCCTCCGGCATCCCGCCCAAGGGCATGCGCGGCCCGCTCGGCAGGCTTCGCGGCAAGATGTCCCAGGCGTACGGCGGGGAGAAGATCCCGCTCGACGACGGGCACCACGAGGAGCACGGCGAGCACGCCGCCATCGGTTCCGGCGACGACCGGAGCCTCACCCACTAAGGGTGTTCGTGCATGATCGGCCCGGACGGGGTGACCCGTCCGGGCCGTTTCGCGTTCCGGGCCGGCCGCGGGGAGGACGGGCAGGTTCCTGCTCCCGGCCCGCCGTCTGAGGGGGTGGGCCGGAGGCGTCACGGGGCGGCGGCCGTCCGTTCGGGCCGGGAAACGCCTCGGGCCCGGCCGGGGGACGGCCGGGCCCGGGAACGGACGCGAGGGTGGCGGGGGAGCGGGGTCAGTCGGTCTCGGTGAAGCCGATCGAGAAGGCGGCGTCGAGGTCGTGCTTGGAGTAGGTGCGGAAGGCGATGTGGGTCTCGGTGTGCTCGACGCCGTCGACCTTGTTGACCCGCCCGGGGATGACCTCGGCCACCTCCTCGTAACGGGCGACCCTGACCATGGCGAGCAGATCCCATTCGCCGGTGATGGAGTAGACCTCGCTGACCCCGTCGATCTCGGCGATCGTCTGGGCGACCTCCGGGATCCGGTCTACCTCGGCCTTGATGTGGACAATTGCCGTGACCATGCATTAACTGTATCCGGTCATCGCAAAGGCCGTCCCTCGCGGTCGCGACGCTGATCAAGGCCGCGATAGGCCAGATCGATGCGGGCCTTGTGGCGGGCCGCGCCCCGGGCGGGCATCGACCACACGCCGTCGACCTCGACCAGCCGCACGCCCGGCGACTCCAGCCAGCGGAGAATGCACTCGGTCTCCTCGGCGCTGGCCGCGTGGACCGGGCCGGGGCCCGGGATGACGGCCTCCGCCATCGCCTTGAGCGAGGCGACGAAGGGCGTGGGATGGGCGCCCTTCGGCATCACGCCCGCCGCGGCCAGGCGGCCGTAGCGGACCACGTGGATGTCCCAGCCGCCGTCGAAGGCCGGGCTGGCGGCCACCAGCTCGGGGAGGCGGGTGACGGCGGTCAGGCGCTGCATGCGGGCCGCCGCCCGGACGAACGCGGCCAGCCGGTCGCGGTCGACGGAGGCCTCCTCGTAGCGCTGCTCGACCGACAGGCGCTCCATGCGGGCCGACACGGCCGTGAAGACGAGCGAGGCGTCGGAGGTCATGGCCCGGCGCGCGCTCTCGACGTGCACGGAGTATTCCTCGGGGCTCTCGTTGCCCGCGCAGGGCGCGCCGCAGCGGCCCATCTCGTGCAGGACGCAGGCGGCCCGCCGGGTGCGCAGGCTGATCGGCTGGGTGCACTGGCGCAGCGGCACGGCCTCGTGCAGGGCGATGCGGGCCTCGTCGGCCAGGCGGGTGCTGCTGAACGGGCCGAGGTAGGTGGCGTCGTCGTCCTTCAGCTCGCGCACGATCGACAGGCGGGGGAAGGGGCCGGCGGTGAGCTTGAGCCAGACCATCTTCTCCGGGAAGCGTGAGCGGCGGTTGTAGCGCGGCTTGGCGCCGCCGATCAGCCGCAGCTCTCTGACCTCGGCCTCCAGCGCGGTCGCGCAGACGACGTGGCGCACGCGCTCGGCGATGCCGATCATCTCGCGGATGCGCGGGCGGGTCTCGGCGGCCGTGAAGTAGGAGCGCACGCGGTTGCGCAGGTTGGTGCTTTTGCCGATGTAGAGCACCTCGCCGCGTTCGTCCTCGAAGAAGTAGACGCCCGGCGCGTGCGGGACGGACTCGGCCAGGTGGCGCTTGCGCTGCTGCTCGGGCGTGGGGGCGCGGACGAACGACTTCAGCTCTTCGAGCGTGTGGACCTGGAAGGAGCCGGCCCGCTCGATCAGCCCGTGGAGCACGTCGACGGTGGCCCTGGCGTCCTGGAGGGCGCGGTGGCACGGCTCGGTGGGGCTGCGGAAGAACCGGGCGAGGGTGGACAGCTTGGCGTTGGGCGTCTCGTCGCGGGTCAGCACCCGCCGGGCCAGGTCGACGGTGTCGACGACCGGGTTGGCCGGCGGGGGATAGCCGTGGGCGGCGCAGGCGGCCTTGACGAAGCGGGTGTCGAAGCTCGCGTTGTGGGCCACCAGCGTGGAGCCCCTGATGAACTCCAGGAAGCTCGGCAGCACCGCCTCGATGCGCGGGGCGGCCATCACCATGGCGTCGGTGATGCCGGTCAGCACCGAGATGAACGGCGGGATCGGCCCGCCGGGGTCGACCAGGGTGGAGAACTCGCCCAGCACCTCACCCGCCCGCACCTTGACCGCGCCGATCTCGGTGATCGAGTCTTCGGCCGGCGAGCCGCCGGTGGTCTCCAGGTCGAACACGACGAACGTGACGTCGCTGAGGGGGGTGCCTAGCTCGTCGAGGGTGCCTTGTACCGCGTCCACGTTCCAAGACCATAGAGAGGGGGTCCGACAGTTACTCCGGCGGACCACGCCGGAAGGCGTGTCGGAGCGCGCCGGAATGGCAGGTGGGGACGCGGTGAGGGTGGGCGGGAAGGGCGAAGGGGGCGAACGGGAAATGTGCTCGAATAACCATCTTTCTTGATCCTTAGTTACCCTTCCCTTTATGTCCGCGGGAAGACTTGCCGGCCGCTACGCCCTGCTGCGCCCACTCGGCGCCGGCGGCATGGGGAAGGTGTGGCTGGCCAAGGACGAGATGCTCGACCGCGAGGTCGCGGTCAAGGAGCTCACGCTGCCCGAGGGCATCCCGCCCAAGGAGCGCGCCCACGCGGTCACCAGGGCCGTGCGCGAGGCGCAGGCCACCGCCCGGCTGCGCCATCCCGGCATCGTGGCGCTGCACGACGTCATCGTCGAGCACGAGCGGCCGTGGCTGGTCATGGAGCTGCTGCGGGGCCGTACGCTGGCCGAGACCGTCCGCGAGTTCGGGCCCATGCCTCCCGAGTACGCCGCCCGCGTCGGCGCCGACGTCCTGGAGGCGTTGCTGGCCGCCCACGCCCAGGGCTTGCAGCACCGTGACGTGAAGCCGGGCAACGTGTACCTGACCGACAGCGGCAGGGTGGTGCTGACCGACTTCGGCATCGCCCGGCAGGAGGGGCAGGCCACGCTCACCGAGCAGGGGCTGATGATCGGCTCGCCCGGGTTCATCGCACCCGAGCGGTTGGAGGGCGAGCCCGGCGGCCCGGCCAGCGACCTGTGGTCGCTCGGCGCGACCCTGTTCGCCGCGGTGACCGGCGGCAACGCCTACCAGGGCTCGGTCGCCGAGCGGGTCAGGGCGACCGTGACGCAGCCGGTGCCGGTCGCGCCGGGTCCGCTCGGGCCGCTGCTGGCCGCCATGATGGCGCGTCACCCGGGCGCCCGTCCCGATGCGCGCAACGTCGTGCACGCGCTCAGGCAGGTGGCCGCGGGCGGTCAGCCGCCGGTCCCGGCGGCCGGTGAGCAGGCGACCGCTCCCCGCCGGGTCGGCCGGCGCGGCCGGCCGCTGCTGCTGTGGAGCGCGGCCGGGGCCGTGCTCGTCGTCGCCGCCGCGGCCACCGGCTTCCTCCTGCTGCGCGACGACGTCGGCGGCGGGACGCCGACCGCGTTCACCGTGCCGTTGGACGTGTGCACCCTGCTGACCCCGCAGGACGTCGGCGGCCTGCTGCGCACCCAGAGCCCGCCCAAGGCCCAGCCGGACGGCGACGAGGTGGGCCCGGAGTGCGGCTGGCCGGTCGCGGGCACCGGGGTGGGCCTGCAGGTGCAGAAGGACTCCGACACCGTCGATCCGTGGTCGATGACCGCCGACACCGCCCGCACCCTGTTCCAGAACCAGAAGCGCTACTGGGCCAAGTACGACCAGGTCGACTGGACCTGGCCCGAGATCGGCGTCAAGACCGACATGCGCTCCACGCGCACCCCCGTCCACGATCTGAAGGGGCTGGGCGAGGAGGCGTTCGCGTTCGAGCTGAAGGGCAGGACGGGCCGCGTCCACTCCGCCCACGTCTACTACCGGATCGCCAACCTGGTGGTGGCCGTCGAGTACGCCACCCTGGGCGACAAGCCGACCGACGAGGACGTCCGGCAGGCGGCGATCAAGGCGGCCAGGGCGAGCGAGCAGGCGTTGCGCCGTGCGAGGTGACCACTACCTGCTGGCCGGCCGGTACCGGCTGGTCGAGCAGCTCGGGCAGGGCGGCGCGGGCACGGTGTGGCGGGCGCTGGACGAGACGCTCGACCGCGAGGTCGCCGTCAAGCAGGTGCGGGTGCCGCCGGGGCTCAGCCCCCACCAGCGGGCCGAGTTCGCCGGCCGCGCCATCCACGAGGCCAGGTCGGCCGGACGCCTGCGCGACCCGGCCATCGTGCTCGTGCACGATGTGGTGCTCGACGGCGACCAGCCGTGGATCATCATGGACCTGGTCACCGGCCGGTCCCTGGACAAGGTGATCAAGGAGAACGGCCCGCTGCCGCCGCCGTACGCGGCCCGCATCGGGCTCCAGGTGCTGTCGGCGCTGGAGGTCGCGCACGCCCACGGCATCCTCCACCATGACGTCAAGCCGGCCAACATCCTGCTCGACGCCGACGGCTCGGCCATGCTGACCGACTTCGGCATCGCCGTCCCCATGGACGGCCAGGGCGACGGGGGTGTCGGCAGTGGCTCGCCCGGTTACATGGCTCCCGAGCGGCTCAACGAGCAGGCGCCGGGACCGGCGTCCGACCTGTGGTCGCTGGGCGCGAGCCTGTACACCGCCGTGGAGGGGCGGGCGCCGTTCGAGCGGCAGTTTCCCGCGGCGGTCGCGGCGGCGGTGCTGCTGCACGAGCCGCCCTTCCCCGCGCGGGCGGGCCGCGAGTTCGGCGGGCTGCTCATGGCGATGCTGGCCAAGGAGCCCGCCGCCCGTCCCACGGCGGCCCAGGTCCGGGAGGTGCTCAGCGGCGCGCCGGTGCGCTCGGGTCCGATCCCCGTGCGCAGGCGGCGGTGGCTGCTGCCCGTGGCGATCGCGTCCGGCGTCGCGGTGCTGGGCGCGGGCGGCTGGTACGCCGTCGGCGCGGCACAACCCGAGACCGGCCGCTACGCCGCCGCCCCCGACCCCTGCCGCCTGCTCAGGGACGCCCAGGCCGCCGAGCTGATGCGTGGCGCCGCCCGGCGCAGCGCCACGCGGGACGGCGAGTGCCAGTGGGTCGCCGGCCTGGAGGAGCGGCAGGGCCGGCGGATCACCGTCCGCACGTGGATCGAGAGGCCCGACGGCGGCCTCGGCGGGCCGCAGGTGGCGTTGCGCCGGTTCACCAGCGAGAAGGGCACCAGGAGCGCGGCCGAGGGCACCCGGGCGCGGGTGGCCGTCGGCGAGGTCGGCGACGTCGCGGGGGTGGGGGAGGCGGCGTTCGTGCAGCACCGGTTCGAGCTGTTGATGTCCTCCAGCGCGGTCGGCCGGTTCGACAGCACCGTGCTCTTCCGTTCCAGCAACCTGCTCGGCGAGGTGGTCTGGCACCGCGACGAGGTGTCGGTCAAGGCGCCGGTCGACAAGGAGACGGCGCTGCGGGTCGCCCGGCTGGTCTCCGGGGCGCTGCCGCGATGACCGTCCAGCGCACCGCACGGGCGTTATCACCATGTGTCCCCGCAAGTCAGGGCAAGCTCAGGAGTGCCAGTGAATCCCGGTAGCGAGTACGAGCCGCCGACCACCCCTCATCCGGTGCCGGGCCGGCGGTTCGAGCCGCCGTCCGGGCCGCAGCAGGGTTCGCAGCGGGGTTCGCAGTGGGGGCCGCCGCAGGAGCCGCAGTGGGCGCCGCCGGCGCTGCCGCCCACCGGGCCGATGGGCAGGCCGCCCGGCCCGCCCACTGGTCCGCCCGGACGCCGGCCGGCGTGGTTGACGCCCGTGCTCGCCGCGGCCCTCGTGGTGGTCGTGGCCGCGGGCGGCGTGGGGGCCTACCTCCTGATCTCCGACAGGGGCTCCGGGGGGACGGCGGCCGGGCCGTCGTCGTCCTCGTCGGCGGCGCACTCCGCGGTCCCGGCCGCCGCCGCGACGGGCCCGGACGTGTGCTCGATGCTGCCCCAGGACGAGGCGGAACGGCTGGCGCCCGGCGCGACGGTGGCCAAGTCGTCCAGGGACTCCGACTACACGGTCACCTTTGCCTGCAACTGGCAGAACCAGCGCATCTCGTTCGGCGAGTTCTGGCGCAGCAGGGAGATCGACGTCAAGATCGACCAGCACAAGGGCGAGGGGGCCAAGACCGGCCGCTCGATGGCCCAGAGCTCGTACGAGATGGACTACCGGGGCGCCAAGTACGGCGCCACCGCCAAGCCCTCGCTCGACCCCGACGAGAAGGAGTACGTCTCCCCGGTCAAGGACGTGACCGGCGTGGGCGAGGGCGCGTTCGCCCAGTACACCTGGCGGCGCGACGGCAAGCTGTTGTGGTACTCCTTCGGCAAGGCCCACGCCCAGGTCGGGGACATGACGATCGAGGTCAAGTTCCAGGCCGGGCAGCAGCGCAAGGACGCCCGGATCCTGTCCAACGAGAGCACCAGGTCCATCACGGAGGACAACGCGATCCGCGAGGTCAGCGGCCTGATCGAATACTTCGCCAAGGGGGTGGTCGCCTGGCAGGCGCAGCACCCCGGCGTGCTGGCCAAGCCCGACCAGGCCCAGGTCACCCAGAGCCCGACCGCCCGCCCGACGCCGTCGCCCACGGTCCTGGCCGCCTTCCCACCCGCCTGCCAGGCCGTCACGGAGGCCGCCACCCGCCTGGTGCCGAAGCCGACGACGAGGGCGCGCGCCACCGAGTCGGGCAACGACGACGAGACCGAGTGCCGCTGGCTCAACCTCGACCTGCCGGGCACGGCCGGGAACGTCAAGATCCGCAGCATGCTGATCAGCACCCACCGCTTCACCAACCGGGCGGGCGCGATCGACCCGGGCGCGGCCAAGGCGTACTACGCCGGCGAGCGCGGCGGCGACAAGAACACCGAGAAGTCGACCATCGGCGGCATCACCTGGGGCGAGGTGCGCGACCTCGAAGGGCTCGGCGAGCAGGCGTACAGCCAGTTCGTGCAGACCAGGCAGGGCGACGTGTCGGCCTCCAGCGGCACGGTGATCGCCCGTACCGGCGCGCTGGTGGTCAGGGTCGACTACTCCGGCGCCGAACGGCCCGAGAGTGAGCCGGCGAACTCGCCCAAGGTCAAGCTCATGCCGCAGAAGGAGGCGCAGGAGGGGGCGCTCACCCTGGCCAGGGCGTACCTGGCCGAACTGGTCAAGCAGCCGGTCGGAAGCTGAGCCCGCGCGTGGCGCAACGCCGCCGGTCCTCGCGTGCCGCGCGGGGACCGGCTCTCTGACAGGAGATCCGCGTCAACAGTTAACAGGGCTGCAACTCGGTTGCAAGCGGGACAAATAGCGTTGTTGACCAGCAAGCCGCCGGGCCGCGCGATCACGCTTGTCCGCTACAGGGGCATGGGCAGCCGTGGTGGATCACGCGGCCTGCCGCTCGCCACCCGGCTCGCGGATCAGGAACGGCTCCAGCAGGCCCGGCACCGCGTGCGCCGCCAGGTCGAGCCCGGCGCCGCGGCCCACGTCCAGGATCTCGTAGTGGCCGCCGCCCGCGGCCGTGCAGGCCGAGACGGTCAGCAGGCCCGAGCGCCGCTGGAAGAACGACTGGCGGAACGTCCAGCCGGTGATGCCGGCCCGGTCCAGCGCCACCGTACGGCGGACGAGCGCGCCGCGGCGCATGACCAGGTGCCGCCGGCCCAGCGCGTGCCCGAGACCGCGACGGCTCTCGGCGGCCAGCCACAACCCCGCCGGGAGCGCCAGGACGGGCGCCGCCCAGAGCCACCCGCGCGGCCACGACGCGGGCAGCAGCCACCAGGCGAGCCCGGCGCACGCCGCCAGCACGACCGTCGTCGCCAGCGCCCGCACCACCCGCCGCCGCCCGGCCGCCGCCGGGTGCGGGACGAGCGGCGCGCCCATGACGGAGCCCAGGGGCGGGCCTGTGAGGGTGGCGGCGATGCGGGTCGCCTCGGCGCGGGGGAGCGGGGGCGTGAGCGCGGCCACGTCCTCGGTCTCGTCGTCCTTCTTGGCCAGCCCGGTCGTGACGGCCTTGACGCGGGCGCCGCCGCCCAGCCGCAGCAGCAGCGGTTCGCTGATCTCGACGCCGCGCAGCCGCCGTTCCTCCAGGGTCAGCGAGCGCGTGGTCAGCAGCCCCCGGCGCAGCCTGAGCCGGCCGGGCTCGCGGTCCAGGCGGTAGCGGCCCCAGGACTCGGCGTACAGCAGGAACGCGCCGAGCGCGCCGACGGCCGCGTTGAGCGCCAGGAGCAGCGGGACCGCGAGCCAGGGCTGCGTGCTCACCCAGTCCCACAGGCTGGTCGCCGCCCGGTCGGAGAAGTCCTTGAGCCCGACGGCGCCGAGCGCCTTGTAGGCCGCGCCCAGGACCACCGCGGCGCCGGTGAACGTCCAGATCGACAGGGGCGCGTACCGGATCCAGGACCAGCGCAGCTCGGCCAGGGGGCCGTCCGCGGGCGCGGGCGCGTCCTGGCGCAGCAGCGTACGGCGCAGCATCTCGGCCGAGTGCCGGTCCAGGGCGTCCAGCGCCAGCTCGGAGCCCTCGGCCGCGTGCTCGCCGGTGCCCACCTTGACCACGGTCAGGCCGAACGCCCGGCGTACCGGGTCGGCCCGCAGGTCCACGCTGCGCACCCGGTCCAGCGGGATCGAGCGGTGCTGCCGGACGGTCACGCCCGAGCGCAGTTCGAGCCGGTCGGCGGTGAGCCGCCAGGACGTCGTACGCAGCCGGGCCTCCTCGTAGGCCACCGCCCCGGCCACGATCAGCACGGCGGCCCCCGCGCACGCGGCGACGACGCCGCCCAGGCCCCAGTCCTGGCCCACCAGGAACCGCGCCAGCCCGGCCGCCGCGCCCGCGACCAGTGCGAGCGACCTGGCCGCCGCGTTCCACAGGCTCCGGCGCGACAGGCGCTGCCAGCCGGTCACGTCGCGTCCCCGGGCGTCGCCTGGGTGCGCGCGGTGAGCAGTTCGGCCAGCTCCGCGGCGAGCGCGTGGTCCAGCGCCGTGATCTTGACCGCCCCGGCGGAGGAGGCGGTGGTCACCGTGACGTCGGCCAGCCCGAACAGCCGCTGCACCGGCCCCCGCTCGGTGTCGACCCGCTGGATCCTGGACATCGGCGCCACCTTCCACGTGTGCGTCAGCCACCCCTGGCGGACGTAGACCGCCTCGTCGGTGACCTCCCACCGCTGCACCCGGTAGGCCGCCCGCGGCTCGACCAGCGCCACCAGCAGGCACGCCACCGCGAACGCCCCCGCCGCCGCCCCCAGCCCCGGCGTACGCGGCGTGAACACCACGTACGCGCCCACGGCCGCGGCCGCCACCGGGACCATGAGGACGAGCCACTGCACCGTCCACCACGCCACCGCCCGGCGGTCGGGCCGGTGCCGCGGCGGACGCAACACGGTCCCGCTCATCGTCCCTCCTCCGTCCGGCCCGACGCCTTGGCCACAGAGCCGGCCACCGCGAGCAGCGCGAACCCGAGCACCCCGATCACGACGGCCGCGAAGATCTCGTAACCGTCGAGGAACGGCAGCACGTTGACCACGAGCAGTCCGTGCGCCCATCCCCACCAGCCGAACAGGGTGTTGAGCAGGCCGCCGATCCCCTGCAGGACCAGCAGCCAGCCGAAGACCTCCACCACCGCTTTCATGCCTCCAGCCTCGCCGCCGGGGCGGCCCGCCCGCCTCGGCCATCGGTCTGCGGCGACATCGACTTTGGTCGCTGTCGGGCGGTCCTCGGCAGGGCATAACCTCGACGAATGTGAGAGAGCTGCGGGGGGAGGGCGATCCGGCCCTGGAATACCGGTGGGCGTTGCCGTCCACGCTGCTCGGCGACGGCCGCGGGCGGCGGGTGCGGCGCTCGACCCTCGACTGGCTCTCCGACATCGCGCTGTTCCTGCTGGCCTGCGGCCTGACGTTCATCAGCCTGGAGGAGATCCGGAACGAGCCCGAGCCGCTGCTGGCCGTCGAGCAGATCGTGGGGGCGCTGGCGTGCGCGGGGGTGTGGCTGCGGCGGCGCTGGCCGGTGGCGTTCGCGCTGGTGACGACCCTGCTGTCGTCCTATCTGGAGCTGGTCGGCGGGGCCTCGCTGGTGGCGCTGTTCACCGTGGCGGTGCACCGGCCGTTCAAGGTGTCGGGGCCGGTGGCGCTGCTGTCGCTGGTCACTTTGGCCCCGTACGTGCTGCTGCGGCCCCAGGAGGACCTGACGCCGCTGTGGGGGGCGGCGTTCGGGGTGACGATCGTGGTGGCCGTGTACGGCTGGGGCATCGTCATCCGGGCCAGGCGGCAGCTCGTCTGGTCGCTGCGGCAGCGGGCCGAGACCGCCGCCGAGGACGCCAAGCGGCTCGAACGCGAGCGCATCGCCCGCGAGATGCACGACGTGCTGGCCCACCGCATCTCGATGCTCAGCCTGCACGCCGGGGCGCTGGAGTTCCGGCCGGACGCGCCCGCCGAGGAGGTCGCCAGGGCGGCGGGCGCGATCAGGAGCAACGCCCACCTGGCGCTCCAGGACCTGCGCGAGGTGATCGGCGTGCTGCGCCACACCCCGCCCGGCGCCGCCGACCCGGTGCCCGACCGGCCGCAGCCGACGCTGGCCGACCTGCCCGCGCTGGTCGAGGAGTGCCGCCAGGCGGGCATGGACGTACGCTTCGACCTGGGCGCCGCGGACGGCGTCCCCGAGGGGCTGGGCCGTAACGTCTACCGCATCGTGCAGGAGGCGCTCACCAACGCGCGCAAGCACGCGGGCGGCGCGCCGGTGGCGGTGGCCGTGGCGGGGGAGCGGGGCGAGGGAGTCTCGGCGGAGGTGCGCAACCCGGTGTGGACGCGGCACGGACCGCGCATGCCGGGCGCGGGCGCCGGGCTCATCGGGCTGACCGAACGGGCCGAGCTGGCAGGCGGAAGGCTGGAGCACGGCGTGACGGACGGCGAGTTCCGCGTCCACGCCTGGCTGCCGTGGCCGCACGAGAAGGACGGGGACCGGGGTTGAACGACGGAGGGCTGATGGACGCGCCGATCAAGGTGCTGATCGTGGACGACGACGCGATGGTGCGGGCCGGGCTGTCGATGATCCTCGGCGGGGCCGCCGACATCGAGATCGTGGGCGAGGCGGCCGACGGGGCCGAGGTGCCGCCGCGGGTGGCCGAGCACCGGCCGCACGTCGTCCTGATGGACATCCGCATGCCGGGCGTCGACGGGCTCACCGCGACCGAGGCGCTGCGCCGCACCGCCTCGCCGCCCGAGGTCGTGGTGCTGACCACGTTCCACGCCGACGCCCAGGTCGTGCGGGCGCTGCGCGCGGGGGCGGCCGGGTTCCTGCTGAAGGACATCCGGCCCGGCGACCTGGTCGACGCCATCAGGAGGGTGGCCGCGGGCGAGCCGATCCTGTCGCCGGCGGTGACGCGGCAGCTCATCGCGCACGTGTCCGACGGGGGCGGGCGCGACCGTACCGAGCGGGCGCGGGGGCTGCTCGGGCGGCTGAGCGAGCGGGAGCGCGAGGTGGCGCTGGCGGTGGGGCAGGGCAGGTCGAACGCCGAGATCGGGCGCGAGCTGTTCATGAGCGTGCCCACGGTCAAGGCGCACGTCTCGCGCATCCTGACCAAGCTCGACCTGAACAACCGGGTGCAGGTCGCGCTGCTGGTCTACGACGCTAGCGGGTGAGCAGCTCCTCGATGGCGGCCCGGTGGAGCACCAGGTCGTCGGGGTCGTCCGGCATGGGCTGCTCGCCGAAGTGGATCCGGCGCTGCCACACCCTGGCCATGATGATGCCGTGGCGGAGGGCGGCGTACATTTCGTAGAAGTCGAGGTCTCGGGGCTCGTAGCCAGTTATTTCGCAATATTTCTGGCATACGTCGGCGCGGTGCATGAAGTCCGGTATGCCGGGCAGGCCCATCGTGACCGCGAGGTCCTGGAAGAAGCGGTGCAGGAAGATCATCCAGGAGACGTCCAGCTCGCGCGGGCCCACGGCGGCCATCTCCCAGTCGAGCACCGCCACCGGCGTGAAGTCCCGGTACATGATGTTGCCGATCCTGGCGTCTCCCCAGGTCAGGACGTCGGGGCCGGGGTCGTCCGGCCAGTGTGAGGCCAGCCAGTCGAAGGCCCGCTCCAGCACGGGGATCGGCCGCTCGCCGTGCGCCCACCGGTAGTAGGCGCGTTGGGCCTCGACGTGGGCGCGCAGGCCGTCCCCGCCGCCGGGG
This sequence comes from Nonomuraea sp. NPDC047529, assembly GCF_040642995.1. Lineage (NCBI taxonomy): Bacteria > Bacillati > Actinomycetota > Actinomycetes > Streptosporangiales > Streptosporangiaceae > Nonomuraea > Nonomuraea sp. NPDC047529. Next base: position 32,671 of record NZ_JBEYTJ010000013.1, on the reverse strand, counting down.
GCGAGCGGGCCGAGCACCGCGACGTCCTCGCCCGTGCACGGCGTCTCGTGCAGCGCGGCCATGAGCCCGACGCTCGCGTCCTGCAACCGGCGCCGGTCGCCGGGGGAGGCGTCGTGCAGCCAGCCCCCGAACGTGTACGGCATGACATCGGGCGGCACGTCCCCCTCGGCCTGCTCCATGACGAAGAACGGCGTCCCGAGCGGCGCCGGGTCGGGCTCGAACCAGAGCGGCCTGGGCGCTGGGATTCCAGCTTTCTCCCTGGCCAGTCGCATGATCTCGAACTGGGCGCGCAGATCGTAGGAGGGGAACACCGGAACGGCTTCCTTCGCAGGTGCGAGCCTGGCCACGCACCGCCGGGTCTCCTCGCCCCACGTGGCGGTGAAGAACAGCGTCTCGCTCGACATGCCGTTGCCGGAAGGGCGTGAGAGCTCCGAGACCGCGGCGTCCCCGCCGACCCGGCCGCGCAGCCAGCCGGACGCGCGCTCGCGCAGTTCCTCCAGGTCACGCGTGGACGTGCGCATCTGTTCCGTCACCGCTCACCTCCACGCCGCACGGCTGCCCCGGCTCAGTCGTATACCCCCTACCAAGCGCTTGTCTAGGTTCAAGGGACCGTTACGGTCAGGTACGCAAGAGCCGTACCCTTGTCTGAAAGGGCATGTCACGAAGGGACAAGTGGGATGAGTTCAGCGGGTGAAGGCCTGTCTCGCCCGCTTCCCGAGCAGGTGCGCCTCAACGTCGTCGACCTGGCGGCGCAGGTTCTCGGCACCATGCCCGCGGTCTCCGTGCCGCCGCCGCTGCGCGGCATCGCCAAGTTCGACCCGCGCAAACGCGCCAAGCTGGGCAGCGCGCCGATCGCCGCGCAACTGGAGAACGACAAGAAGTTCCGCGAACTGGTCGCCGAGTCCGTCGCCGCCGGATGGCCCGAGCTGGTCGCCGCCCTGGCCGAGGGGAGCGTGCCGCCCGCCGCCGACCCCGTGCTGGTGGCGGCCGCAGCCTATCTCACCAGGCCGCCCGGCTGGGCGGAGATGATCGAAACCGCCCGCGCCGACCTGGAGCAGTCCGCCGTGGCGGCCGAGGGCTCCGAGCGCGAGGAGGCGGTGACCCGGCTGCGCGAGCAGCTCGCCGCGCAGAAGACCGCCGCCAAGGAGGAGGCCGACCGGCTGCGCGAGCAGATCAAGGCGGCCCGCGCCGAGAACTCCGACCTGCGGCGCAAGCTCCACGACGCCCGCGAGCGGGCCAAGGCCGCCGTCCGCAGGGCCGAGGAGATGGAGCAGGCCGCCGACGACGCCCGGCACGCCGCCTCCACGGCCGGCAACGCGGGCGAGGCCGAGCTGCGCCGCCTGCGCGAGCGGCTGGCCGACGTGGAGAGGCAGCTCGAAGCCTCCCGCCGGGCCGCCCGCGAGGGCCGCAGCATCGAGGACGCCCGCATCAGGGTGCTGCTCGACGCGCTCCAGGACGCCTCGGCCGGGCTGCGCAGGGAGCTGGCGCTGCCCACCACGATCAGTAAGCCCGCCGACTCGGTCGCGGCCAGCACCGGCGAGCGTCCCGGGGTGCGCGGCGTGCCGGCGCGGGCCCTGGCCGACGACGACCCGCAGCTCCTCGACCAGCTCCTGGCGCTGCCGCAGGTCCATCTGATCATCGACGGCTACAACGTCACCAAGACCGGCTACGGCACGTTCACCCTCGCCGACCAGCGCAACCGGCTGATGACCGGCCTGGGCGGCCTGGTCGCGCAGACCCGCGTCGAGGTGACGGTGGTCTTCGACGGTGCAGAGCTCAACGCGCCCGTGCAGGTGGTGGCGCCGCGCGGGGTGCGGGTGCTGTTCAGCGCGCCGGGGGAGATCGCCGACGACCTCATCCGCCGGCTCGTCCGCGCCGAGCCGCCCGGCCGGGCCATCGCCGTCGTCTCCTCCGACCGTGAGGTGGCCGAGTCCGTCCGCCGGATGGGCGCCAGACCCGTTCCGTCGGGTCTGCTGCTGCGCCGGTTGGGCCGCGCATAAGTTACGAATTAGCACTATTGGCGAGACCCCACCCGCCACTTCTGTACTATTTCGCCCCAGGTGTAATCCCTGGGAGGCGACGCTGTGAGGTTTGGCCGGGTCACGTTGGCGGCGGGTCTCGCGATCGGGCTGATGACGGTCCCGATGGGTGCGGCGCTCGCTGATCCCAAGCCCACTCTCAAGCAGGCCAAGGCCAAGCTGGAGAAGCTGAACGACAAGGCCGACAAGGTCGTCGACCGGTACAACACGGCGACCGAGGAGTACAAGAAGGCCAAGAACGCCTACACCAAGCTGAACGACCGCTACAAGCAGAAGCTGCAGACGGTCGCCGACCTGCGGGCCGACATCATCAGGGCGGCGGTGGACTCGTACAAGATGGGCGGGGACGTCGCGTCCCTGCCGGGCTTGATGGGCGCGGACGACCCCGAGAACCTGCTGGCCGGGATGGCCATGGCCGGGCAGCTCTCGCGTGAGCGGCTGGAGAAGCTGGCCGCCTTCGACCGCGAGAACAAGGGGCTCAAGGTCGAGCGCGACAACGCCGAGACCGCCCTGGCGGACGCCGACAAGGAGCGGGACGCGGTCCAGAAGGAGCGCGCCGAGGTCCTGAAGCTGGTCGGCGAGCAGAAGAAGCTCCTGGACAAGCTGGGGGCCTACAACCCGGGCAACCCCAACAGCACCGGCATCAAGTACACCGGTCCCGCCTCGGGCAACGCGGCCGCCGTTCTGCGCTTCGCCTTCGCCCAGGTCGGCAAGCCGTACATCTTCGGGGGCACGGGCCCGCGCGGCTACGACTGCTCAGGGCTGACCCAGGCCGCCTGGCGCGCGGCCGGCGTCTCGTTGCCGCGTACGACGTGGCAGCAGTGGGCCTGGGGCTCCGGACGCAAGGTGGACATCAAGGACCTCCAGCCCGGGGACCTCATCTTCAGCGAGGGGCTGGGGCACGTCAGCATCTACGCGGGCGGGGGCAAGATCGTCCACGCGCCGCAGACGGGTGACGTCGTGAAGGTCGTCCGGCTCTCGGACTACCGCCGCCCGCTGGTCGGAGCCATCCGCCCCTGACCTCCGGTCCACCGGGACTCCTCCCGACACTCGCCCTCGGCCGCCCGTCTCGAAGGCCGCAGGGACCACCGGCGTGCCCGCTCTTCCGGCCTGTGGGACGAAGGGGACAAAAGGTGTCAAAGGGCCCTGACAAGCGCCTGCGTCAGGAAGTGTGAGAAGGGTCACATTTAGGTAACGGAGCCTGTGGCTCCAGCAGGGGTTTCCTCCCTTACTCGTGCCTTTATTCGATCTTTACAACCTGACTCCCCCTTTGCACTTTCTTGACCCCTCGGCGTAGTTTCTGGCGTCGCGGTCGGCAAGCCATGCGAGCCGCGAATCGACATCGGAACCCCCGATGTGGACCACATAAAAATCCGTCGGTCGCCGCCGATATCCCCATTCAGGCACATCAATCGAGTGGCGACCTGCCGAGTCCGTGCAGCCAGGAGGCGCGGAGCCGGGGACCCAAAGATCCCGTCATCCCCCGGGATCAGGGGTGAATCGGCGCGTTCAGCGCCGTAGGGCGACTTCCAGGCCCGAATCCGTCAGCTAACCCGGTAGGCGTTCGTGGAAGACACAAGGAGAAATCCTGTCTACCTCCCTGCATAACCCCCGTCTGTCCCGTCTCGCCCTGAAGGGCGTCGCACTCACGATGACCGTGACGGCCGGAGGTGCGGTTCTCCATGCCGTGCCGGCCGGGGCGCAGACGGTGAGCGAATCGGCCGTCAGGCTCACCGCGGTGTCCAGCACCGCCGAGGCGGCCACCACCAGGTCGGCCAAGTCGGCGAAGAGCGCCAGGTCGGCCAAGGCGGCGAAGGCCGCCAGGCAGAAGGTGAGGGCCCACAAGGCCGTCGCCGTCGCCAAGCACCAGATCGGCGACCCGTACCGGTACGGGGCCACGGGTCCTGGTGCGTTCGACTGCTCCGGACTCGTCCAGTACGCCTGGAAGAAGGCCGGGGTGCGACTCCCACGCGTGACGAGCAGCCAGTTCGCCCGCATTCGGCACAAGGTCTCCTGGCGGAAGCTCAAGCCGGGCGACCTGATGTTCTTCAACGGGCTGGGCCACGTCGGCATGTACGTCGGCCACGGCAAGATGATCCATTCGCCGAGGACCGGCGAACGGGTGCGCATCGACAAACTGGGCGGATGGCGGAAGTCGTCGTTCGTCGGCGCGGTGCGTCCCGGCGCGTGACAACAGGCCCCGCCCGGACCCTCCCCGGTCCGGGCCGGGGCCTGTCGCATGTCCGGCTTCCTGCTGCGAACCGCAGGTCCGGCCTTGCGGAGAGGGCGTGGGCCCGGTCTCGTGAAGGGGGCGTGCGGGCCGCGGGCCGACTAGCATCGGGCCGTGTCCTCGCAGGTGCGTCCGTCCCTCCGCGGTCCGCGTCTGCTCCTGCCCGTCCTGCTGCTGGCGGCGGTTCTCGTGGTCGCCGACGCGCCGCCCGGCGCCGTCCTGCCCGCCGGGGCGCGCGATCTGTGGGCCGGCGGCGGTCAGGTGGTCCGCGGCGGACGGTCCGTGGTCGTGGGGCATCACGCCGAGCCCGGCGTGCTCGCCGATCTCGCCCGTCGCGCCGACCTCGCCGGTCGGCGGGTGTCCGCGCTGCTCGGCCGGCCGGTACGCGCGCTGGTCGTCGTACCGGACTCCGACGCCGAGGCGGCCGGGCTGGCGGGCACGGGCCCGCTGGACGGGCTGGCCGCGGTGGCCGACGGCCCGAGGGTGATCATCGTCCCCGGCTCCTTCGCGCGGCTCACCCCCACCGGACGCGACGTCGTCCTCACCCACGAGCTCACGCACGTCGCCGCAGGCACCGACCGGCTGCCCGTCTGGCTCTACGAGGGGTTCGCCGACTACGTGGCCTACCGCGACGCCGGACTCCCCGTCAGGACTGCCGCCGCCGAACTCGCCGCCGAAGTACGGGCCGGCCGGCTGCCGAGCGAGTTGCCCGGAGCCGCGGCTTTCGCCCCCACGGCAGCCGACCCCGGACGGCTCGCGCGGGCGTACCAGGAGGCCTGGATGGCGTGTCGCTTCCTCGCAGACCGGTTCGGTGACGGGACCCTGGTACGGCTCTACCGTGATGCCCGCGTGGCCGGCGTCGATCAGGCGCTCGCCTCCGTGGGGCTGACCGCCGAGACACTGGCGGCACGGTGGCGCGAGTACGTACGAGAGCAGCTCGCGTGAAGGGGAGGCAGATGAGCGAGCGGAACGACCCGCCCCGGGAGGGGGACGAGCCCGCGGGAGCGGTCGCCAGAGGGGCCGACGAGCCCGGTACGGCGGTCGCGGCGGGCCACGGCGGCGGTGTGGCCATCAGGGACGACGAGGACGGGCGCCCCGGCGACGGCGGCCCGCCGGAACCCTCCGGCACCACCGAACCCCCCGAGTCCCCAGGTCACCCCGACGACCCGGACGACCCGGACACCTCCGGCCCCACCCCCGGCGAACGCCCCGACGCGGACGCCGACCCCGACACCGAGGACCCCCGCCACCTCCATCCCCCCACCCCCGACGAGCGCCCCCACGCGAAGGACGCCGAGAGCCCCGCCGAGAACTCCGCCGAGAACTCCGCCGAGAGCGCGGACGCCCCGGGCAAGCCCGGCAAGGGCCGAGGCGACGGCAAGGGCGGCAAAGGCGGCAAGCGTGGCAAGGGTGGTGAAGGCGGAAAGGACGGCGCGGGCCGCCCCGGCGACCCGTCGGACAGCACCACCACCCCCAAGGACGCCCCCGACGACGCCGACCCCCGTCCCGGCCCCGGCGACCTGGTAGGAACGGCGGAACACCTGATCGCCCGAGAACGGCAACGCGCCGAATCCCGCTCCAGGCGCGCCGCAGGCATCGCCCTGGCCCTGGTCGGCGGCGTGATCCTGGCCGTGGCCGCGTTCACCACCCCGTGGCGGGTCCTGGCCGCCGGCGCGCCCGCCGTCACCCCCGACCCCGCCCGCGACTTCAGCGCCGCCCAGATCGCCAGGGCGCAGGCGTTCGACGCCGCCACCTCCCTGCCCGGCTACATCTCGCTCGGCATCACGGTCCTGTTCGCCGGGCTGCTGGTCCTGACGCCGTTCGCGGCGAAGGTGCTGGGGGTGCTCAGGGGCCCGTGGTGGGTGCGGGTGGTCCTCGGCGTGGTGGTGCTCACCGCGATCACCGAGGTGCTGCGGTGGCCGCTCGGCATGTGGTTCGAGACGATCCTGCGCGACTACGGCCTGTCCACCCAGGACTGGGCGGGCTGGACCGTCGACCGGCTCAAGAACACCGGCGTCGGCGTGGTGCTGCTGTCCGTCATGCTGCTCGCCCTGGTGGCGCTGGCGCGCAAGGTGCGCCGCTGGTGGATCCCGGCCGCCGTGGGCGCGTTCGCGCTCACGCTGGGCGTGTCGTACGTCTACCCGGTGGTGTTCGAGCCGCTGTTCAACGACTTCACCTCCATGCCGCAGGGCTCGCTGCGGTCGGACCTGCTGGCCATGGCCGAGCGGGACGGCGTCCCGGTCAAGGACGTGCTGGTCGCCGACGCCTCGCGGCGCACCACGGCGCTCAACGCGTACGTGTCGGGCTTCGGGGCCACGCGCCGGATCGTCGTCTACGACACGCTGCTGAAGGCGCCGGAGTCGGAGGTCGAGCTGGTGGTCGCGCACGAGCTGGGCCACGCCAAGCACGCCGACGTGCTCGACGGCACCCTGCTCGGCGGCCTGCTGGCCGGGTGGGGCACGATCGTCCTGTTCCTGCTGGTCGGCCCGCTGCGGCGGCGTACGGGGATCGCCTCGGTCGCCGACCCGCGGGCGATCGGCGTGCTCATGGGCCTGATGACCCTGGGCTCGATGGTCACCGACCCGGCCCAGAACCTGATCACGCGGCACGTGGAGGCGCGGGCCGACGTGCACGCCCTCGACCTCACCAGGGACCCGGCCACGTTCGTCGCGATGCAAAAACGCCTGGCCATAACCAACATTTCCGACTTGTCGCCGGATGCGGTGGAATATGTGCTCTATGCCTCCCATCCCTCCACCCCCGAGCGCATCGCCCTGGCCCGGTCGTGGGCGAAGCTGAACGGCGTCCCCGAACCGTGACCAACGTGGTCTTCGTGACGAACGACTTCCCGCCCAGACCGGGCGGCATCCAGTCGTTCGTGCACGGACTCGCGCTCCGCACACCGGGTGTGGCGGTCTACGCCCCCACCTGGCCGGGGTGCGAGGAGTTCGACCGGCGTCAGCCGTACCGGGTCGTACGGCACCCGACGCGGCTGATGCTGCCCACTCCGGCCGTCGCGCGCACGGCGGCCGGGCTGGTGGCCGAGCACCGTGCCGAGACCGTGGTCTTCGGCGCGGCGGCGCCGCTCGGCCTGCTCGCGCCGCGCCTGCGCGCGGCGGGCGCGCGGCGGGTGGTGATGCTCACCCACGGCCACGAGGCGTCGTGGGCGGGCGCGCCGGGCTTCCGTTCGGTGCTGCGCAGGATCGGCGCGCACGCCGACGTGGTCACCTACCTGGGCGACTACACGCGCGAGCGCCTGGCGGCGGCGATCCCCGCGCACAAGCTCGTACGCCTGGCGCCCGGCGTCGACGCCGACCAGTTCCACCCGCGGGCCGCCAAGGCGGCGCTGGGCCTCGACGGCCGGCCGGTGGTCGCCTGCGTGTCCAGGCTGGTCCCGCGCAAGGGCCAGGACCAGCTCATCCGGGCCTGGCCCCGCGTGCTGCGCGCGGTGCCGGGCGCGGTGCTGCTGCTGGTGGGCGGCGGCCCGTACCGGTCGCGGCTGGAGCGCATGGCGGGCGGCCGCGAGTCGATCAGGTTCACCGGTACGGTCCCCGCCGCGAGCCTGCCCGGCTACTACGCGGCGGCGGACGTCTTCGCCATGCCCTGCCGCACCCGCTGGAACGGCGTGGACGTCGAGGGCCTCGGGATCGTCTTCCTGGAGGCGTCGGCGACCGGCCTGCCGGTGGTCGCGGGCAACTCCGGCGGCGCGCCGGACGCCGTACGCCCGGGGGAGACCGGCCTGGTCGTGGACGGCGAGGTCGTCGCGGACGTCGCCCAGGCCGTCGTCGACCTGCTCGCCGACCCGGCGCGGGCGCGCAAGATGGGCGCGTGCGGCCGGGACTGGATCACCCGCGAGTGGACGTGGGACCAGGTCGCCACCCGCTTCCATGCCCTTCTCTGAGCCCTCCTCCGGGCCCTCCTCTAACCTTTGGTGGACCCCAGCGTGAGCCCGGCGACGAACTGCTTGTGCAGGAGCTGGAAGACGATCAGCGTGGGCAGCGCCACCAGCACGGACCCGGCCGCCAGCAGGTTGTAGTCGGTGAAGAACTGGCCGCGCAGGTTGTTCAGCGCCGAGGTCACCGGCAGCTTGTCGCCCGAGGACATCAGCACCAGCGCCCACAGGAAGTCGTTGTACATCCAGGTGAACTCCAGGGTGGCCAGCGCCGCCAGCACCGGCCGGCACAGCGGCAGCGTGAGCCGCCAGTAGCGCTTCCACACGCTCGCGCCGTCCACGAGGGCCGCCTCGGTGATCTCCTCGGGGATCGTCCGCATGAAGTTGGCGATGACGAAGACGCAGAAGCCGAACTGGAACGCCACGTGGATGAGGATCAGCCCGAGGTAGGAGTCGTAGAGCGACTGGGAGTCCGACAGCCAGGCGGGCAGCGGCACCAGCGTGTAGAGGGAGTAGAGCGGGGTGATGAGCACCTGCGGCGGCATCAGGTTCCCGGCGGTGAACACGATCAGCAGCACCTTGCGCCCGGGGACGCGCACCCGCGCGACGGCGAACGCCGTGAACGAGGCCAGGAACAGCGTCACCAGCAGCCCGGGGACGACGATGATCAGCGTGTTCAGGTAGTAGTGGGGCAGCTCGGCCTGGCTCCACGCCTTGGCGTAGTAGTCCAGCGTGAGATGCTCGGGCAGCGAGAAGTAGCCCAGCCTGGCCGTCTCCTCGTACGGCCGCAGCGAGGCGTAGAGCGACAGGGCCAGCGGCAGGAACCAGCCCAGCGCCACCAGCGCCAGGAAGGCGTGCAGCAGGATCCGCAGCGGCCGCACGGGCCGGCGCGCGGGCGCGCGCCGGCCCTGGGCCGGGGGAGCGGGGGCGGGCGCGGTGAGCGTCATCGCTCCTCCTTGAACAGCTGCGACAGGTACGTGACGATGAACCCCAGCGAGGTCGCCAGCAGGATCACGGCGATGGCCGAGCCGAAGCCGATGCGGCTGGCCTCGCCCACGATGTTCTCGGTGACCAGCACCGACAGCAGCTCCAGGCCGTTCCTGCCCTTGTTGACGGCGTAGACGATGTCGAACGCGCGCAGCGCCTCGATCACGGTGATGACCAGCACGATCACGTTGACCGGCCGCAGCGTCGGGAACACCACGCGGAAGAAGGCCTGCGCCTCGGTGGCCCCGTCGATGGCGGCGGCCTCCTTCAGCGCCGGGTCCACGGCCTTGAGTCCGGCCAGATAGATGATCATGACGTACCCGACGTGCCGCCAGCCGGCCGCGAGCATCACGACCCAGATGTTGATCGAACGGTCGCCCAGCCAGTCCACGGTCAGGCCGGTCACCGCGTTCAGCACGCCGTAGTCGGAGGAGTAGACGAGCTGCGCGATGAAGCCCACCACGGCCAGCGACAGCACGACCGGCATGTACAGCGCGCTCTGGTAGACCCGCGACAGCCGCAGCCGCCGGTCCAGCAGCACCGCGCAGAACAGCCCGAACGGCGTCGCGACCAGCCCCAGGAAGCCGAGCCACAGCACGTTGTTGCGCACGGCCGACCAGAACGGCGGGTAGGCGGTGGCCAGGTCGTGGTAGTTGCGCCCGCCCACCCACTCGATCGGCCCGATGCCGTTCCAGTCGGTGCCGGACAGCGCGGCGGAGGCCAGCGTGGGCCCCCAGATGAGGCCCACGTTGACGATGACGGCCATCCCCAGCCCGATGACCAGGACGGTCACGTCGCGGGCGGAGTAGCGACGGGTCTTGACGGTCATCAGCGGAAGAGGTTGGCCTTCTGCTTCTCGATGCTCACCAGCAGGGACTCGATCTCGTCCGGCTTGCCGACGAACGCCTGGAGGGAGGGGATCATCACGGTCGAGGCGAAGTCCGGCCGGGTGTCGCGGTCGAGGAACTGCGCCAGGTGGGTGGCCTGGGAGACCAGCTCCGCGCCGCGCTTCTGCAGGGCGCTGTAGCCGCCGGTGTCGGCCTTGGAGCTGGCGGCGAGCGTGCCCGGGTCGAGCTTGGTCGCCTCGTTCTGGGAGGAGCCCTTGGCCAGGTGCCTGAGCAGGGCCTTGGCGCCGTCCACGTTCCTGGCCTTGGCCGAGATCATGTAGCCGTCGATGGGGGCGTCGATCGAGTCGGTGCCGTACGCGGGGTTGATCTCGGGGAAGGTGAAGAAGTCGAGGTCGTCGCGGTCGGCCTCGGGGAACTGCTGGGCGACGAACATGCCGAGCAGGATCATGCCGGTCTTCTTCTGCGCGAGCGACTGCCCGGCCTCCTGCCAGGTGCGCCCGAGGGCGGCCGGCTGGTGGAACTCCATCAGCCCCCGCCAGGTGTCGAAGACCTGCTTGACCCGGGGGTCGGTCCACGACTCCTTACCGGCCATGAGCGAGATGTGGAAGTCGTAGCCGTTCGTGCGCATGTTCAGGATGTCGAACGTGCCCATCGCCGGCCAGCCGTCCTTGTCGGCGAACGCGATCGGCACCAGTCCGTCGGCCTTCATCCTCCTGGCCAGGGCGGTGAACTCGTCCAGGGTTTTCGGCGGCTCGTACCCCTTGGCCCGCCACAGGCTCTTGCGGTAGAAGACGGCCCACGGATAGTAGGTGAACGGCACGAAGTACTGCTTGCCGTCGATGCCGGTCGACTGGTCCTTGAACGCCTGCGTGTAGTCGCCCCCGATCTCCTGCCACACGTCGGAGATGTCGGTCGCCAGGCCCTGCTGGGCGAAGAACTGCATCCGGTAGCCGGCGAACCAGGTGAACACGTCGTCGGGCGTGCCCTTGAGATAGCGGTTGATGTTCTCCTGGAACGTGTTGTGGTCGACCGTGTTGACCTTCGGGACGGCCTGGGTGAAGCCCTTGAGCACGGTCTCCAGGGCCTTCTTGGGGACCTCGTCGGAGGCGTTCGAGCCGATGGTGACCGTGCCGAGCCCGCCGCCGGACGACCTGCCGGGCGCGGTGGAGGGGCTGCCGGACCCGCAGCCGGCGAGCACGGCGGGCACGCCGAAGGCGGCGGCTCCGAGGAGTAGACGGCGGCGGGAGATCGGCATACGTCGGTCCATGGTGGTTCCTCCTTGCCGGACCCTTCAGATTCCCCCGAGTTCGTTCACACCCATTCATCGAAAGACGAACTTTCACTGCTGTCAACGCACTGTTTCATGACGTTTTCGACGCATTCACCAGGTCGCTGTCATGTCATGATGCGAACGGGATGGTGTCGGAACCTGTTGGGATCTGGTGATGCGATGCTCGCCCCGCAGCGTCAGCAGGCGATCCTGGACCTCGTCCGGCAGAACGGCGGCGTCAGGGTCGTGGACCTGGTGCGCACGTTCGGCGTCTCCGACATCACGATCCGGCGCGACCTGGAACTGCTGGCCGAGCGCGGCCTGCTGGCCAAGGTGCACGGCGGCGCGACCACCATCGGCTCCACCAACGAGCCCGGCTTCGCGGCCAAGTCCGTGCAGCAGGAGGAGGAGAAGCAGGCCATCGCCGGGCACGCCGCCGCGCTCGTACGTCCGGGCACGGCCGTGGCCCTGTCGGCCGGCACCACCACCTGGACGCTCGCCCACCACCTGGGCCAGGTCCCGGGGCTGACCGTCGTGACGAACTCCGTCCGGATCGCCGACGTCTTCCAGCACGCCGGCCGCCCCGACCAGACGGTCGTGCTCACCGGCGGCGTGCGCACCCCCTCGGACGCGCTCGTCGGCCCGGTCGCGGTCGCCGCGATCCGCCAGCTCAACGTGGACCTGCTGTTCCTGGGAGTGCACGGCATGACCGCCAGGGCGGGCTTCACCACGCCCAACATGATGGAGTCCGAGACCGACCGGGCGCTGGTCGAGGCGGCCTCCAGGCTCGTGGTGCTGGCCGACCACACCAAGTGGGGCACCGTCGGCATCAGCACGATCGCCCGGCTCGACGAGGCGGACGTGGTCGTCTCCGACACCGGCCTGCCGGAGGCGGCCAGACAGGCGCTGTCGGAGCGGGCGGGCCGGCTCGTCCTGGCACAGGCGCGGCCCGTCACCGGGTAGCGGGCCCGTCATCCGGCGACGGGCCCGCCCCCGGACGGCGGCCTCAAGCGACCGCCGCCGACAGCCGGTCGTACTGCTCGTCGGAGAGCTTGACCGACAGCGCCCCCACGTTCTCCTCCAGGTGGCCGATCGAGGAGGTGCCCGGGATCGGGATCACGGTGGGGGAGCGGCGCAGCAGCCAGGCCAGCGACGCCTGGGCCGGGGTGACGCCGATCTCGGCCGCCACCGCCGCCAGCGGCGTGCCGGGCCCGGCGTGGGAGCCCGCCGCGATCGGGAAGAAGGGCAGGAACGCGATGCCGTGCGCGGCGGCGTGGTCCACGACGTCCTCGTGCTGCCGGGTGGCCAGGTTGTACAGGTTCTGCACGGCCGCGATCGGCGTGATCTCCGCCGCCTGGCGCAGCTCCTCGGCGCTCACCTCCGACAGGCCGATGTGCCGGACCTTGCCCTCGTCCCTGAGCTGCTTGAGCGCGCCGATCTGGTCGGCGAGCGGGTAGGCGGGGTCGAGGCGGTGGAGCTGGAGCAGGTCGATGCGCTCCACTTGCAGCCGGCGCAGGCTCAGCTCGGCCTGCTGGCGCAGGTAGGCCGGGTGGCCGAGCGGCACCCACTCGGCGGGCGAGGGCCGCAGCACGCCGATCTTGGTGGCCACCGCCACGCCGTCCCCGTACGGGTGCAGCGCCTCGGCGATCAGCTCCTCGTTGGCGCCGAGCGCGTAGGAGTCGGCGGTGTCGAAGAGGTTCACCCCCAGCTCGGCCGCCCGGCGCAACACGGCCACGGCGCCCGCCCGGTCCGCCGGCGCCTCCCAGACGGGCGCCTCCAGGGCCGAGCGCGAAGGGTCGGGGGCGTCGGCCAGCCGCATCGACCCGTAGCCGATCCGGCGCACCTCAAGGTCTCCGCCAATGGTGAACGTCTGTACAGTTTCGCGAGGAATTTCTCTCATGGACGTCACGCTAGAAGCTCACATGGATGTGAGATGCAAGCGGGTGTGAGGAGCATCACGTGAAAATCGGCGCTCTCTCGGCGGAGACCGGGGTCAGCCCCCGGTTGCTGCGCTACTACGAGGAGCAGGGCCTGCTGACCTCGTTCCGGGCCGACGGCGGTCACCGGCGCTACGGCCCGGACGCGCCCGTCGTGGTCCGCCGCATCCGCACCCTCCTGGCCGCCGGCCTGCCGACCAAGGTCATCAAGGACGTGCTTCCGTGCGCCTCCGGCTCCGGCGACGTGCTGGACGCGTGCACCCTGGGCCAGCTGCGCGGCCGGCTCACCGGCCTGGACGAGCAACTGGCCGAGCTCCAGGCCACCCGCCAGGCCCTGGCCGCGATCCTGACCGCGACCGAGCGGGCCGGTGAGCTGGTGGGGGCCGCCTGACGGCTCAGTGGCCGTAGAGCTCGTCGATCTCCTTGGCGTAGTCGCGCATCACCAGGTTGCGCTTGACCTTCAGCGTCGGCGTCAGGTGGCCGCTCTCCTCGGTGAGGTCGGCGTCGAGGATCGTGAACTTCTTGATCTGCTCGGCCTTCGACACCGTGCTGTTGGCCCGGTCGACGGCCTCCTGGACCTGCGCCAGGATCGCCGGGTCGGCGCGCAGCTCGGCCACGCTCCGGCCGGCGGGCGTCGCCTCGGGGTCGAGCGTGACCAGCGCGGCGACGAAGGGACGGCCCTCGCCGACGATCATGGCCTGGGAGACCAGCGGGTGGGCGCGCAGCGCGTCCTCCAGCGGGCCGGGGGCGACGTTCTTGCCCGCGGCCGTCACCAGGATCTCCTTCTTGCGGCCGGTGATGCGCAGGTAGCCGTCGGCGTCGAGCTCGCCCACGTCGCCCGTGTGGTACCAGCCCTCGGCGTCGACCGCCTCGGCGGTGGCCGCGTCGTTCTTCCAGTAGCCGTGGAAGACGTTGCGGCCGCGGGCCAGGATCTCGCCGTCGTCGCCGATGCGGATCGAGACGCCGGGCAGCGGCTTGCCGACCGTGCCGATCTTGTTGGCGCCCGGCATGTTGACCGAGACGGGGGCGGAGGTCTCGGTCAGGCCGTAGCCCTCGAAGACCTCGATGCCGACGCCCCTGAAGAAGTGGCCGAGACGGTCGCCGAGCGCCGAGCCGCCGGAGACCGCGGCCGACAGCCGGCCGCCGGTGGCCGCGCGCAGCTTGGCGTAGACCAGCCGGTCGAACAGCAGGTGGCGCAGGCGCAGGCCGAGCGGCGCGCCGCCGGACGCCTCGGCCTTGCTCCAGGCCACCGCCACGTCGACGGCGCGGGCGAAGATCTTGCCCTTGCCGCCCGCGGCGGCCTTCTGCTCGGCGCCGTTGTAGACCTTCTCGAACACGCGCGGCACGCCCAGCAGGAACGTCGGCTTGAAGTCCTGGAGGTCGGGGGCGACGTTCTTCATGTTCGGGGTGTGCGCCATGATCGCGCCGGCCTCGACCAGCACCACCTGGATCATCCGCGCGAAGATGTGCGCGAGCGGCAGGAACAGCAGCGCCGCCGGGTCCTTGGAGCTGAACAGCGGTTCCAGCGGGCCGCGCAGCACGTTGAGCGCGGTGAACAGCAGGTTGTCGTGCGTGATCCGGCAGCCCTTGGGACGGCCGGTGGTGCCCGAGGTGTAGACGACGGTGGCCAGGTCGGAGGCGACGACCCGCTTTCTGCGCTCCTCAACGGCCGAGTCGGGCACGCCCTCGGCGTCGAGCCGCCCCTCGACCCGCCAGACGGCCTTCAGCCCGGGCGCGGCCTCCCGGACGGTCTCCTCGTGCGCGTCGAGCTCGACGAAGGCGGCCTTGGCCTCGCTGTCGGCCAGGATCCACCGGACCTGCTCCACCGACGAGGTCTCGTAGATCGGCACGGTGACCGCGCCCACGGACCAGAGGGCGTAGTCGACCAGCGTCCACTCGTAACGCGTGCGCGACATCAGCGCGACCCGGTCGCCGTGCTCGATCCCCGCCGCGATGAGACCCCTGGCCACCTCGACCACCTGGTCGCGGAACTCGCCCGCGGTCACCACGGGCCAGCCGTCGTCGGTCTTGCGGCGCATGATCACGGTGCCGGGCTCCCGCTCGGCCCGGTCGAAGACCGTGTCCGGCAGGCTCGCTGAGGCAGGCACATCGACCAGGACGGGGACGCTGTACTCGCGCACGAACTTTCAACTCCTCTACAGGGACCGCCTGGACGTTACCGCCTTAAGTTACGCGTCGGTAGCATCGTCATGGGAGCGTTATGAAGGGCGTTCATCACGCTAGCAGCCGTCCCACCTAGGATTTCCCCATGAGGGTCCACGTGGTGAGTGACGTGCACGGCAGGGCCGACGCGCTGGCCCGGGCGGGCGACGGCGCCGACGCGCTGGTGTGCCTGGGCGACCTGATCCTCTTCATCGACTACGACGACCACTCCAACGGCATCTTCGCCGACCTGTTCGGCGCGGAGCGGGCCGCCGAGTTCATCGCCCTGCGCACGGCCAAGCGCTTCGACGAGGCCAGGGCCATGTCGGCGCGCCTGTGGGCCTCCCTCGACGGCGACCCCCGCGAGCACATCGAGCGCAACGTCCGCGCCCAGTACGCCACCCTCTTCGCCGCCATGCCCACCCCCGCCTACCTCACCTACGGCAACGTCGACATTCCCCGTCTGTGGCCCGACTACCTCAAACCGGGTCATCAGGTGCTCGACGGCCAGGTGGTGGAGATCGGCGGCCTGCGTTTCGGCTTCGTCGGCGGCGGCCTCAAGACCCCCTACCGCACCCCGTACGAGCTCGGCGACGACGAGTACGCCGCCAAGGTCGAGGCGATCGGCGAGGTCGACGTGCTGTGCTGCCACATCCCGCCCGCCCTGCCCGAGCTGCTCTACGACGTCGTGGCCAGGCGCTTCGAGCGCGGCAGCGAGGCCACGCTGGAGGCGATCCGGCGCACCCAGCCGCGCTACGCCCTGTTCGGCCACGTCCACCAGCCCCTCCACCGCCGCGCCCGCGTCGGCCGCACCGAGTGCGTGAACGTCGGCCACTTCCGTGGAAAGGGTGAGCCGTTCGTCCTGGAATGGTGAGCCAGGCGGCCGGTGACCGGCGCTCCGCCGCAACGGGCGGATTCTGCATTACGGTGGTCGCATGGCTGATCGCACCACTTCGAGCACCACCGTCGGCGCCGCCCGCGCCGAGGTCATGGCGGTCATCGCCGACTTCCCCGCCTACCCGGAATGGGCAGGTTCGATCAAGAGCGCCGAGGTCGTGGGCATGGGCCCCGACGGGCGCGCCGAGCGGGTGCGGTTCGTCCTCGACGCGGGCGTGATCAACGACACCTACACCCTCGCCTACACCTGGGAAGGCGACGAGGGCGTGCGCTGGCAGGTGGTCGAGCCGGGCAAGATGGTCGGCGACCTGCGCGGAAGTTACCAGCTCGCCGAGACGGGCAGAGGCACCGACGTGACGTACGAGCTCACCGTCGACCTCACGGTGCCCATGATCGGGATGATCAAGCGCAAGGCCGAGAAGGTGATCGTGGACACCGCGCTCAAGGGCCTGAAGAAGCGCGTAGAGGGCCGTCCGAGGTGAGCCCCCGGGTCCTGCTCTTCACCGGCAAGGGCGGCGTGGGCAAGACCACCGCCGCCGCCGCGACCGCCACACTGGCCGCCGAGCGCGGGCTCAAGACGCTGATCGTCTCCACCGACACCGCCCACTCGCTGGCCGACGCGCTCGCCGTCGAGCCCGGCGAGATCGCGCCGGGCCTCCACCTGCACCAGGTCGACACGCAGAAGACGCTGGAGCGCCACTGGGGAGAGCTGCAGCACTACGCCAGGGGCGTGCTCACCGAGCTGGGCCTCGACGAGATCACCTCCGAGGAGATCACCGTGCTGCCCGGCGCCGAGGAGGTCATCGCCCTCCTCGAACTGCGCGAGCACGCCCGCCACGGCGCCTGGGACGTCATCGTGATCGACTGCGCCCCCACCGCCGAGACGCTGCGGCTGCTGGCCCTGCCCGAGGCGCTCGACTGGCACGTCACCAGGCTCATGCCGGTCGGCCGCAAGCTCGTCAAGGTCGTCTCGCCGTTCATGCGCAGCGTGGCCCGGGTCAGCGCGCCCGGCGAGGACGTCATGAGCGCCGCCGAGCGCTTCCACCGCGGCCTGATGGAGGTGCGCGAGCTGCTCACCGGCGACAGCGCGTCCGTGCGGCTCGTGCTCACCCCCGAGGCCGTGGTGCTCGCCGAGGCCAGGCGCACCCTCACCTCGCTCAACCTCTACGGCTACCGCGTCGACGCGGTCATCGCCAACCGCGTCTTCCCGGCCGGCGGCGCCGACGAGTGGCGGAGCAAGTGGGTGGACGCCCAGTCGCGGCTGCTGGCCGAGGCCGAGGAGTCGTTCGCGCCGCTGCCCATCCACACCATTCCCTACCTGCCCGCCGAGCCGGTCGGCCGGCGCGCGCTGGCCGAGGTGGGCGCCTCCGTCTACGGCGAGGCCGACCCGTTCGCGGCGCCCGCCGTCGAGCCGCCGCTGCGGCTGAGCGCCGACGAGCTGACGCTCGCCCTGCCCGGCGCCGACCGCGACGACGTCGACCTGGCCCGCAAGGGCGACGAGCTCATCATCACCGCCGGTCCGTACCGCAGGATCCTGGCGTTGCCGGCGGCGCTGGCCCGCAGGAGGATCGGCTCCGCCGTGCTCCGCGACGGCGTCCTGAGAATACGGTTCAGTGTGGGGAGCGAATCCGCCTCCGAATGAGTTGAGCAGGATGAGCGAACCGTACTCAGGGAGGGCCAGATGACCGAGAACAACGACAGGGATCCCATCGGCACCGTCGCCGACGAGGCCCGCAAGCTGTTCGAGACGATCCAGGGGCGCGCCACGCGTCAGGTCGGCAAGACCGTCTACAACTCCTTCACGGGCGGCGGCGCCCGCAAGGAGAAGGACGTGTGGAGCGAGGCGGTGTCCGAGCCCCACGACGAGTACATCTGCCGCGCCTGCCCGGTGTGCCGGGCGATCGCGGCCCAGCGGGAGTCGGGCTCCGACGTGACCGGCCACCTGGTGGCCGCGGGCGGCGAGCTGTTCGCCGCGGTGCGCGGTGCGTTCGACGCGCTGAGCAGGCCCGCCCCCCGCGGGCCGCGCGACACCCGTGACCGCGATCGCGGCGACGTGGAACACATAGATCTGGGATAGGGAGACACGCGGCATGCTCACGATCGGTGTCGACATCGGCGGTACCAAGGTCGCCGCGGGCGTGGTCGACGACAACGGCGAGATCGTCGAACACACCCTCAGGCCGACCGCGGCCGATCGGCCCGACGTGGTCGCCGAGACGGTCGCGGACGTCGTCCGCGAGCTGTCACGCGACAGGGACGTCGAGGCGGTCGGCGTCGGCGCGGCCGGGTTCGTCGACGAGACCCGCTCGATCGTGCGTTTCGCCCCCAATCTCGCCTGGCGCGAGGAGCCGCTGCAGAAGAAGATCAGCGACCTGGTCGGCCTGCCTGTCGTGATCGAGAACGACGCCAACGCCATGGCCTGGGGCGAGACCACGTTCGGCGCCGGGCGCGGCCAGTCCCACGTGGTGTGCCTGACCCTCGGCACCGGCATCGGCGGCGGCATCGTCATCGACGGCGCCCTCTACCGCGGCCGCTGGGGCATGGGCGCCGAGCTCGGCCACATGCAGGTCGTGCCCGAGGGCCGGGTGTGCGGCTGCGGCAACCTCGGCTGCTGGGAGCAGTACGCCAGCGGCCAGGCCCTGGTCAAGGAGGCCAGGGAGATCGCGGCCCGGCAGCCCGAACGCGCCGAGATCCTGCTCGGCCTGTCCGGCGGCCGGATCGAGGGCGAGGAGGTCACCGAGGCCGCCCGGCTGGGCGACAAGGTCGCGCTGGCCGCCTTCCGCAGCCTGGCCGACTGGCTCGGGCAGGGCATGGCCGACCTGGCCGCCGTGCTCGATCCCGGCTGCTTCATCGTCGGCGGCGGCGTCTCGCGGGCCGCCGACCTGTTCCTGGACGAGGCCCGCGAGGTGTTCGCCAGGCAGCTCACCGGCCACGGCCACCGGCCGCTCGCCGAGATCCGGCTGGCCGAGCTGGGCGCGTCCGCGGGTGTGGTCGGGGCCGCCGACCTGGCCCGGCGGCGCTAGCGCGTGCTGGTCAGGGTCGCCTCGTACAACGTGCGGAGCATGCGTGACAGCGTGCCCGCGTTGCGCCGGGTGCTCGCCGCGATGCGGGCCGACCTGGTCTGCGTCCAGGAGGCGCCCAGGTTCGCCCGGTGGCGGTCCAGGCGCCGGGCCCTGGCCGAGGCCGGCGGGCTGCGCGTGGCCACGCCGGGGCGCGCCGGCGGCGTGTGCGTGCTGGCCGGGCCGCGGGTCCGGGTGCTGGAGGCGCGGCTCCACCGGCTCAAGGCGTTCCCCGGCCTGGAGCGGCGGGTGCTCGCCGTCGCCGTCGTCGAGATCGGCGGCGCGCGGCTGGCCGTCGGCTCGCTCCACCTCGACCTCCACCTCGCCGCCCGGCTGCGGCACGCGGGCGAGGCCATGTCCCTCATGGAACGGGCGGCCGCCGCGCACGACGCCGCGATCGTGGTCGGCGCCGACGTCAACGAGCGGCGTCACCAGCCGGCCTGGCGTTTCCTGGCCGCCCGGCTCACCGACTGCCACGCCGTCGCGCCCTCGGGCGACGGGCTGACCTTCCCCGCCGCCCGGCCCGCCGAGCGCATCGACGCGGTGTTCGCCGCGCGCGGGACGAGCGTCCTGTCCTGCGGCGGAGTGGCGGCCGGGAACGCCGATCTGGCCGGGGCCAGCGACCATCTGCCGGTGCTCGCGGAGTTGCAGGTTGGACTCTGACGGGCGAGCCGCCCGGGGCAGCCCGTAGCATTTGCTCATGACCCGTCGCTCTCAGCGGCGTGCGCTCTCCGTCCTTCTGGCGACGTCCGTGGCCTTGCCGCAGGTCACGCCCGCCGCGCATGCCGAGCCCCGTCCCGCCGCCGAGGCGTGGCAGAAATCGACGAGCGCGCGCCTCGACGCGGACGGCTCGCTCTCCGACGTGCTCGCCGTCTCGCCGGGCGACGTGTGGGCGGTCGGCCAGCAGGAGATCTGGGACGTCTGGAAGAACCGCGGCACGATCCGCCACTGGAACGGCACCGCCTGGAGCGAGGTGGCCGTGCGCGACGCCACCGCCGCCGGCAACCTGCGCGGCCTGGCCGCCGCCGGCGCCTCCGACGTGTGGGCGGTCGGCGACGGGCACGACGGCCTGCCCTACCTGGCCCACGGCGATGTCACCGGCTTCGACCGGGTCCGGCCGCAGGGGCTGCACGCCGGCGACTGGCTGGGCGGCATCGACGCCAAGCCGGGCCGGGTGGTCGCGGTCGGCAGCCGGGAGAAGTCCGGGCTCATCCTCACCGGCCAGGGCAACAGCTGGACCGTCCAGCAGACCAAGGAGAAGGGCGCGCTCTACGCGGTCGCCTCGGGCTTCGCGGTCGGCGACACCGGCGGCGCGCCGCTGATCATGCACTACACGTCGGGGGCCTGGAAGTCGATGTCCGTGCCCGCCGTCCCCGGCGGCTACCTGCGCGACATCCAGGTCGACAGCTCCAAGCGCGCGGTGGCCGTGGGCGGCGTCTACCACGGCCCGGGCGAGATCTCGCCGCTCGTGCTCACCTGGAACGGCAAGCGCTGGCAGCGCCTGGCGATCCCGGCCACCGGCGCCCGCCTCTACGGCGTCACCGGCGACGGCAAGGGCCGCTACTGGATGACCGGCTACGACCCCGAGCAGGCGGCCCAGCCGTTCGTGATGCGCTGCGAGAAGGACGCCTGCCAGATCATCCGCGGCGCCGCCGAGAAGGGCCGCGACAGCGTGCGCCTCCAGGCGGTGGCCTACCTGGCCGGCAAGGGCGCGCTGTGGGCGGTCGGCCACGCGGTCGACACGGCCGACCGCTACTCCGACGTGGTGGAGTCCTTCGCCCCCCGCACCACCACGGCCAAGTCGTAACGGACCGGGTCGCGAGGGCCGCCCCACAGGGCGGCCCTACAGGACGGCGCCGTCGTCCCAGCCGGAGTCGTTGGGCGGGCCGTCGCCCATGCGCACCACCAGCGCCACGAACCCGCCGATGAACGCCGCCACCGCGGTGAACAGCGCCCAGCCCTCCATCTGCCAGCTCGCCATCGCGGCCACCAGCAGGTAGGCAGGCCCGCCGAACAGGGCCACCCACGCCAGCTTGGTGGGCAGGTCGAGCTTGGGCAGCGGCGGCGGGGGCGGGGGCTCGAAGTGCCCCTCGTCCTCGTCGTCGTCCCGGTTGTGGTCGGGCTCGTGGTCGGACTCGCGGTCGGGCTCGTCCTGGTCGAGTTCGAGCTCCTCGGAGGGTTTGACCACCCTGCGGGTGGGCTCGGCGGGCACGTTCTCGCTGTCCGGCCATGGCTGGTCGGCCGAGTCGCGCTCGGCTGTGTCGTTGAAGGACGCGACGATCTGCCGCCAGACCTCGTCCTCGTCACTCTGGGGCGTCACCTAGATGGGCCTCTCCGCAGCGATCGCGACTTCCCCCTGGGTGCGATCAGTCCCTCTGCAAGGGTACCGAGGCATGTGTCCGGATGAAGTCGAGGCTACCGGCAAAGATCCTGTCGGCATCGTTGTCCAGCGTCGCAACATGGTAGCTATCGGTAAGCTCCTCGATCGTGGCCTGCGGGACCTTCTGGCGAATGATCGCCACACTCGTCGGTTTCACCACGTGGTCGTCGCGGCTGTGGAAGACCAGCAGCGGCTGGGTGACCTTCGCCAGGTCGGCCCGCACCAGCGACCACAGCCCCGGCAGCGACGCGGCCGCCTTGACGGGCGTGCGGGCGTAGGCCAGCTCGGTCACGCCGGGCTTCTTGACGTCGTTGGCGACACCGGGCACCGACGGCAGGAACCACTTCAGCAGCGGCGCCAGCCTCAGCAGCGGCACGTCCACGGCGATGGACGGGTTGACCACCACCACGCCCCCGACCGCGTCCCCGTGCACCTCGGCCAGCCGCAGCGCCAGGCAGCCGCCCAGCGACAGGCCCGCCACGAACACCTCCGCGCAACGCCCCTGGAGGTCGGCGAACGCCTTCTCCACCTCGGCGTACCAGTCTTCCCAGCGGGTGCGGTTCATCTCCTGCCACGTGGTGCCGTGGCCCGGCTGGCGGGGGAGCGACACGCTGACCCCGTGACCGGCCAGGTACTCGGCCCACGGCCGCAACGACTGCGGCGTGCCGGTGAACCCGTGGCAGAGCAGCACACCGACCTGACCCGCTTGGTGGTGGTAGGGCTCCGCGCCTGGCATGAGCGGCATAACAGCTCCTCCACGCAATTTCATCCCGGATCTGCCCGATCGTCGCACGTTCCGGGGTGATTGTGCGAGAGCTGATGTAGTTGCATCTCGCCAGGGATGGGAAGATGACTCTGCTCCATCATGATGTCCTGCGGAAGAGGTGGCCGGGTGTTCTACTGGGTGGTCAAGGCCATCTTGAAGCCGATCCTCATGCTCTTCCGTCCGTGGACGGAGGGTGGCGACAACGTACCCAAGCAGGGGCCCGCGATCCTGGCCGGAAACCATCTCTCCTTCGCCGACCACTTCTTCGGCCCGCTGCAGATCCGCCGTAAGGTGATCTCGCTCGGCAAGGCCGACTACTTCACCGGCACCGGCCTCAAGGGCTTCTTCACCCGGCTGTTCTTCAGCGGCGTCGGCACCGTGCCGATCGACCGCTCCGGCGGCAAGGCCAGCGAGGCCGCGCTCCGCACCGGCCTGCGCATCCTGCGCGAGGGCAACATCCTGGGCATCTACCCCGAGGGCACGCGTTCGCCCGACGGCCGCCTGTACAAGGGCAAGACCGGCGTGGCCCGGCTCGCGCTGGAGTCGCGCGTGCCGGTCATCCCGTGGGCCATGGTCAACACCTACGAGATGATGCCGCCCGGGCGGCTGTTCCCCAAGCTCGGCATCCGTCCGGGCGTCAGGTTCGGCAAGCCGCTCGACTTCTCCCGCTACTACGGCATGGAGGACGACCGGCTGGTCCTGCGCGCGGTCACCGACGAGATCATGTACGCGCTGATGGAGCTGTCCGGCCAGGAGTACGTCGACAAGTACGCCGCCAGCGCCAGGGTCGAGATGGAACGCGCCGCCCGCGCCGCCGCCAAGGCCGCCTCCTAAGAGGCGGCCCCGCTTTCCCGTCAGGTCCTGAGGGCCTGTTCGCTCTTCGTCATCGCGCTGGTCAGTGAGGTCAGCTCCGCGCTGCTGAGCCGGTCGATCAGGTAGTCCCGCACGACCGCCACGTGGCCGGGCGCGACGCGTTCCAGGCAGCGCTCGCCCGCCTCGGTGAGCACGGCCAGCACCCCGCGGTCGTCGGAGGGGCAGGTGGTGCGCTCCACCAGCCCCGCCTTCTCCAACTGGGTGATCTGGTACGTCAGCGCGCTCTTCGACACCACCACGCCCCGGGCCAGCTCGGTCATGCGCATCTGACGGCCGGGCGCGTCCGACAGCCGCGCCAGGATCTCGTACTGCGGGTGTGTCAGCCCGGCCGTGGCCTTGAGCTGCTCCTCGATGCGCCGTTCGAGCAAATGGGAGGCCGACAGGAAGGCGCGCCAGGCGGCCATCTCCGTCTCGTCGAGCCAGCGGGTGTCCGTCACGTCCCAAGTGTACTTGTTGTTCAGTTTTGAACTACCGATAGAGTGGTTGTTCAAATCTGAACGACTCCATCTGGAGGTTCCATGATCGACAGGGCGCGTCCCATCGCTCTGCTGCTGGCCAGGATCGCCGTCGGGGTGATCTTCCTGGTGCACGGCTACCAGAAGTTCGCCGACATGGGCATCGCGGGCACCACGAAGTTCTTCGAGTCCGCGGGCATCCCGCTGGCCGGGCTGGCCGCGCCCGCCGTGGCCGTGCTGGAGGTGGTCGGCGGCATCGCGCTGATCCTCGGCGTCGCCCTGCCGGTCGCGGGCACGCTGCTGGCCCTGAACATGATCGGCGCGGTGGTGTTCGTCCACGGCGCCAACGGCTTCGGCGCGGGCGACGGGGGTTACGAGTTCGTCCTCGCCCTGGCGGCGGCGAGCCTGGCGGTGGGCTTCACCGGGGGCGGCGCCCTGTCCCTCGACACCGTCCTCGACCGCCGCCGCACCACCGCCCCGGTGACCGTCTAGAGACCGTCCCGTCCGGCCGCCTCACGGCCTTCGCGTGCGCCCTCTTCGGTGTGGCGTGCGCGAGGGCCCCGCGGCGCTCAGGTCAGGTGGGCGCGGATCTGCCTGATGTGGTCGGGGGTCGTACGGCAGCAGCCGCCGATCAGCGACGCCCCGGCGCGCTCCCACTCCTTGGCGGCCAGGCCGTACTCCACCGGGTCGGACAGGCCCAGCCAGCGGCGCCGCCCGGCGTCCCACGTCTCGCCGGAGTTGGGGTAGACCACGACGGGCAGGCCGCCGGACAGGCGGGCGACCAGGCCGGGGATGTGCCGCGGCGCCGTGCAGTTGACGCCCACCGCCACCACCTGCGGGTTGCCCGAGAACAGCGCGGCGGCCCGGTCGATCAGGGTGCCGTCGTTGATGTGCTCGGCGTCGCGGCAGGAGAAGCTCACCCACGCCTTGACCTCCGGCGTGGCGGCCAGCAGCCTGGCCAGCGCGCGCGCCTCGGCGTAGGACGGGATGGTCTCGCAGGCCAGCAGGTCGGCGCCGGCGGCGGCCAGGATCTCCCAGCGCGGACGGTGCCAGGCCAGCAGGCCGTCCTCGTCGAGGTCGTAGTCGCCGGTGTACTCGGCGCCGTTGGCCAGGTAGGCGCCGTAGGGGCCGACCGAGGCCGCCACCAGGCCGTGACCGGCCTCGTCGCGGGCCTGCCCGGCCAGCTCGACCGACAGCCTGATCAGCCGCTCGGCCTCGGACCGGTCGAGCCCCCGCCGCTGGAAGCCGGGGATGGTGGCCTGGTAGCTCGCCGTGGTCGCCACGTCGGCGCCCGCCGCGTAGTAGTCGGCGTGCACCCGCCTGATCAGCTCGGGCTGCTCCAGCAGCAGGCGTGCCGACCAGAGCTCGTCGCGCAGATCCGCGCCGAGCGACTCCAGATGCGTGGACAGGCCGCCGTCCAGGACGAGTGTGCTCACCCGTCCAGAATAGGAGGCCGCGGGCGATGATGGCGCACGAGAATGGCACGCCTTTTCCTGGGGGCGTCCGAATATCGCGGCGAAGATATCGCCGGGCGTGAAATTCATAATGCTCGCGCGAGGATTCGGGTGGCGTCCGCGTCATGGGAGGCCGGTCGGCGGGCGGGAGTGCGCTGCGGCGTATTGCGCGGGGATCGCGCGTTATCGGGCTGATTGTTCGTCGAAATCGGCAAAGACTGTTGGATTCCCGGGTTCGGGGCGAACGGCGGCTTTGAAGGGATGCCGTGCGACATGGTCGGCCGCCCTTTCGCCATTCTCCAGGAGTGTCCCCGGGGTGCGGTTCCACCGCCCGCCCGGCGTCACGCGTGGCAGCGCCGCGTGATTCCGCAGCGCTGCCACAGGTGTCAGCGGCGTTTCCAGAAGGGGCCGCGGCGCGTTCCTGAGCCGGGGTCCCCCGGAAGGGCGGGACCGGCGGCGTCGTCGGCGGACCCTGGGGCGCCGCCGGTGAGGCCGGTGAGGAGGTCGACGGCGTGGTCGTGCAGGGCCCGGAGGTCCGTGCCCGGACGCTCGGCCGCCTCCAGGTCGCGGGCCAGCGCCGTCAGCGCCTCGTTCCCGCCCAGGTACGCCGCCAGCGCCGCCAGCCGGGAGCCCAGGTCGGCCAGGTACAGCGCGTCCGGGACGCGCATCGCCGTGAGCCGGTCCAGTTCGGCCTTCAGCTGCGGCCTGACCGACTCCAGCCGGTGCGCCGGACGCGGTGACACCGGAGGCGCGAACATCGGCGAGCCCCCGAACCCCGACCCACCGGAACCCGGCGCGGGCGGCGGCGGACCGGCGGGGCCGCCGGCCGAGGGCGGCGCCGGGAAGGGGGCCTCGGCCGAGGAGGCGGCGGGCCCGCCGCCGGCCGGCGGGGCGAAGCCCTGAGGCATCATGCGGGGAGCGCTTGCCGGACGGGCCATCGTCATGGCCTGCGCCACGAACCCTCCGCCCATGGACGGGTTCGGCGGCAGCTCCCACCCGCTCGGCGGCTCGACCGGCTGGATGACCCGATGCTCGGGCCCGCCCTCCGCGACCTGCCGGGTGTCGATCGCCACGTACGCCGTGAACCTGCACAGCACGCCGTTCTCCAGCGAGACCCCCACGATCCGCGACTCCAGACCGTGCTCGCCCATGGCGTACCGGTCCTCCAGCTCGCGCAGATGGGCGCGGGCCCAGACGGCACGGAGGGCGGGACCGTCCGTGGTCACCCCCGTGACCCGCTCCTCCCACGGCCCCTCGGCCGACGTCCCGCGTACGGTGACGGCCTCGGCGCCCTCGCGGCACCGCCCGTACACCCGGAGCGGCACGCCCGGGAAGATCGAGCCGAGATGGGTGACGGTGTCCGGGTCGGTCTCCAGCCCCTTCAGGGACAGGTCCGTCACCAGCGGCGCGCCGATCCTGCGGTGGATCTGCTCCATCGCCGCGTCGAGCCGGTCCTCGGACTCCACCAGCTCGCACCGGCCCGCGCCCAGCCCGGCGAGCCTGCCGAGGAACCCGGCGTTCACCGCCCGGTCGATCCCGACCGTGTGCACCCGCATCGCCGACAGCGCGCCGCCGGTCTGTTCCAGGATCTGGTCCTCGTTGCCCACCTGGCCGTCGGTGACCAGCACCAGCACCCGCTCCCTGTCGCCGGGCGCGCCGAGCAGCGCGATGGCGCGGCGCAGCGGTTCGAGCAGTTCGGTGCCGCCGCGCGCGTCGACCCGCGCGAGGTGCTCGACCGCCCGGTACCGGTTGCGGTCGGACGCCTCCACCAGCCCCTCGAACGCCGCCTCGACCACCGAGTCGAACGTCAGCACGTCGAAGCGGTCGTGCGCGGTCAGCGTGTCGACGATGCGCGCCGCCGCCCGCCGCGCCGCGACCATCTTCCAGCCGCCCATGCTGCCCGAACGGTCGAGCAGCAGCACCACGTCCCGCGGCGCGCGGGCGGCCTGGAGCGCGGGCGGGACGACGGTGAGCGCGAACGTCCCCCGGCCGTCGAACTGCAGCGACGTGGACGCCTCGAACGACAGGCGCAGCACGAAGTCGCGGTCGAGCCGCTCGCCCGGACGCAGCCGTACGGTGTGGTTCTCCTCCTCGACCACGTGCAGGCTGGAGGCCAGCTCCCGCAGGTCGAGGCCGGAGGCGTCGACGCGGGCGGTGAGCGAGAGGCGCACCGGGCTGGGGAAGCCGGGCAGCAGCACCGGCGGCGTGATCCTGGACGCGTCGGGCACGGCGTCGGTGTCCGGCGCGCCCCCGGACCCCGCCGGATCGCCGTCGAGCGGGGTGCCCGGGACGTACCGCGGGGCCACGACGAGCGGGAAGCGGAACGTCGCCGCGCCGTCCTCGTAGGGGAGGGGCTGGCTCATGCTCAGCCTGACCGAGACGCGTTCGCCGGGCAGGATGTTGCCCACCCTGATCGTGAACACGTCGGGCCGGTCCTCCTCGGCGATGGCCGCCCGCCTGCCCTCGCGCAACGCCTGGTCGTAGTCGGCCCTGGCCTGGCCGCGCTCTTTCAGCACGCCCTCCACGACCCGGTCGTCGGCCTCCATCCTGAACCCCGTCACCGCCGCCCGGTCGGGCAGCGGGAAGACGTAGGTCGCCTCCAGCGTGACGTCGAACGGGTTGCGGAACCCCTGCTCGACCTCGACCCCGGCGATGAGCCCGGCGATGTCGGCGTGGACGTCCACGCTCTCCAGCGGCAGGTTGCCGCGTTCGGTCAGCAGCGCGCCGAACCCGGCGTCCGGCACCGGCAGGCACCGTGCGGGCTCCAGCGAAGTGATCTTCACAGCAGTCTCCTCTCTACGAGCACCGCGAGCAGCGGTCCCGCCGCCGCCAGCACCGCCTGGACGTCCTCCTCGGACGGAGGCCGCCCCCCGTCCCACACGATCCGCACGCCGTCGCCGAGCGCGATCCCCGCGACCGCGCCTCCGGCGGCGTGCCCGCCCGTGTCCCCGGCCGCCGGTCGCGGCGCGGCTTCGGGGCCCCCCGGTTCTTGGACGGCGGCCGGGGCGGGACGGCTCGGCCGATCGGCCCAGAACCGGCCCCGTCCCGCGTCGCCGCCGCCGTCCGGGCCGCCCGGTGGGGGACGCCGGACCGCCGGGCCCGGGGGCGGCGCGTCGGTCAGGCCGGCGGCCGTCGCCAGCGTCGTGTTCGTCGCCCCGGCCAGGGCCGTCTGGATCTCCGCGATCGAGTGCCCCGCGGCCTGCATGCGCTTGACGGCCACCAGTTGCAGCAGGTGCCGCCGGCCGTAACGGGCGATCCTGCCGCGCCGGGTCAGGGGCGGGTCCACGAGGCCGATGGTGGTGTACCACCTGATCAGGCGCTCCCCGGGCACATCGCGGACCCGGCCGTTGACCGGCTGCGCGCCGGCGCGCAGCGCGTGCGCCGCGTGCTCGGCCAGCTCGCCGATGGTCCAGGTGTCGCTCATACCGTCCACAATGACACTGTCACTATTGCACTGTCAATGACGGAAAGATCGGAAGAATCGAGCCCCGAATGACGTTGTAAAAGGGGAAAAGCACTACTGAAGGGGAGGAAATACGACATGGCTACGATCACCGGTCCGCTCTCGGGTGACGCCAAGAACACTGTCGCCGAAGCCCTGCAGGGCGCCCTTGTCGATCTGATCGATCTGTCGCTGATCGCCAAGCAGGCGCACTGGAACCTCGTCGGCCCCCATTTCCGCCCGATTCACCTCCAGCTTGACGAGCTGACCGACCTGGCCCGTACCCATATGGACACCATCGCCGAACGCGCCGTCGCCCTCGGCGTGAACCCCGACGGACGATCGGCGACCGTCGCCAAGTCCACCCAGCTCCAGCAGCCCGAGCGCGGCTGGCTGGAGGACGGCAAGGTCGTGGCGACCGTCACCGACATCCTCGACGGCATCAGCAAGCGCATGTACGAGCGCATCCGCGCCACCGACGAGGCCGACCCCGTCAGCCAGGACCTGCTCATCGCCGTGACGCAGGACATCGACAAGCAGCACTGGATGTTCCAGGCCCAGCGCTGACCGCAGGCCGACCGCGCAACCGAAAGGCCCGGGCACGAGCCCGGGCCTTCGCGCGTCCGGGCCTTCGTGCGTCCGGGCGTTTGTGTGTCCGGGTGGGGAAGTGGGCGATCTTCCGCGCAGTGGGTACGGACTGTCACGCATCGTCCAGGGACCGCCGACGATCTCCCGCCGCGACGGAGCGCGGGGTTTGCACAGAGTTTGATGTCGCGAGTCCTTGCCATTCATGTCGATGCGGTCGACTAGCGTGGCACCTAGAGGGAGGCCCCACGATGTCCCACAAGACTCTCCTCCGCACGGGCCCGCTCTTGCAGGGCGGCATCAGCCCGTACGGGCCGCTCACGCCGGCGTCCGCCGACGGGCTCGCGCTGCCGCCGGGCTTCACCGGCCGGGTCGTGGCCCGCTCCGGTGACAAGGTGGCCGGGCTCACCTGGCACGCGGCGCCCGACGGCGGCGCCTGTTTCCCCGACGGCGCCGGCTGGATCTACGTGTCCAACTCCGAGCTGCCCCTGCTCGGCGGCGCCTCCGCGGTGCGCTTCCAGGCCGACGGCACGGTCGCCGACGCCTACCGCATCCTGTCCGGCACCGACCTCAACTGCGCGGGCGGCGCCACGCCGTGGCACACCTGGCTGTCGTGCGAGCTCGGCGACCGCGGCCGCGTCTTCGAGTGCGACCCCTACGGCGCCCGCGCCGCCCGTCCCCGCCTGGCCATGGGCCGCTTCAGGCACGAGGCCGCCGCCTGCGACCCCGAGCGGCGCGTCGTCTACATGACCGAGGACGAGCAGGACGGCTGCTTCTACCGGTTCCGGCCCGGCGACTGGGGCGACCTGACCGAGGGCACGCTGGAGGTGCTGTGCGCGTCGGGCGGATGGCGGCCGGTGCCGTCCCCGGCCGCGCTGCTCACCGCGGCCCGCCACCAGGTCGAGGACGCCCGCCACTTCGACGGCGGCGACGGCTGCCACTACGCGGGCGGCGTCTGCTACTTCACCACCAAGGGCGACACCGGCCTGTGGGCCTACGACGCGCAGACCTCCACGCTCGACCGGCTGTGCGAGGGCGTGCGCGCGATCACGGCCGCGCCCTCGGGCGACCTCTACGTGGCCAGGGAGACGACGGAGATCGACGTCATCGCCCCCGACCGGGCCGTCACGCCGTTCCTGCGGCTCACCGGGCACGACGGGGCCGAGCTCACCGGGCTGGCGTTCTCGCCGAGGGGCGACCGGCTCTACTTCTCGGCCAGGCGCGGCCGCACCGAGGGCCACACCTTCGAGGTCGGCGGCCCCTTCCGCCCCTGACCGGACGTCCTCGGCCCAGGCCGGGCAGCGGACCGGCATCAGCTTCAACTCGGCCACGAGCTGCCCCACCAGCGCCTCCAGCGGGACGTCCGGGGCGACCCCCGCCGCCCAGAACTCCTTCCGGTCGTCGGTGTGCCGGGCCGCTCAACCGGTGGCCCCGAGGTCGAGCGACCACATCTCCTCGGTGACCTCGGCGCCGTTCTCCACGCCCCGTTCGGCCGACTCCAGCTCGAACCCGGCCGCCTGGTAGATGCGCCGCGCGCTCACCAGGCAGTCGCGGGTCCACAACGTGATCCGCCGGTAGCCGCGCGCCCTGGCGTGGCGCAGGCACTCGGCCACCAGGCGCCGGCCGATCCCGAGCCCCCGCGCCGACGGCTCGACCAGCAACATGCGCAGCTTGGCCGTCGTGTCGTCCTGGTGCACGCAGAACACGCATCCGGCGCGCTCGCCGTCGACCTCGGCGATCCAGCCGGCGTCGCGGGCGGGGTCGTAGGCGCCCACGATCCTGGCCACGAGCTGCTCGAACTCGGTGCCCCAGCCGTACTCCTCGCTGTAGAGGGCGCCGTGCCGGTAGGCGACCCAGCCCAGGTCGCCCGTCCGCGGGGGCCTGATCACGTACGAGCGCTCGGAGGGCTCGCCGAGCAGCCGCCTGATCGTCGCCATGCCGCCGACCAGCAGCGCCTGGTCCTCCTCGGGCAGGCCGCCGAGCAGGCGCTCGATCTCCTCGGCCGACCGGCGGTCGAGCCCGGCGAAGGTCGCGGCGCCGGCCTCGGTCAGCCGTACGAGCTGCTTGCGGGCGTCGGCGGCCGACCGCTCGCGCGACACCAGGCCGTCGCCCTCGAACCGGGCCAGGATCCGGCTCAGGTAGCCCGCGTCGAGGTCGAGCAGGCCGCGCAGCTCGCCGGTCTCCATGCTCTCGGCGTGCGCCAGCTCGAACAGCACCCGGACTTCCGTCAGCGAGTAGGGCGAGTCGAGCATGCCTGCCTGGAGGACGCCGATCACTTTCGTATAGAACCGGTTGAAGGCTCTGATCTCAGAAACCCTTGCCTCCGTCAACGAATTCATTGCTCCAGTCAACCATAAGAAGGATCCCGTTGTGAACCTCTACATAGGCGGCTACGGCCCCGGCATCGTGACCGCGGACGGCGAGCTGATCCGCGTGGCCTCGCCGTCGTTCCTGGCCGCGCACCCCACCCTGCCGGTGTTGTACGCGGTGGGCGAGTTGCGGCGCGGCTGGCTCACCGCCTTCACCATGGACGGCGGCCTGTCCCCGCTGGACGAACGCTCCAGTGACGGCGACAGCCCCTGCCACCTGGCGGTCCACCCCTCGGGGACCCTGCTGGCCGTGGCCAACTACGGCGACGGCACCGCGGGCCTGCACCACCTGGACGAGCGGGGGGCCTTCGCCGGCGACCCGATCGTCCTGAGGCACGAGGGCTCGGGCCCCGACCCCGACCGCCAGGCCGGCCCGCACGCCCACATGTGCGTCTTCCACGAGGACGTCCTGCACGTCTCCGACCTGGGCACCGACGAGATCCGCCGCTACCGCCTGGACGGCTCCCCGCTCGACCCGATCACCCTGGCCCCCGGCACCGGCCCCCGCCACTTCGCCTTCGCCGGCGACCGCCTGTACGTGGCCGGTGAGCTGGACGGCACCGTGACGCTCGTCGAGGGCGAGCGCCGCACCGTCGTCCCCGCCTCGCGCGCCGGGGGCGACAACGCGCCCTCTCACCTGCAGCTCGACGGTGACCTGGTCTACGTCGCCAACCGCGGGCCCGACACAGTCTCCGTGCTGCGCGCCGCCGACCTGACCCCGGTGGCCGAGGTGCCCTCGGGCGGCGACTGGCCCCGGCACTTCGCCATCGCGGGCGACCGCCTGTATGTCGCCAACCAGAACTCCGGCCAGGTGACCGTGTTCACGCTGGACGACGGGGTGCCCGAGCCGGCCGGGCAGTCGTACGAGGTGCCCAGCCCGTCCTGCGTGCTTCCCGCGTAGGGGGGCACGGCCTGTGCGGGGAGGCGGGCCCGTGTAAGAAGTTGACCAAGTGGTGGGCCGGCGCCCCCCCCGGCCCCCACCGTGGGGGGGGGGGGCAGAGGCCTGTGGTGCGCGCCCCGCGGGG